>QHUT01000132.1 GCA_003222055.1 Gemmatimonadota bacterium
CTTCGATGTCGCCCTTGAGGCCGAAGCCGCGGCGGAAATAGGTCTGCTCCACGGCGTCAATCTAACCGGACGCCCGAGCCGCCGCGCACGGCGTCCATCACGCGTTGCACGGCCCAGCCGTCGCGGAACGTGGCGGCTGTTCCCGTGGCGGGCCGCCCTTCCACCGCGGCGACCAGGTCTTGCATGAGCCGCACGAACGAACGGGCCCACATGTTGTTCGGCGTGGTCCGCTCCCACAGCTCGTCGGGCGCGCTGGCGTCTTCGAGCGGAGCGCCGGGACGGCCGACTTCCAGCCGCGTCTCGCCGGTCAGGACCAGTGTGCCCTCTCGCCCGGTCAGCTGGGCGAAGTGACCGGGCCCGTGCCCGGACATGGTGGTGAGCGTGATGGTCGCGAGCGCGCCGCTCGCCAGCCGCAGCACGAAGCTGGCATAGTCGTCCGCAGTCACGGCGCGGCGCACGCCCCGCTCGTCGACGCGTGCCGGCACGAGCGTCGCCGTCCGGCCGCTCACCTCGACGACCTCGCTCCCCGTCCAAAAACGGCACAGATCGATGAGATGCGAGCCGACGGCGCCCAGGATGCCGCCGCCGCGCGCGGCGTCGTACCACCAGCTCCAGGGCGCATCGGCGGCCTGGGGACGGCCGTCGCCGCGCAGGTACGGCCGGAGCACCAACTCGAGGTGCAGCAGGGGGCCGATCGCCCCCTCCCCGAGCAGGCGCAGCGCCTTGAGGCGGTTCGGCTCGTAGCGCAGTTCGTGATCGATGCGGGCGAGGCCCGGGCTGCGGTCCGCCACCTCGAGCATGCGCGCCGCCTGCGGCGCATCGAGCGCCATAGGCTTCTCGCACAGCACGTGCTTCCCCGCCTCGAGCGCCGCGATCGCCTGGCGCACGTGAAGGTCGGGCGTGGAGGAGACCAGGACCAAGTCCACGTCGCTCGCGCGCGCCAGCTCCTCGCCGCTCCCGAAGGCGTGCGGGATGGCGAACTCGGCGGCCACCGCGCGGGCGCGCTCCATGCTCCCGCTCGCGATGGCCGTCACCGTCACCCCCGGCACGAGCCGCAAGGCCGGGAGCTGGACGCGGCGGGCGAACCCGGTGCCGATGATCCCGATCCGCACGCTCACAGCTGGGACCGGCACGAGACGGTGTCCGTGCCGATGCGGACCGCGTCGAACGTCGCCTCGACGGTCATGTGCGTCGACGTGAGCGCTTCGGTCCCGGTGCCCCGCGCCGCAAGCGCGACCGCGCTGTCGGCTCGCGTGACCCAGACCGTGCCGCTGTCGAGCGGCGCGCCGTGCGCCGCGTCGCCGATCATGAACCGCACGCCGAGCGTCGCGCCACGCGGGGACAGCGTGTCCCCGCGCTGCAGCAGAGGCCAGGCGCCGAGGGTGATCGAGTCGGGGGTACGCAACCACACCACGATGCCGTTACCGTCGTTCACACCCTGGAGCAGGAGGCCGCCCACGATCTGCCCGCGGGGACGGGTGCAACGATACGCGCGCACCGGAGCTTCGAACCGCAAGGTGTCCTTGCTCGACCGGGTCATGACGGTACGCACCCGTGGCTCGTGCAGGCACGCCCGGCACCGGGCGGTGCCGAGGGCGACGAGCGCGAGCGTGACGGCCCCCCGGCCCTTCAGGCGCGTGCTCCCTTGTCCGGCGGCGAGGGCACGCCCAGCAGGGCGCGCGCGGCGCTGGTGGTGAGCGTGTGGGGGGCGAGCGCCTGCACGAGCCCGCCGGGCAGGGGCTCGGGATGAAGTCGCTTGCGGTCCACGCACACGAGCACCATCCAGCCGGCGGCGCCGAGCGCCGGCGTGCCGTCGCGCAGCACGTCGAAGTTGAGGGTCATGGATTTTGTGCCCACCCGGCCGACGTACGTCGCTACGCGCAACCGGTCGTCGAGGCGGGCCGGCCAGTAGAACTCGCTATGGACGGCCTTGCGGGGGAGGAAGATGTCGTAGCGGTCGAACACGCGGGCGTAGGCGAGGCCGCACGCCCGGAACAGCTCCGTCTCCGCGATCTCGAAGAAGCGGACGTAGGAGCCGTAGAAGATGATCCCGGCGAAGTCTACGTCGGACCAGCGGACGTATTCCTCGATGACGTAGGGTGTAGCCGACAATCGCGTCCCGCACGGTGTGACCCGAGCGGGAAGCTAGACGGCGCGAAACGCCAACGCCAGGATCGAACGGAGCGGCGTCGCGCCGTTAGGCGCGCGCGCCCGACACGTGGCCAGCCTGCCCGTCGGGTCGCAACCCGTAGGCGCGCAACCGGCGCCACAGGGTGGTACGGCTGATGCCGAGCCGGCGCGCGGTCTCGGCGAGCTTGCCGTGCGTGACCTCGAGCGTATCGAGGATCGCCTGGCGCTCGCGCTCGGCCAGCGTGCGGCCGTGATCGCCCTCCGGGAGGAACACCGCCTCGCCGAGCTCCATGGAGCCCTGCTTCAGGGTGCGCGCCCGGCCGCCAAACGCCATCAGGCGTTCGCGCAGGTGATCACCGCGATGCGCGGCGCCGTCACCGAGGCTTTCGATCACGCGACGAGCCCGCTGGTTGGCGTACAGCATCCGACCGTACGGGTCGAACACCACGACCCCCTCGCCGAACGTTTCCAGCACCGCCTGACCGAGCGCTGCGATCCCCGGCTGGGGTGGGAGACTGGAGTTCTTCTCTCTCGCTGACATATGTCCATGCATAGCCTGAGTCCCGGGTCAAAGTTCCAGAGAGCACCGACCCCAAAAGAAGTGACCCGCGACACGTCGCAAGGTCACACCCCTCGGGGCCCTTGGGTTCTCTCACGAAGGACCTCTCCCACCCGGAACGGGCCGAAAGGAGTTGTGGCGTCGATGTGACACGGGGCGTGGCCCGAACCCTGGTCCTAGCGTCGCCGTCCGCGCCGGCCCCCTCGCACCAGGCGCTGTCGTTCCCCGCGCGACAGGCCGCTCAGCCCGCGACGCAGCTCATCGAGCGAGTCCGAGCGCAGCGCTTCGCGCTTGCCCCGCAGCACGGTGAAGCGCACCGGGCGATCGAACGGCGGCACGTCCGACGGCTGGAGTCGCCTGGCCTGGCCCTCCTTGAGACGCAGCCGCACGACGCCCACGCCCCGCTCGACCTCGTAGTCCACGGGGACCCGGTCGCCATACAGGTGCACCGACGATGGCAGCGCGTCGAGCGCGTGCCGCTCGCCCTCGGGAATCATGGCGTCGACTTCGAGCGTCAGCCGCGCGGCCAGGAACTCCTCCCACGAGCCGACGGGCGCGAGCTGCGCGCCCAGCAGAGCCGCGACCTGGTCCGTGGCGGTGCCCGCGAGCCGGCCGCCCGAGCGGCGCCAATAGAACCCCAATCGCTCGAGCGCTCGCCGCAGCCGCCCCTGGTCGGGGTGCGGCGTCTCGCCGGCGAGCAGCGCCTGGACCAAGGCCGCCCGCGCGGCGTCCGCGAGCTCCGCGGGGAACCGGGTGGCGAGCGGCTCGACATCGCGCTCGAGCACGAAGCCGAAGTACTCGACCGTCCGGACCACCATGAGCCCTTCGCGCCGCCGCTGCCGCTCGAATACGACCGTGGGCGCACCGCGGCGCGCGTACCGGCGGATCGCGCGCTCGGGGAGCGCGGTGCCCTCGATGCTGGCGCGCGGCACACCGAAGCGGTCGGCGAAGTACCGCAGGGTGCCAGCCACCGCCCCCCAGCTGCCGCACACCGAGCCGCGGCTCACGCGCGCCTCGCGCCCGTCCGCCGTTTCCTCGTCGATCACCAGGTCGAACGGCATGATCTTGGCCACCAGATCCGCGAAGGCACCGAGCGTCTTGTCGCCGGCGTACGGCAGCCGCTCGGGCAGCGGGAGCTCGAGCTGGCGATAGACGGACGCCGTGCCCAGCGCCACGTCTTCGATCGCCTTGACGAGGACGCCACGGCCCTCCGCCCAGGCGTCGACGTTGTCGCGGAACAGGTGGCGCGGCAATCCATAAACTTCCCCCGCATAGCCGTGCTTGTTGACCGCCTCGGCGTATACGTTGTACGCGGTCAGGTGATCGCTGCCGGAGACGATCAGCCCGCGCAAGTCCCGCTCCTCCCGCGTCATGCGGTGCAGGGACTCGATGTTCGCGGCGACCGCCACCATGGGAATGAGCTCGGCGTCGGCGTGGTACAACAGCTCGCCCCACGGCCGCTCCACCGGCATCGCCTCCACCTCACGGCCGTACCGGGTGAGCCGCCCGTGCTCGATCAGGCCCCGCACGGTGAGGAGATCCACGGCGTCGCGATACGCCGTGCGGTCGAGCGGCACGGGGAGGTCTAAGTCACGCGCATCGACACCGAGCGCCGCGCACGTGATGGCGACGCGCTCCGCGTCGCCCGCGAGCTGGAATTCGGGCGGGGTCGGCTCGAGCTGCTCGAACACCAGGTCCCGATCGCTCAGGATGTAGACCTCGCCCGCGTCCACCCGCCCGTGCACGCGCCCCGCCATTTGGAGGATTTCGTTCGCGCCGAGGTAGAGCCGGGTGAGCACGTTGCGGCCGCGCTCCACCACGTTGGCGTAGCGCGCGTCGTAGATCACCACGGTGTCCAGGCCGCGGATGTTCAGCGCCGATTGCCCGGCCGCGGTCATCGCCAGGAGAAAAGGGCGTCGCACCTGCCCGTCGAGGAAGGGCCGGATCACCCGGATCGGCTCGCCGCCGTGGTAGAAGGCGGTCGGGAGTCCCTGCCAGCGGCTGCCGAGCTCCCGCGCGATCTGCTCGACCTCGGCGCGCGTGGGCACGAACACCGCGACGCCGCGTCGCTCGCGCAGCACCCGCTTCATGAAGCGCTCGTCGAGGAATTCGAGCGGCTGCTGCGCCAGCACCCGCACGCGGGCTGCCTTGGCGGGATCGAACGCGCGGGTTTCGAGCACTTCGACCGAGCCGAGGTAGCGGGCGTAAAACGCGGGGTCGACCGTCGCCGAAAGCCACACGAAGCGGCAGCCGGCGCGCTTCCCGAGGGCGAGGCACAGCTCCAGCTCCGCGGAGGTCTGATGGATCTCGTCGACCACCAGCGTGTCGCGCGCGGTGATGAGGCCGTCCTCGAACCAGCGGCGCGCGATTCCCGTGGTGACGATCACGACGTTCCACGTGGGCGTCTCGGGCGTCGCCTCGCGCTCGCGGTTCACCACGCCGACTTTGAGCGACGCGCCCAGCACGGTGGCGGCGATCGGCCGGATCGCCAGCGTCTTACCGGTGCCGGTCCCCGCCACGATGCCGAACCCGCGCTCGGAGGCCGCCAGGCGGCGGATGTCGTCGCCGTGCTCCCGGGCGAGCAGCGTGTCGATCTCGAGGCCCATCGCCAGCTCGATCGTCTCGCACGCGGCGCGCGTCGGGGCGATCACGATCACGCGCCCGGTCGCGGGCTCGGCGGCGAGGAAGGCGGTCGGATCGGGGGGAAGGAAGTGGTCGCGAGACAGGCGCACCGTCGCAATATAGAAAGACCTGGAACGAAAAGCGGGAGGCGTGCGCGCCTCCCGCTCCCCAACTCGACCTACGCGCGGTCGCCTCAGTACTCGTCGTCCCAGCGGTGCCGATGATGGTAGCGCCCCGCGTACACGCGCCGCACGAACAGCGGCGGCCGCCGGTGCCGGTAGAAGTACGGGCGCCGCACGACCACGACCGCGGGTGGATAGTACCCGAACGGCCGGCCCACGACGACGACGCCGTGCACGAACGGCCGCGGGACGCCGAACCCGACTGCGACGCTCACGCGCGTCTGCGCCGCGGCCGGCGTGGCCCCGAGAGCGAGCGCCAACCCGACTGCCCAGATCATGTGTTTCATAGGTCACCTCCCTGGCTCGGGCCTCCATTGGAAGGGCCGTGCCACAGCCGGAGACGCCGTGCTAACGGCAACTGTCAACAGGAGTTGGGGATCGTCGCACGGAGGCGCGGCGGGGCCGCGCCTGTCCCCTGCCGCGGTCGGCGGCGTCCGCGATTCAACGCGACGGCGGCGCGACCTGCTGCATCAGGCGCAGCACTTCTCCCGGCTCGGCGTGCCGGCCCAGCGTCTTCTTGGAAAAGATGCGGCGCCCATCCACCTCCACTTCGAACACGCCGCCCGACGACTGGATCAACTTCACGTCGGCATGGGGATAGGTCTTGCGGATTTCGGCCGCCAGACCGGCGGCCCGCGGCTCGTAGTTTCAGACGACGCAGTATTCAATCGTGATACGCATGTCGTAAACGATAGTCGCGCTTGACACGCCGTGCCAAGGGGCCGACCTTGCTCCGGGCTTGCCATGCGTTCCCTCTCCCGCCTCAAGGCGTCGCCGGGCCTGCTGATACGCGCGCTGGTCGCGCTCGGCGCCGTCGCGGCCATCGCCGCCGCCGTGGCGAACTACGCTGCGGGACGCTCGGCGCTCGGTGCGGACGTCGCCGAAGAGCTGGTCGTGCTCGTGATGGTCGGCGCGCTGGCCCGGCGCCTCGGCATCGCGCTCCCCGGAAACGGCTTTTCCTCCTACATCCTCGGCGTGATGGCGTATGCCATGCTCGACCGCGGTTGGCCGTTCGGCGTCCTGGTCGGCCCGGCCGCGATGCTGGTGGGCGACGTGGCACTGCGCCGCCTGCCGCCGGCCGCCGCGCTCGATAACGCGGCGCACCTCACCGCGGGAGGGGCGGTGGCGGGGCTCGTGTACGAGCGACTCGGCGGGGCGACGGGGGCCCCGGCCATCGCGGCGGCGAATCTGCCGACGCTCGTCGTGTTTCTCGTGCTGCTCCCCTGCGTCGTCAACGCGACGTTCTACCTGGAGCTCGCGCTGGGGCGCTCGCTCGCCTGGGTCGACTCACGGCTCACGGCGCGCTGGGAGGCGGTGGTGTACGCGTGCTCGGCCGGGCTCGCGCTCGGCTGGCTCGCGCTGATGCACACGAGCGTCGACACGGCCGCCTTTCTCGTGATCGGCGCCGGCCTCGCCGGCGCCACGGCGGCGACGTTCTCGGTGATCCGCCGGGGTGTGCGGGCCGACGAGCTGGCCCTGATCCAGGGGCTGGGGCAAGCGATCGCGCGCGACATCAGCCTCGCGAAGAGCTTTCCGCGCATCCAGGAGCTGGCCCGCCGGCTGGTGCCCTGGGAGCACATGGGGTTCGCACGCTACGACGCCGCGACCAACGAGATGGAACTCATCGCCGACACGGCCGCGCCCGCCGGGGGCACGTTCCGCTACGACGCCAACGCCGGTCTCACGGGCGAGGTGCTCCGGCTGCGGCGCCCGGTGGTGGCGCGGGCCCTCGCGCACGAGCAGGTGGTCGCGCCCGGCCGCGAGCAGCCGGGATCGGAAGTGCTGGTGCCGCTGTACCACGCCGCGCAGCTGGTCGGCGTGTGGAGCGTGCGTCACTCGGACCCGGCGATGTACCGCGATTCCGACGGCGACATGCTGGCGCTCCTGGCGCCGCAACTCGCGCTCATGCTCGCCATCGAGGGCTCGGTCCAGCCCGTCGTGGGCGCATCCGACCGGACGAGCTCCTACATCCAGACCCTCACCGCCACGACCCAACAGATCCATGCGTCGAGCGAAGAGGTGGCCGCCTCGGCGCGGCGGGCGAGCCAGGGCGCCGCGCAGGCCGCGGGCCTGGTGAGCGCGGTCGCCCGCGACGCGACAGAGCTGGCCCAGCATGCCGGCGAGGTCGCCGCCGCGGGCGACGAGACCCGCGCGTCGGGCGCGCAGATGGAGCAGACGACGGAGAAGATCCGGCTCGCCACGCAGGCGGCGGTGCGCCGCCTCTCCGACCTCGACGTGACCACGGAGGAGAGCGCCCGCGAAGTGCGCCGCTTGCGGGACGTGGCGGAGCAGGTCGAGAAGTTCTCCGAAACGATCGGTTTCATCGCGAACCAGACGAACCTGCTGGCGCTCAACGCGACCATCGAGGCGGCCCGCGCCGGCGTACATGGCCGCGGCTTCGCGGTGGTGGCCGACGAGGTCCACAAGCTCGCCGAGGAAAGCGGCCGCGAGGCCCGCAACGTGGGCAAGTCCGCCCAGGACACGCGGCGGGCCCTGGACCGCGCGGCGCAGCTGCTCGAGCGCATTCGCGGCGACCTGGGAGACGTCGTCCGGGGCTCGACGGACTGGCTCCAGGATCTGACCCGCATCGCCGAAGCGGCCTCCGGCACGGCGCGCGCCGGCAAGCGGGTCGCGGAGCTGGCGCACGGCATCCGCGAGCGAGCGGTCACGATCGGTCGGTCGCTCGAGCAGGCGAAGGGCGGCGCCCACTCGTCCACTCAGGAAGCGGAAGCCGTCGCCGCCGCCGCCGCCGAGCAGCTCCGCGCGATCGAAGGGCTGGCCCGCGGCGCCACCGAGCTGGCGGCGCTGGCCGACCACCTCGCCAAGGCCGTGCGCTTCGTCCGCGGTGAAAACGGGCGCCAGTAGGGCGTGATGCGCGTCACGGGAACCGGCCTCCGGGGTTTCGAACCGAAGGCCGAATTGTTACCGTAGTGCGACCTCAAGCGGGATGGGCCGCCGGTGCGCACGCTCGCGATCGTCCTCGTCTCGGCAACGGTGCTCGCCGGCGCTCCGGCCAGCCTCGCCGCGCAACGCGCGCACCAGTTCGAGCTCGGAGCCTTCGCGTCGCTGGCCCGCTACGATCACGTGTTCAATCTCGAGAACCAGGTGGGCGGCGGGGCCCGGCTGGCGTACTTCTTCAATAACGTCGTGAGCGCGGAGCTCGACGGCGACTATCAGAGTCTCACGCCGCAGACGGGCGGCGCATCCGCCACGCTGGCCGTCGGCGCCGCGAGCCTCGTCCTCAATTTCGGCGGCGCCCGCAACGTCTTCTACATGCTCGGTGGGTACTCCCGCCTCGACTTCGAGCAGGCCGACCCGTACCGCTTCACCGACGACGCGATCCACGGCGCGCTGGGCGACCGGGTGTTCCTGGGCGATCGCGCCGCCCTGCGGCTAGAGGTGCGGGGGATCTACGCACCGAACACCGGCTTCGCCGGCGCCGATTGGGCCGGTCATGTCGTCGGGTCGGTCGGGCTGTCGGTGTTCGCGGGGGGAGGCCCGGCGGCGGACTCCGACGGGGACGGCGTGCCCGACCGCCGCGACGCCTGTCCCGACACTCCCAGCGGGGCCACGGTCGACGTGCGTGGCTGCCCCTCCGACTCCGATGGGGACGGCGTGCTCGATGGTCTCGACCGCTGCGCCAGCACGCCCCGCGGGGCACACGTCGATGCGACCGGCTGCCCCACCGACAGCGACCACGACGGTGTGCTCGACGGCATCGATCAGTGCCCCGACACGCCCGCCGGCGCCACGGTCGACGCCCGCGGCTGCCCCGCGGACGCGGACGGCGACGGAGTCGTCGACGGCGTCGACCAATGTCCCAATACTCCGGCGGGAGCAATGGTGGACAAGGCCGGCTGCCCGCTCGACTCGGACATGGACGGCGTGCCGGACGGCATCGACAAGTGTCCCAACACGCCGCCCGGCGCGGAAGTGGACAGCGTGGGCTGCCAGCGCTTCAAGGACTCGGATGGCGACGGCGTCGACGACACCAAGGACAAGTGCCCCAACACGCCGCCCGGCACGCGCGTGGATGCGTCCGGATGCCCGATTCTGTTCACCCCCGAGCGCACGCCCGTCATCCTGCGCGGCGTGATCTTCGAAACGGGCAAGTCGGCGCTCAAGCCCGAGTCGTTCACGGTGCTCGACATCGTCGCCCAGTCGCTCCAGGCGAATCCCGACATCCGCATCGAGATCGCTGGCTACACCGACAACACCGGCTCCGCCGCGACCAACGCCCGCCTGTCGCAGGCGCGGGCCGAAGCGGTGCGGGCGTATCTCGCGACCCGCGGCGTCGCTCCCAACCGCATGACCGCCAAGGGCTACGGACCCGCGAATCCGATCGCGCCCAACACGACGGCGGCAGGACGCGGGCAGAACCGGCGCGTCGAGCTGCACCAGATACCGTGAGACGAATCGCGGTGCTCGCGGGCACACTCGCGCTCGTAGCGCGGGCCCTCCCGGCGCAACGGGCGGGACAGTTCGAGGCCGGCGCGTTCGCCTCCTATACGCACTACGACCCCGCGTTCGGCCTGGGGCGGAAGCCGGGCGGCGGTGTCCGGCTGGGCTATTTCCTGGGCAAGTTCGTCGGCGTCGAAGGGGAACTGCTCTTCCAGCCCGAGTACACGGTGACTCCGCCGGGCGGGACGGCCAACACCCTGCAGCCCCTGATCGGCAGCGCGTCGCTCGTGGTCAACGCGTTGCACGCGCCCCGGCTCACGGTCTACGCGCTCGGCGGGTATACGCTGCTCGATTTCGGAACGCGCGCCCCCTACCATTTCACCGACAATGCGCTGCACGGCGGCGCCGGGATCCGCCTCTTTCTCACCAATCGCATCGCCCTGCGCGTCGAGGGCCGGGCGATCGTCACGCCGAGCACGCAGTCGAACTTCGGCTTCACGACCGTGACCCACTATCTCGGCACCGCCGGCCTCTCGGTACTCCACCTCGGTACCCTCCGCCAGGACTCCGACGGCGACGGCGTGCCCGACAACAAGGACGCCTGCCCGGGGACACCCGCCGGCGCGGTGGTCGATCCGCGCGGCTGCCCGCTGGATGCCGACCAAGACGGTGTGCCCGACGGGCTCGACAAGTGCCCGGGCACTCCCGCCGGTGCGCACGTCGACGCCACCGGCTGCCCCACCGACTCCGACGCCGACGGGGTCCCCGACGGGCTCGACCAGTGCCCCAACACGCCGCTCGGCGTCAAGGTCGACGCGAAGGGCTGTCCGATCGATTCCGACGCCGACGGCGTGCCCGACGGCATCGATCAGTGCCCGGCGACACCCGCGGGTGTGGCGGTCGATCCCAAGGGATGCCCCATGGACGCCGATGGCGACGGCGTGCCGGACGGCCTCGACAAGTGTCCCAACACACCCAAGGGCGCGACCGTGGATGCCGACGGGTGCCCGCTCGATGCCGACCTGGACGGCGTACCCGATGGCATCGACCAGTGCCCCAACACGCCCGCCGGCACCAGGGTCGACGCGACCGGCTGCCCGCTCCCCGTCGAGGCCGTCAGGGCGCCCGTCGCCCAGCCCGGCGCGCCCGCCAAGTGCCCGCCCGCGCCGCCGGGAAGCCAGGTGGACGCGAACGGCTGCCTGGTGCTGTTCGCGCCCGAAGCGGCGCGACCGCCCACGCCGGGGGCGCCGCCCCCGCGGCCCACGCTGATCCTGCGGGGCGTGAACTTCGAGACCGGCCGGTCGGTGCTGACGCGCGACTCGTACCTGGTGCTCGACGCCGTCGCGGCGTCCCTCGTGGCGAACCCGGAGATCCGGATCGAGGTCGCGGGATACACCGACAGCACCGGGACGAAGTTCTCGAACCTGCGGCTGTCGCAGGCGCGGGCGGCGGCCGTGCGCTTCTACCTGGCGCGCAAGGGGGTGCCGCCGGTCCGCATGGTGGCCAAGGGATACGGCGCGTCGGGCTACGTCGCGTCCAACAGCACCGCCAGCGGGCGGGCGCAGAACCGTCGCGTGGAGCTGCACAAGCTGCCCTGACGGCGGTGGTCAGAAGGGGCGCGCCTCGATATCTTGGCCCCCCCATGAGGCACGTCCCGCAGCTCGCGTTGTGCGCGCTCGCCACCATGTCGCTCTCGGCACCGGCCTCGGCGCAACACGCCCCGACCGCTTCACATCGGCCCGCTCCGTCCCGCCGTCGGCCCGCTCCCGCCGCCCCGCCCCGCATCCCGGCGCCGCGCGCGGTGCTCGGCTTCGACCCGGGCGAGGACCGCAGGCTGGCCGATTGGCCGACTCTGGTTCGCTACTATCAGGCGCTCGCCAAGGCGAGCGATCGCGTACACTACCACGAGCTGGGGCGTACCACGCTGGGCGCGCCATTCGTCGCGCTCGCGATCTCGAGCCCGCAGAACCTGCGGCTGCTGGATCGGTACCGGGAGCTCAACGCGAGGCTCGCCGACCCCCGCGGCGCCAAGCGTCCGCAGGACCTCGAGGAGGCGCTGCGGACCGGGAAGACCATCGTGCTCATCACGTCGGGGATTCACTCCAACGAGGTCGGCGGACACCTGACGCCCGCCCTTCTCGCCTACCGGCTCGCGAGCGACACCGGCGCCGCCACTCGGGCGATCCTCGACAATGTGATTCTGTGGCTGGTCCCGTCGCTCAATCCCGACGGAGTGACGATCGTCGCCCACTGGTACGGCCGCACGCTCGGGACCCCGGCCGAAGGCAGCGATCCGCCGGAGCTCTATCATGCCTACGTCGGGCACGACAACAACCGCGACTGGTACGCCTTCACGCAGATCGAGACGCAACTCGTCGTGGACTCGATCCACAACGTTTGGCATCCGCAGATCGTCCACGACATCCACCAGCAGGACAGTGACGGATCGCGCTTCTTCCTGCCGCCCTACCTCGACCCCATCGAGCCGAACGTCGATCCACTGTTGGTGGACGGCGTCAACGCCCTCGGGACGGCGATGGCGTGGGAGCTGGCGGGCGAAGGGAAGACGGGTATCGCCGTCAACGCGATCTACGACGCCTGGACGCCGGCCCGCGCCTACCAGCATTACCACGGCGGCGTCCGCATCCTGTCCGAGGCGGCCAGCGCGAATCTCGCGTCGCCGATCGAGGTCCCCTTCGAGCAGCTGGCCACACGCGCGCGCGGTTTCAATCCGCGGGAGCGCTCCTGGAACTTCAGCCACCCCTGGCCGGGCGGACGCTGGACGCTGCGCGACATCGTCGGCTACCAGACCGACGGGGCCTACGCCCTGCTCCAGAACGCGGCGCGCTATCGGGATCGGTGGCTCGCGAACTTTCTCGCGGTCGAGACGCGAGCCGTGAGGGGCTGGCGTGGCTGGCCGTACGCCTACGTCATCCCCCGTCAGCATCAGGATTCCATCGGCCTCGTCTCCGTGCTCGGCATCCTGCACCGCGGCCAGGTCGAGATCCGCACCGCGCTGCACCCCATCGCGCTCGGGGGGCAGCGCTTCCCCGCCGGGAGCTACGTCGTGGTGCTGCGCCAGCCGTATGCGGCGTTCGCGAAAACGCTGCTCGAGCCGCAGCGGTATCCCGACCTGCGCCTTTATCCCGGCGGCCCGCCCCTCCCGCCCTACGACGTCACCGCCCACACGCTGCCGCTCTTGATGGGCGTCACGGCCGTTCCGGCCCACGACTCGCTCCGCATCGGCCTCTCGCCCCCCGTCGAGCCACCGACGGCGAGCCCGAGCGACCCCCGCTTCGCCGGGCCCGACGCCCCCCGCGTGGGATTGTACCGCTCGTATACCGCGCCGATCGACGAGGGGTGGACGCGCTGGGTGTTCGACACCTGGAAAGTGCCCTACACCTCGGTTGTCGACTCCGTTGTGCGGGCGGGGAAACTCCGAGCGGCGTTCGATGTGATCGTCCTGCCCGACCAATCGCCGCACGAGCTGTTCGACGGCGTTCCCCACGAGTATCCGGCCCCGTACCCGGGCGGCCTGGGCGAAGATGGCGTGAAGGCGCTGCGCCAGTTCGCGCAGGACGGGGGCACGCTGGTCGCCCTGAACGACGCGAGTCGTTTCGTCGTCCAACAACTGCTGCTGCCGGTCCGCAACGTGCTCGAAGGCGTGGCCGACGACGAGTTCTACGCTCCCGGGTCGATCTTCCGGCTGGAGCTCGACCCGAACGATCCGATCGCGCGCGGCATGCCGGCCCAGAGTATCGCCTGGTACGAGAGCGGCCCCGCGTTCGAGGTGCTCGACTCGAGCGCCGTCCGCGTGGTCGGCCGGTATCCGACGGAGCCGGACAAGGTGCTGCTCTCGGGGTGGGCATTGCACCCCGACCGCGTGGCGGGGCGGGCGGCGCTGGTCGTGGTCAGGCTGGGACAGGGCCGCGTCGTGCTGTTCGGCTTCCGGCCGCAATACCGCGGCCAGAGCATCGCCACTTACCCATTGCTGTTCAACAGCTTACAGCTGACCACCAAGTGATGTGACTCACGTCTCTTGTCCGATGCCCACGCCATTCCTATCGTGTAGCCCCCTATGGTTGTCGTCCGGCAGGCAGGCGTTCTCTTGCTGGCCGCGCTCATCACGAGTCGCGGCCTTTTTGCGCAGGATGGCGTGGCACGCGACTCGCTCGACCAGGCCCCGGCGGTCGTGACCACGACCCCGGCGGACGAAGTGAAGGTGCTGCTCCGCCCCGTCGAAATCCGTTATGTGCAGCAGGAAGACGTGCTGCTCCCGCGGGCCGCCAACATCAAGGGGCTGTACGTGAACGCGTGGGCGTTCGGGTCGTCCAAGCTGTGGCAGCTCGTGCGGCTGGCGGACGAAACCGAGGTGAACGCCTTCGTCATCGATGTGAAGGACGACACCGGCTGCATGCTGTATCCGTCATCCGTGCCGACGGCCCAGCAGATCGGCGCCAACAACTGCGTGCGTGCCAAAGACGCCCGCGCCCGGCTCGACACGCTCGCGGCGCACGGCATCTATGCGATCGCCCGCATCGTGGTGGCCAAGGACCCGCTGCTCGCCGAGCGGAAGCCGGCATGGTCGGTCAAGGAGCGCGACACGGGCGGACTGTGGCGCGATCGGATCAACATCGCGTGGGTCGACGCGTACAACGATTCGGTGTGGATCTACTCCGCGGAGCTGGCCCGGGAGGCGGTGCGCCTCGGCTTCCAGGAGGTGCAGTTCGACTACGTGCGCTTTCCCGACGAGCCGCGGGAGCGCATGGCCACCGCGATTTTCCCCGCCCACCGTCCGGGAGTGACCCAGCGCGACGCGGTCCGCGCCCACGTCGCGCTCCTCAAGGACCGGCTCCGCCCGCTCGGCGTGCCGGTCACCTTCGATATCTTCGGGCTCACTGCATCGGTCACGACGGGCGACCTGGGGATCGGGCAGGTGTGGGAGGATTTCGTGCGCGTCGCCGACGTGGTGCTGCCGATGGTGTATCCCAGCCATTACTATCGCGGCGCCTTCGGATACGCGTGGCCGAACGGCCAACCGTATCACATCGTGCGCAGCGCCCTCACCGACGCGCTGCACCGCTCGCGCCCCCTGCCCGGCTCGGCCGAGATCCGGCCGTTCCTGCAAGCCTTCACACTCGGACGCCGGCTGCCGCGCTACACGCCGTTCGAGATCCGCGAGCAGATCCGCGCGGCCGAAGACCTCGGGATCACGTCGTGGGTGCTGTGGAACCCGCGCAGCGTGTATCAGCGCGGCTCGCTGCGACCGAAGAACGGCGCCGAGCCGCCCGCCACGCCCGCCCTGTCGGGGACGAGCGGCGGCCGCTAGGCCGGAGGCCCGGCGAGCGCCATCCCCTCCTGCCACTCGGTGATGTAGCCGGCGATCGCCGACGCGGCGACCGTATAGGGATTGGCGAGGTAGAGTTGTCCTGGACCGGAGCGGCCCGGGAAGTTCCGGTTGATGGCGCTGATCGTCACCTCGTCCCGCGTCTTCGACACACCCGGACCCGCGTTGATACACGCGCCACACGAGGGCTCGAGGAACGTGGCCCCGACCTTCCGGAACAGCTCGAGGTACCCCCGCTCCTCACAGTACCGCTTCACGTCCTGCGAGCCGCACTGGATGTAGAACCGCACCCACGGCGCGACCCGCTCGCCGCGCGCCGCCGCCTGCTCCAGCACGCGCGCGTACATGTCCATGTCCGCTTTCTTGCCGGCGGTGCACGATCCCGCATAGGCGATGTCCACCCGGACGCGCTCCGTCTGTTCGATGACGCGCCCGTTTCCCGGATCGCCGGGCAGCGCGATCATCGGCCGGATCGCGCCGGCATCGATCTCGATCACTTCGCAATACTCAGCGTCCGGATCGCTCCCGCCGCCGGCGCACAGCCGCTCCGCCTGGGCACGTGACATCCCGCGGTACGCCATCAGGTACTCGACGGTCTTCGCGTCCGGGGCGACGTAGCCCGTAAACCCGCCCACCTCGGCGGTCATGTTGGTCATCGTCGCCCGCTCATCGACCGACAGCGACTCGACAGCATCGCCACAGTATTCCACCAGCTTGCCGATCGCCTGCCCGCTCTTCACGTAGGGATGGCGCAGGATCTCGAGCATGAAGTCCTTGGCGGTCACGTTGTCGGGCTTCCGGCCCCGCACCACCACCTTCACGGTCTCCGGTACGGTGAGCCGCACGTCCTTGGTGATCCAGGAGTTGAAGATCGCCGTCGTGCCGACCCCGAACGCGACGCACCCGACCGCACCGGCGTGCGGGGTGTGGGAATCGCTCCCGATGATGATCATGCCGGGCTCGGCGTGCCCCTCGAGGATCTTCGAGTGACAGATGGCTTCCGAGCCGTGGTGGCCCAGCCGCAGCTCGCCGTACAGCTTGATCCCCTGCTTTTCCGCGAAGGCACGCTGCTTCTTTTCGAGCTGGAGCGCCACGTCGAGCAAGCCGTCCTTCACGCGCTCCGGGGTCATGGCCTCGCCGAGGAAGGTGAGGTGGTCGCGGAACATGAGGATGGAGGCGGGATCGTGCACCTTTTCGTCCTGGCCGACGAGCTGCTCGAAGAAGATGGCGGCCATGGGCGTCACGTATTCGTGGCTGAAGCGGATGTCGGTGACGACGAATCCCTCGTCCCCCGGCTTCACGGCCGGCACGCCCACCTTGCCGCGCGCGGGGTCCACCACCCAGTGGCAGGCGAGAATCTTTTCGCCCAGCGTCATGGGACGAGGCCGGGTGGTGGGAGGGGTGAGGACCACCTTCCCCTGCAGGCGCGCGACGTTGAAGTTGAACAACCCGCCGTACTCGATGATGCCCCGCGTGATCTCACCCTCGCCCGCGGTGAAGGCGCTGAGCGGGATCGCTTCGCCCCGGCGCACTTTGTCGAGCAGCGAGAAATCGGTCGTGGTGAGCACGCCCAGGTTCTGGCAGTTCTCCTTGTAGATACGCTCGATGTTTTCCGCGACCACGAGCTTGATCCCCGCACACATTTCGGCGTAGGGGGATTGCTCGCGGGAGGAGCCCTTGCCGCGTCGCTTGCCGCTCACCGAAGCGACGAACCCGCCGCGCTTCACCGCGCCGCGGGTGATGGGAAACTCGTCGCGGCACTTGAGCCCCAGGTAGGGGAAATCACCCAGCGTTTCGTCGTAGTAATAGCAGATGTAGGCGGGGGTGATTTCATCGGTGGATATGTCGTCCCGCAGCTCGATCCCGGGACGCCACGCAAGGTCCTCGCCCTCGAGCTGGCGCCGCACCAGGCCGGGGTCCGCGGTGAGGAGCAACACCCGTCCCGCGAGCCGGACCTGGTCGGGCAGTTTCTCGACGCGCCGGGAGCGCAACGCCTGCAGCATGCGCGAAAGATGACCCCTTGCCGAAGGTGGATCAAGCGGATTTGCTTTGGACCCCCATCACGAGGATCGCACCCCGATGCGCAGCGTCACTCTCGTCGCCGCCGCCGCCGCGGCGTGTGCCACAACGGCGTCGCGCCCCAGTCCCGCCCCCGCCCCCGTCGTGTTCGCTCCGAGCGCGGCCGCCATGGACGCGCACTTGAAGTATCTCGCCGACGACCTGCTCGAGGGGCGGGCGCCGGCGACCCGCGGGGGACGCCTGGCCGTCAAGTACATCGCCGCGCAGTTCGAGGCGATGGGGCTCGAGCCCGGCGCCGCCGACGGATCGTACTTCCAGCCGGTGGCGCTCGTCGGGATGACGCCGCATCCATCGCTGGTGTGGGGCAGGGGCGGGGCGCCGCGCGCGCTCAAGTACCTCGATGACTTCGTCGCGTGGGCGGAGCGTCCTGAGGGCCACATCGTGGCGGACGGCGAAGTCGTGTTCGTGGGTTACGGGATCCAGGCGGCGGAGTGGCACTGGGACGACTACAAGGACACGGACGTGCGGGGCAAAGTGCTGCTCATGCTCGTGAACGACCCCGGTCTCCAGGACTCCATGATTTTCAACGGCCGCGCCCTGACCTACTACGGGCGCTGGACCTACAAGCTGGAAGAGGCGGCGCGCCGCGGCGCCCTGGGGGCGTTGCTGGTGCACACGAACGAGAGCGCCACCTACGGATGGGACGTGGTACGCGGATCCTGGTCGGTGGAGCAGTTCAAGCTCGATCGCCCGACCGCGCACAGCATCGCCTTCGCGGGGTGGGTGACGCACGACGCCGCTCAGGCCGCCCTCACGCAGGCCGGGCTGAGCCTCGACTCGCTGACACGGGCAGCCGCCCGGCGCGACTTCCGCCCGGCGTCGACCGGGCTGCACGTCGCGCTCGAGCTCACGAGTGTCGTGCGTCACGTGCAGTCGGAAAACGTCGTCGCGAGACTCCCCGGAAGCGACCCCACGCTGAGTCGCGAGGTCGTCGTGTTCACGGCGCACTGGGACCACAAGGGCATCGGACCGGTCGTAAACGGCGACTCGATCTACAACGGCGCGGAGGACAATGCGTCCGGCGTGGCCGCGATGCTCGGCGCCGCCGGGGCACTGGTGCAGAGCCAGGCGCGGCCGCGGCGCACGGTCCTGTTCGTCGCCACCACGGCCGAAGAGAGCGGCCTACTCGGCAGCGAGGCCTACGTACGCGACCCGCTCGTGTCACTCGAGCGCACCGCCGCCGTGCTCAACCTCGACGTCGTGAACGTGCGTGGGGCGACCCGGGACATCGACGCGCTGGGCATCGACCGCTCGACCCTGGGGCCCGTGTTCGAGGAGGCGGCGCGCGCGGAATCGCTCAGCGTCGTGCACCAGCCCGACGTCCGCGGGTCGTTCTACCGGTCGGACCACTTCCCGTTCGCCCGAGCCGGCGTGCCGGCGCTGTCGATCGAGCCGGGCGTAGACTTCGTGGGCCGGCCCGCCGGCTGGGGCAAGGACCAGGCCGAGCGCTACAACCGGGAGCGTTATCACCAGCCTGGTGATGAATACAGTCCCACGTTCCGCTACGACGGCATGGCGCAGGAGGTGCGCGTCGCGCTGCGCGTCGCCCTCGCCGTCGCGAACGCGTCGGCGCTGCCGCAATGGCTCCCGCGCTCGGAATTCCAGCGGTCCCAGGCGGGGGAGCCTTGAGTGCAAGCTATTGCAGTCTGGGCAATATCCATAACGTCATGAGGTGTAGGACGATACAGAATACAGCTGGGCCGCTCACGGCTGCCTCTGGCCTAATGGTACATACAGGCATAAGTTTGCGCCGCTTTTTGACGGTCGCACCCCCCGGCACCTCGGAGCGAGCGCCTGGAAATCCCCGCGTCCCATCGGCTGCCGCTGTCCTGGTTGGTGGAGGCGGCGAGCCCGCCGCTCGTGTACCGGGCTTATGGCGAAGTCGTGCCCGAAGCGGAGCGGGATCCCGAGCGGCTGGCGGCGTTGCGCCAGGCCGTGCTGGACTACAAGCCCGCCCAGGCGATCGCTCGGAAACAGAAGGCCAGCGGCCTGTGGGGCGGCAATTTGCTGGCGCCGGCGGCGTCCAAGCCCTACGGCTGGACAGAGCCGGGCACGGTGTACCAGTATCGGCGGCTGATCGAGCTGGGCTGGCCCCCCGGCGAGCGGGCCTTCCGGGACGCGGACCGCTTCCTGTTTCAGCTGCTGTCGCGCATCGAGCCGGACGATCCCGATAAGAGCGTTGCGCAGCGGGCGCTGGAGCTGCTCGTCGAGTTTCAGAAGCCCGCCCGCACGGACCTCGGGCTCGCGCGCTGGGCGCGCCGCCTGGGCCGGGAGGCAGCCGCGTGCACGCTGGCGCGCGGCGGTCACAGCGACGATCCGCGGGTGCGTGGCACCGCCCACACGATCGCCAGCAACATCTCGCAGTACCTGCGCAGCGAGCTCGCCGAAAAGCCCTTCAAGAAGGCGCAGGGCAAGACGGTGCTCGACCCGCTCGCCCATCCGCCGACCATCTTCGCCGTCGAAATGCTCGCGTTCCTTCCCCCCGTGCAGCGCGAGCGGGCGGGGTTCATCGAGCGGCTGGGCCACTATTTCTCGGTGCCCGCGCCGCGCCGGGCGTTCTTCGTTCTCGCCGGACGCAAGCCCCTGAAGCCGATCTTCGAGCTGCTGGGCGACCCGCTGCGGTCCGATGCGCAGGGTCACGTCAGCGACATCCCCTTCGCCCTCTACTGGCTCGAGCTGCTCGCGCGGCTCGGGCTGGTGCGGCAGATCCCGAGCGCGAACCGCGTGCTGGCGCGCCTCTTCTCGGAGTGCGACGATCGCGGCATCTGGAGCCCCAAGAGCCTGCGCACCATGCCCAAGGCGACGAGCCTCCTCACGACGCATTACTTCCCGCTCGAGGGCGCCGGCAAGAGCCCGGCGCAGCGCCAGACCGACGCCACCTTCCGGCTGGGACTGATCGCCCGGCTGCTCGGGCTTGCCGTCGAGATAGTCTAGCAGCGGCACGACGTAGTAGCTTATACTACTACTAAGATGCCAGGATCGGTCGATCTCACGCCCTTCGGCTTCACCGCCACGGAGTCGCAGGCGTACGGCGCCTTGCTCCGGCTGGGACCCTCCACCGGGTACGCGGTCGCGCACGCCGCGCGCATCGCGCGTGCGAACACCTATGGCGCGCTGGAGGGACTGGCGGGGCGCGCCGCCGCGATCCGCCTCCCCGGGCGACCGGTGCGCTACCGCGCGGTCGATCCCCGGGCGCTCATCGCTCAACTCGCCGCGGAGCAGGGCCAGGCCCTCGACCGGCTGAGCCAGGCCCTGCGCGACGCGAGCGAGCCCGTCGAGCCGGAGAGCCGGACGGCCGCCGGGGCCCGGGCGGCCGCCAATCTGATCCTGCAGCTCGTGGCGCGGGCGGAGCGCCGGGTGGAGGGCGTGCTCGCCGCCGAGCTGCTGCGGCCGTCGCTGCCCGCCTGGCGCCGCGCCCGGGAGCGGGCGACCCTGGAGCTCCGTGTCGCGGGCGACGTGCCCGTCGAGGCGGGTACGCTCGTCGCGGCCGGCGTCCCGGTGGACACGCCCACGATGCTGCTCATCGACGACGCCCAGGCGGTCGTCGCCGACGGCGCGGGCGAGGGCGTAGCCGCGATCTGGAGCTCACACCCGGCGATCCTGGCGGTGATGCGTGTGGCGCTACGGAGTCTCGCGTGAACCGACTGGTCTTGTGTGGGCTGGCCCTAGCCGCCTGCCGCGCCCCCACGATTCCGGAGGCGAGCCGGTTTCCGGCCGGGACGCGCTTCACGGCCCGCCACTTGACCGTCGGCGGCACGACGCTGCGCTACATCGACGGCGGGCGCGGCACCGCCGTCGTCTTCCTCCACGGCCTGGGTGCTTCGATGTACGCGTGGCGCAAGAACCTCGAACCGGTCGCCGCCGCGGGCTACCGGGTGATCGCGTTCGACAACCGCGGGTTCGGCTTCTCCGACAAGCCCGCCACGGGCTACGACAACGCCTCCTACGCCCGCCTCACCGTGGCCCTGCTCGACTCCCTGCATCTCCCCGATGCCGTGCTCATCGGGCACTCAATGGGCGGGGCCATCGTCGCAGAAGTCGCGATCGCGCACCCCGAGCGGGTGCGCGGACTGGTGCTCATCGGCTCGGCGGGGCTCGGCGCGCGCGAGCCGCCGCTGTTCCGAGTCGGTCGCTGGCCCCTCATTGGTCCGCTGCTGTTCGCGTTCCGCGGCCGGGGGCTCACCGAGCGCCTCCTCAAGGCCACGTACGCCGACCCGGGCAAGGTCAGTGAAGCGGACGTGGACCAGTACTATGCCCCGGTCGCGGAGCCCGAGTACGGGCGGGCCCTGCGTGCCGTGTTGCGCTCGTTCCGATTCGATGCGCTCGCGGGCAGACTCGACCACATCAGTGCTCCGACGCTGGTGCTGTGGGGAGAAGCCGATCGCCTGATACCGCTCACCCTGGGACGCGCGCTCGCGGCCGGGATTCCCCGCGCTGCCTTTCTGAGTGTGCCGCGGGCGGGGCATTCGGTCCAGGAAGAAGCGCCCGAGGAAGTGAACCGCCTCGTAATCGAGTTCTTGAAGAACGGGTTGGCGCGGATTCCCGGAGACCTGGCGTTGGGGGACGTGGCGCGTATATTTCATCAACCGTCCGGTTGAGGAATCTGCCTCCTGAAGCCGAAGTTGAGTAATAGCAGAGCGTTACGCATTATCGCAGCGGCCGCCGAAGAGTTTTCGCGGTACGGCTTCGACGGCGCGCGGATCGCCCGGATTGCCCGCCGGGCGGGCGTGAACAAGCAGCTGCTGTTTTACTACTTCCACTCGAAGCGCGGGCTATTTTCCGCCGTGCTCGGCCACGGCGCCGCCGAGCTGGAGCGGGCGCTGAGCGATCTCCCGGTCCCCGGCCGGGATCCCCTCGACCGCATTCGCGCCGCTCTCGCGCTGCAGTTCGACTTCCTCGCCCGGCATCCCGATCTCGTCCTGTTGCTCACGTCGGCGGGGCGCTCGGACGCCCGTCCCTTTGCTCCGGCCATCAAGCAGCTGGTCGTGCTCCTTGCCGAGGGCCAGGGGCGGGGGCGCGTGCGCGACGACGTCGACCCCCACCTCGCGGCCGCCCAAGCCCTCGTGTTGATGGTCGCGTACCTCGGGCTCGAGTCGTTGATCGCCACGAGCGCGCCACCGCTCGGCGCCGACGAGCCGGCGTTACGCGAGCGCTGGAAGGAGGCCGCGGTGCGGTTGGTGCTGGACGGCGTGGCGGCGCACTGATGCCCTACCAGTTGATCCAGTAGGACGCCTTCACGAGAAACGTGTTGTTGGGATGCAGCCCGAACAGGTCCTGGAAATCGCCCCTGAGCGAGCGCGGCCCTTGGAGCGAGACATAGTCGCCCCGCCCCTGCGTCCACACTACGAACAGCGTGGAGCCGGGACGGTATTCCCACCGCAGCACGGTGGTCGAGTTGAACTCCTTGTCGTTGAATCCGCCGGGCGCAAAGGCGAACGGTTGGTAGCGATCGTCGAACGCGACGGCGTTCGGGTCTGCGAGCTCACGTGGGTTCGAATAGGTCCCTTTGCTGACGAACGGCTGCGCGTACAGCTGCAACGTGAGCGTGGTCGAGAGCGTGTAGTCGACCCTGCCGGTGAGCGACACCTCTTTCTGATCGAGATGCGCGAACCTGTAGTGCGTGCCCGTCGAGTCCGGGCCCCGGGGCTGCACATCGTTCACGTTGTGCGTCGCCCTCAGGGTCAGCGACGTGTTGACCTGAGAGGCGATGCGGTAAGTGACTTGCACGTTGCCGTTGAACCGTTCCGACCGACCGCCGTCGCCACGCCGGTAGTTGAACCAGATGTATGGGACGAACGCGGGGCGTCCGTCGCCGTCCAGCTCTAGCCACGGGGCGACATACGGATCCACCCGCACGGCCGGTCCCCCACGCGAGCAGTTGCGATCGCAGAACGTGGTGCCGAGCTGGCCCACGGTGACGCCGCCGTGGACCCACCAGCGGTTCTTCAGCATGACATGGC
>QHUT01000157.1 GCA_003222055.1 Gemmatimonadota bacterium
CGTTGTTCAACGAGACGGCATGGCGGCGCTGCTTGTACCTCGTCTGCCGTGCGCTGTACGATCGGCAGACTCCGCTTGCCGAGCAGGCCCAGGCCGAGGTGACGGCCGCGGCGCCGCCGGGCTACTTCGAGGGCGCCGCCTACCTCAAGCTGCGAGAACTTTCGCTGTCGTTTGACGCGCCATCTACAATGGCGGCTGTGTTGCACGCCCACTCGGCCACCATCACCCTGGCCGGTCGCGATCTCGCGACGTGGTCCGGGTACTCGGGGGCGGACCCGGAGTCGGGGAGCTACGGCACGATCGCGCCGGGTCAGCCGCGGAGCATCGCGGACTACGGCACACTCCCGGTGCCGCGCTCGTGGACGCTGCGCCTCCAGCTCGCCTATTGACTTGACAGGCCCGCCAGGCGGGCCTACTCTAGCCGCCGTCCCGCCGTTGCTTCGATGGTCGCTCCAACCCAGCCGAGGACCGCATGAATCTGCTGCGACGCAAGAGCGTCACCGATCTGCAGACCGAGGCCCTCACCGATCACAGCCTGAAGCGCGCGCTCGGCGCGCTCAACCTGACGATGCTCGGCATCGGCGCGATCATCGGCACAGGGATCTTCGTGCTCACGGGGACAGTCGCGGCCCAGAACGCCGGCCCCGCGGTCGTGCTGTCGTTCGTGCTCGCGGGCGTGGCCTCGATCTTCGCGGCGCTGTGCTATTCGGAGTTCGCGTCCCTCGTGCCCATGGCCGGCAGCGCCTACACCTACGGGTATGCGACCCTGGGCGAGCTGATCGCATGGATCATCGGGTGGGACCTGATCCTCGAATACGCCCTCGGCGCGGTGACCGTCGCCATCGGCTGGTCGGGCTACGTCGTCAGCTTCTTGAGGGACGTCGACATCAATGTGCCCTGCTCCCTCGCCGCCGCGCGGGGCGTCGTCGCGCCGCAGTGCACCACTCCCGCCGTATTCAATCTTCCGGCCGTGATCATCATCGCGATCGTCACGACGCTGTTGGTGATCGGCATCAAAGAGTCGGCGAACGTCAATAACGTCATCGTGTTCATCAAGGTGGCCGTCGTCCTGCTCTTCATCGCGGCGGCGGCGCACGCCGTGAACCCCGCCAACTGGCACCCCTTCATTCCGCCGAACACGGGCGACCGGGGCGCGTTCGGCTGGACCGGAGTGATGGCGGGCGCCGGCCTGGTCTTCTTCGCGTACATCGGGTTCGACGCCGTCAGTACGGCCGCGCAGGAAGCCAAGAATCCGCAGAAGGACATGCCGATCGGCATCATCGGCTCGCTGCTGATCTGCACGGTGCTGTACATCCTCGTGTCGGGCATCGCGACCGGCGTGATGAGCTACAAGGACTTGAACGTCCCCGACCCGATCGCCGTCGCCGCGGATCACGCCGGCCTCGGCTGGATGTCCTCGCTGATCAAGCTCGGGGCTATCGCCGGCCTGTCGTCCGTGATCCTGGTCATGCTGCTCGGGCAATCCCGCGTGTTCTACTCGATGGCGCGCGACGGCCTGCTGCCGCAATTCGTCAACAAGGTCCACCCCAGGTTCCAGACGCCCTACATCACCTCGATCGTCACCGGCATCGCCGTCGCCATCGTGGCGTCCCTGCTCACGGTTCGCGAAGCGGGGAACCTGGTGTCGATCGGGACCCTGCTCGCGTTCGTGATCGTGTCGATCGGCGTCGTCATGCTGCGGGTGCGCGAGCCCAACCTGCCGCGGGCCTTCAAGACGCCGGCGGTCTTCGTCGTGGCGCCGCTCGGTGCGGTGTCCGCGGCGTACCTGATGGTCTCGCTGCCCTGGACTACGTGGCGGCGGCTCATCATCTGGTTCGTGGTCGGCATCGTGATCTACTTCGTGTACGGCGTCAGCCACTCGAAGCTCGCTTCGAAAGAATAAGAGGCGTCGAGTAGAGACGTCGCGCAGAGGCGTCGCGCGAAGACGTCACGCAGGTGCGCGACGTAGTTGCGTGACGCCACCGCTTGACGTTTTCGCGTGACGTCTGTCGATTCCTTTCATGCACCGCTTGAAGTGGTTCGGTTTTTGGACGCTGCTCGGCCTGGTGTCGGGCGCTCAGCTGCATCTCGCCAATCAGCGATTCGCCGTCCATCCCCCCTCGTGGTGGCTGGCCCTCGCCACGGGCCTGTCGCACTGGTATCTGTGGGGCCTGCTCGCGCTCGTGGTCGCGTGGCTGGGGCGCCGCTTCCAGGTGGACCGGGCGAACTTTGGCCGCCACTTTTTTATCCATTTGGGCGCCAGCCTCGACCTCGCCCTGGTGCACCTGGTCGCCGCCGTGGTCTTCCAAAGCGCACTCCACGCCCTGCGCGGCGAGCCGTATGCCTTCGCGCAACAGCTCGTCGACAACTTCACGCTGTTCTATCATTGGAACGTGTTGATCTACTGGGCGATTCTGGCCGTAGTCCACGCGCTCGACTACCACCGCGATCTCGAGGAGCGTCGGCTCCACGCGGCGCAGCTCGAAACCCGGCTGAGCGCCCTCCACGAGGCGGTCGCCGCGGGCCCGGAGGAGTCGGCCGCGCGGCGCCACCCCGAGCGTTTGCTCGTCGTGGATGACGGGCGCAGCTTCTTCGTGCGCACGGCCGATGTGGACTGGATCGAAGCGGCGCGCAACTACGTGCGGCTGCACGTGGGTGACCGGACCCACACGGTGCGCACCACGCTCGCGGCGCTCGAGGCGCGGCTCGACTTGGAGCGATTCCGGCGCGTGAGCCGCTCGGCGCTCGTGAACCTGGACCGCGTGCGCGAAGTGCAGCCGTGGTTCCATGGAGACGCCGTGGTGATCCTCGAAGGTGGCGCCCGGCTCGCGCTGTCGCGTCGCTATCGCGCCAACCTGCTGGGCACCGCCGTTTTCTAGAGCGCGCCAGCCCTGGCGCGGGGGGCTATGGTCAGCTCTCTGCGCTTATTTGGCGCTCCTTGCGATCCTTCGATGCCGGCCCTCCGCTCGCCCGGCGCCAAGTTGAAGCGTGCCGTCTTGCGTCCCCTCGAGCGCCGAGTCGATCATATGGGCATGGCCGCCCCGACCTACTACACCGCCGACATGGTGCGGGCGCTCCCCCAGGACGGGAACCGCTACGAGACGGTGCACGGGGAGCTGTTCGTGACCCGAGCCCCGCGCTACGCTCACCAGTATGTCATCAGCGAACTGGTAGGTCGGCTGCACCCGTACCTCAGGCGGCACGAGGTGGGTCAGGTCCTGACCTCACCCGCAGACATTTCCTGGGCTCCCGATGTGTTGGTCCAGCCGGATGTGTTCGTCGTGCCCGTCGAGGAGGCGCGCACGCTCGATTGGAGCCGCATCCAAACCCTGCTGCTCGCCATCGAGGTCTTGAGTCCCTCGACCCAGCGCTCCGACCGGTTCACCAAGCGGCGAGTGTACCAGGAGTCTCGCGTGCCTTGGTATTGGATCCTGGATATCGACGGCCGTGTGGGCGAGATCTGGACTCCAGAGGCGACGTTCCCCGCGATCGAGCGGGAGCGGCTGGTGTGGCACCCGCAGGGGGCGACCGAGCCCCTCGTGATCGCCCTCGCCGACATCCTCCCCCGGGTCTGACCATGGGATGGACCAGGGAGGTCTACCAGCTGCCCGAGGATCACGGCTGGACGGCGACACCGGGCCACAAGATCCTCGTACTCGACGCTGGTGCCGTGGTGCTGGAGTTCCCGGCGGACTGGGTCACGGAGCCTGCTTCGGGCCAGGTCAACGTTCGCGACGGGGCCACTGCCGACGACAGTAGCTGCGTGCTCGCGGTCTCCTGCCTGCGGATTCCATCGGTCGATTGGAGCGGGCTGCCGCTGTCAAAGCTGCTGCTCGACGCCATCGAGGGCGATGACCGGGACCGGATCGCGATCGGCCCCGTGCGGGAAACGCGGCAGGAGAGTCTGACGCTCGCGTGGACCGAGGTGCGCGTGGTCGATCCGGCAGAGCATCGCGAGTGCCGCTCCCGCATATGCCTCGCACGTGGGGATCGCGTCCAATGCCTCATCACGTTTGAGTTCTGGCCCGAGGACGAGGCGCGTTTCACTTCCGTCTGGGATCACGTGTTGGGTTCCCTCAGGCTCGGCGTTCGCGTGGACGATCCCGCACGGGGGAGGCGAATCGGGTAGCACTCCGGCGCCAATCCCACGCCCCTCGCTGAAGAACGGGCCCTCGACATCAGTACTGGGTTCCCCCTCTCCGGAACGGAGAGGGGGACAGAGGGTGAAGACCGGGACGACGAGAGGACCAGGGGATGACGACCGAGCCCGACCCCCGAACAGAGTCCCGCTCGTCCCGCCCTCAGTCCCTCCCGTCCCGCGTCGCTGTGAGCATGACGACGGGCCCTTCAGATTCGGGGATGTCCCTCTTCGCCACCAAGCCCATCGCCGTTCTGCGCGCCGAGGCGGAGGCCACCGGCGAGCACGCGCTGGTGCGGGCGCTCGGGCCTCTCAATCTCGTCACGCTCGGCATCGGCGCCGTCATCGGTGCGGGGATCTTCGTGATCACCGGACAGGTGGCCGCGCTGTACGCCGGCCCCGCCGTGCCGCTCTCGATGATCCTCGTCGGCATCGCGTGCGGATTCGCCGGCCTGTGTTACGCCGAGATGGCGAGCGCCGTGCCCGTCGCGGGGAGCGCCTATACGTACTCGTACGCCACCATGGGTGAGCTCGCGGC
This sequence comes from Gemmatimonadota bacterium, assembly GCA_003222055.1. GTDB lineage: Bacteria > Gemmatimonadota > Gemmatimonadetes > Gemmatimonadales > GWC2-71-9 > AG41. The sequence goes on from QHUT01000157.1 coordinate 4,677, forward strand.
CTGGATCATCGGCTGGGACCTGGTGCTCGAATACGCCGCCGGCGCCGCCACCGTGGGCGTCGGCTGGTCCGCCCACTTCGTGTCCCTGCTGGGGCTGTTCGGCGTTCGCATTCCCGCGAGCCTCACCGCCCCGCCCACGCAGCTGTGCACCGCGGCGCAGGTGACCGTCCATGCCGTGGGGTGCGCGCATCCGGGCCTGAACCTGACCGGCGCGATCATCAACCTCCCGGCCGTCTTGATCGTCGCGCTGATGTCCGCCGTGCTGGTCATCGGGATAAGAGAGTCGGCGCGGGTAAACAGCCTCATCGTGATTCTCAAGGTCGCCATCGTCCTGCTGGTCGTGCTCGTCGGCGTGTCGCACGTCCGGCGGGCCAACTGGACGCCCTTCATCCCCCGCAACACGGGGGAGTGGGGCACCTACGGCTGGTCCGGCGTGCTGCGGGGCGCGGGCCTCGTGTTCTTCTCCTATATCGGGTTCGACACGGTCTCGACCGCGGCGCAGGAATCGAAGAACCCCCAGCGCGACATGCCCATCGGCATCCTCGGCTCGCTCGCGATCTGCACGCTGTTGTACGTGGTGGTTTCGGCCGTGCTCGTCGGCATGGTCCCCTACGGCGAGCTCAACATCCCCGCGCCGATGGCGTACGCCATGGAGCGGATCGGCGCGCCGTGGTGGATCCGCGTCTCGATCGACATCGGGGCGGTGCTGGGCATCGGGTCCGTGATCCTCGTGATGCTGCTGGGACAGTCCCGCGTGTTCTACTCCATGTCTCGCGACGGCCTGCTCGGGCATTGGGCCGGTAAAGTCCATCCGCGGTTCCGCACGCCCTACCTGTCCACGATCTACACCGGCATCGCCGTTTGCCTGGCCACGGGCCTGTTGCCGCTGCAGCTGCTCGGCACGTGGGTCAACATCGGCACGCTGCTCGCGTTCGTGCTGGTGTGCGCCGGCGTGTGGATCCTGCGGCACACGCGTCCCGATCTGGAGCGGCCGTTCAGGACGCCGCTCGTCCCCCTCGTCCCGCTGCTCGGCATTCTTTCCTGTCTGGGCCTGATGCTCACGCTGCCGCTGGACACGTGGATCCGACTCGCGGTGTGGCTGGTGATCGGATTCGGGATCTACTTCGGCTACGGGCGGAGACACAGCGTCCTCAAGACCTAGACGCCCTCGCCGGGGCCCGGTAGCTTGCGCGCATGACGCGGCACGCGGCGGTGCGCATGACCTGGCTCCTCGGGGCCGTGGGGGCGGCCATCGCGGTGGCTTGCAAGGGCAGCACCGCACCACACCAGCCGACCCCATGTCCCTCGTACAGCGGCGGGGCGTCGCAAGGCGACTCGCTGTACGGGTTATACCACCTGGTGTCGTACTGTCTGGACACGCTCCCCGCTTTCACCCCGCCGGCCGAGTCGGGCCACGTCATCTTGACCCGAGCAGCGAGTGCGGATTCGTTCGTCGCCGTCCTCGTGCCTCAGGGCCAGGCGCCGGAAACCATCCTGGGCACCTACACGCATCCCCTCCCGGACTCGATCCACGTGACCGGCTCGGTGAAGGTCTCCGGCTTTCTCGTTTCGGTGCAAGTGCCGGGCAGGTTCATGCTCCAGCAGAACACGCTCTCCGTCAGCGGGCTCCTGGCTGTGACCGGGACGAGCCCGCACACCGTGTCGTTCATCGGGGCGAGGTCCGGACCGTAGCCCGGCATTAACGCCGTCGCGTGACGCCGTGCGCTCGACGCCTCCGCGTGACGTCTTTTATCTTGAGTGCCATGTCGATCCTGCGGCGGGACTTCTGGACCCGGCGGCGCGCGCTGTTGACGCTCGCCTACCTCCTCGTCCTCGTGCCGTGGTCGGTGATTCGCGGGTCGCGCGAGACGGTGACCAACAGCGACGTCGGCGCCTTCTGGCTCGAGGGCCAGTATTTCCTGACGGGTCAACCGCTGTTCGACCTCCCCCCCGGGGTCCGCGGCCCCGCCTATCCGCCGTTCGCGGGGATGGTGTTCCAGCTGCTCGCGCTGCTGCCGCTCAAGGCGTCGGCGGTACTCCTGTGCATCCTCAACGGACTGCTGATCCCCGTCGCCGTCGTCCTCACGAAGAGCATCTTCGATACGTTGCATCCCGAGAGAAACCGCGCCACGTGGCCGCTCGCGGTCGCGGTGGTTCTCTCGCTGCAGTTCTTCCTCAACAACATGAACCTCATCTCCGTCAACGAGATCATCCTGGTCCTCTGCTTGCTTGGCATCAGGGCGTACCTGGACGGCAGAGACTGGCGCGCCGCGGCTGCGTTCGTCGCGGCCGCCGCGATCAAGCTGGTCCCGGCGACGTTCGTCGTTTGGCTGGTGGTGCGCGGACGTCGCCGCGCCGCGCTCGCCGTGGTGCCCGCGGTGGCCGGGGCGTTCTTGCTGCCGCTCGCGTTCCGCGGCCCCCGCACCGGACTCACGGATCTGGCGGAATACCACACGAAGGTGCTGAGTCAGTTCGAGCGCGGGCGCGTCATCACCGGCCGCACCAACCAGAACCTCGGAGGGCTGGTGTATCGTCTCACGCTCCCGCCCGCCGACCAGCCCAACCCCGGCTACGGGCCGCTCGTACCCGTGTCGGAGCAGACCGCGGCGGCGATCTACCGGGCCGCCGCCGCCCTCGTGTTGCTCGCATTCCTCGCGAACCTCATCGTCCTGCGCCTGCGGGACGCTCCGCTCAGCGCCTTCGAGCTCGGGAGCGTGTTTCTGGCGGGCCACCTGTTGTCCGGCATCACCTGGAAGGCGCATCTGGTGACGTTGCTCTTCACGTTCTATGTCTTCCTCTCGATCCGGGTGGCGGAATTGCCGCGGCGGCTGCGCGCGTTCGTATACGTCCTGTTCGCGCTGATCGTCGTGAGCGGCGGGACGGGACGTGACCTGGTTGGCCGAACAGTCCAGTACGGGATCGACGGCTACGGCGTCATCGTCTGGACGATGCTGCTCTTGTTGGCGGGCTGCGTCGTCTTCTCGCAGCGCAGGGTACCCGAGCCGCGGCCGTCGGTGGCGTAGACCGTTACGTCTTTCCGAGACGCCTTCCCGCGATGCCTTCTGCTTATCTTGATGCCATGACCACGAATGGAGTGTCGATCCCTCCCGAGCGCGCTCGGGCCGCGCAGGAAGTGGCCGCCGTGCTCGCGCCCGGGCGGCGTGTCGCCCTCACCACGCACGTGAACGCCGATGGCGACGGCGTGGGGAGCGAAGTGGCGCTGTGGCACCTGCTCACCGCGCGGGGGCTCCGGGCGGCGATCGCCAACCCCACGCCCATCCCGGAGCGCTTCCATTTCCTGGTGCCCGACGGCGCGGATCACTCCGACCGGGCCACGCGTGAAATCGAGTCCGCCGACGTCGTGGTGGTGCTCGACATCTCGGACATGAGCCGGCTGGGAGATCTCGCGCGCGCCATCACTCATTCCCACACCGTCGCGTGCATCGATCACCACGTCAGCGGCGGCTCGCTCCCGGGCGGCCCGCGGTTGGTCGCGCCCGACGCCGCCGCCACGGCCGAGCTGGTGTTCGACTTCGCGAGCGCGCTCGAGTGGCCGCTCTCGCCCGACGCCGCGCGGGCCCTGTACGTGGGCATCCTCACCGACACGGGCGCCTTCCGGTTTGCCAATACCACGCCCCGCGCCCTCCGGGTCGCGGGTGCGTTGCTCGAGCGCGGCGTGGAGCCCGAGTCGATCTATGCGTCGGTGTATGCGAGCGCCCCCGAGGGACGGGTGCGTCTGATGACGGAAGTGTTGGAGACCCTGGTGGTGGAGCCCGAGCACGGCCTCGCGTGGGTCACCGTCCCCCCGGACGCACTGCAACGCCATGGCGCCACCGCCGACGATCTCGACGGCATCGTCGAGTACCCCCGCTCCATTGCCGCGGTACGGCTCGCGCTCCTGTTCCGCCAGCTGGCAAGCGGCAAGGTCAAGGTGAGCTTTCGCTCGGTCGGCGACGTGGATGTGGCGGAGCTGGCGTGCCGCTTCGGGGGTGGCGGGCACCGCAAGGCCGCGGGCGCGTCGCTCGAGGGGACGCTGGCGGAGGTGCAGGGGCGCGTCCTCGCGGCCGCCCGTGAATATCTGAACGGGCGCTAGCGCGCACCCCGGTGGAAGCACTGTCGACCGGTCGGCGCCGGCTGATCGGCATGTTCG
>QHUT01000133.1 GCA_003222055.1 Gemmatimonadota bacterium
GCTTGAGCGGCAGGGCCGAGCCGCGGCGTCAGCCGCGACTCGCGCTCACGGTGCAACGGTCCACGTCCCCTCGCGGCGCAGCAGCGCCCCGAGGTCGGCGGGCTCGCCCGAGAACCCCGCGGCGCGCGCCTGCGCGTACACCTCCGCTTCGTAGGAGGCTGCCGGATTGCAGTACAGCACGCCCAGCGCCACGGGAAACGCCGGGGGCTCGAGCGCCGCGAGCAGCTGCGCCAGCGCGCGGTTGGTCTCGTCGTGCACCAGGATGTCGCCGGGCGGCACGCCGCCCTCGCCCACCGGCACGACTTCGAGCGCGACCGTCCCGGCCTTGAGGCGCAGCCCGCGCTCCCGGTTCGGTCCGAACAGCAACGGCTTACCGTGCTCCACGTGCAGCTGCGCTTCGGCCGCCACGTCTTTCGACGTGAAGTGATCGAACACCCCGTCGTTGAAGACGACGCAGTTCTGGAAGATCTCGACGAACGACGCCCCGCGATGCCCGTGCGCCCGTTTCAGGACGGCCACGACGTCGGGCTGCTGGGTGTCCACGGCCCGGGCGACGAAACGCGCGCCGGCGCCGAGCGCGAACGCGCACGGCGACACGGGGGCCTCGATCGAGCCCTGCGGCGTGGAGGGTGAGTGCGTGCCGCGCCGCGACGTGGGGGAGTACTGTCCCTTGGTGAGGCCGTAGATCTCGTTGTTGAAGAGGATGATCTGGAGATCGACGTTGCGCCGCAGCACGTGCAGCATGTGGTTGCCGCCGATCGAGAGACCGTCCCCGTCGCCGGTGACCACCCACACGTCGAGCCCGGGATTGGCGAGCTTGACGCCGGTGGCGATCGCGGGGGCGCGCCCGTGAATCGTGTGGAACCCGTACGTGGACAGGTAGTACGGGAAGCGCGCCGCGCACCCGATGCCCGACACGAACACCGTGCGCTCGCGAGGCGCGCCCAGCTCCGCCAGGGTCTTCTGGACGGCCTTCAGAATGGCGTAATCGCCGCACCCCGGGCACCAGCGGACTTCCTGGTCCGACGCGTAATCCTTGGGCGCGAGCTCGGCGTCGGTGATCGTGGTGACCGTCATGGCCTGGACCTCACCCCCTGGCCCCCTCTCCGCGATGCGGAGAGGGGGAACGCGGATGCGGACTCCTGAGTGTCGCCTCGATGGCCTGCACGATCTCCGACACTTTGAACGGCTTACCCGCGACCTTGCTCAACCCCTGCGCCGGCACGAGATACGCCGCCCGCAACAGCTGCACCAGCTGGCCGGCGTTCATCTCCGGGACGAGAATGTGCTCGAACCGCGCGAGCAGCTCGCCGAGGTTTCGTGGGAACGGGTTCAGATAGCGGAGGTGGATGTGCGAGACGTCGCCGCCCTCGTCGCGCGCTTCGCTCACCGCCCGATGGATCGCGCCGTAGGTCGAGCCCCATCCCACCACCGCGACCGCGCCGTGGTCGTCGCCCAGGGATACCTGCTGCGGCGGAATGCCGTTCGCGATTCCGGCGATCTTGGCGGCGCGGGTTTGGGTCATGCGCGCGTGGTTGTCGGGATCGTAGGAAATGTGCCCCGTGTCGTAATCCTTCTCGAGCCCGCCGATGCGGTGCTCGAGGCCCGGCGTGCCGGGTACGGCCCACGCCCGCGCCAGCGTGGCCGGGTCGCGCACGAACGGGTGGAAGCCCGTGGGATCGGTCCGGAAGCGCACCGGGAAGCGCGGCAGTGCCGCGGCTTCGGGGAGGCGCCAGGGCTCGGCGGCGTGCGCGAGGTAGGCGTCGGACAGCACGATCACGGGGGTCATGTACGTCGTGGCGATCCGCACCGCCTCGATCGCCACCTCGAAGCAGTCCACGGCCGTGGCCGCGGCGATCACGGCGAGCGGCGCGTCCGCGTTCCGGCCGTGCACCGCCTGAAACAGGTCAGACTGCTCGGCCTTGGTGGGCATGCCGGTGGACGGGCCGGCCCGCTGCGAATCGATTACCACGATCGGCAGCTCGGTGGCGATCGCGAGCCCGAGCATCTCGGTCTTGAGCGCTATGCCGGGGCCGGAGCTCGAGGTGACCCCCAGCGAGCCGCTGTAGGCGGCGCCGATGGCCGCGCCGATCGCGGCGATCTCGTCCTCCGCCTGGAACGTGACCACGCCGTAGGCCTTGAGGTTAGCCAGGGTGTGGAGCAGCAGCGAGGCGGGAGTGATCGGGTAGCCCGCGAAGATCATCTTCTCGAGCCCGGCGCCCCGCATGCCGGCGAGGAGACCCCAGGCGAGCGCTTCCGTCCCGCTCACCGTGCGATAGCGTCCCGGCTCCGCGGGCGCACTCGGCACCGTGTAGCCCACGAGGTGCTCCGACATTTCAGCGGTCTCGCCGAACGCATGGCCGGCGTTCACGGCCGCGACGTTGGCCTGGGCGAGCTCGGGCCGGTCGGCGAACTTGCGGCGCAGCCACTCGATCGTCGCCTGCCGGTCGCGGCCGTACATCCAGAGCATCAGGCCGAGCGCCCACATGTTGCGGCAGCGGTGCGCCTCCCGGCTCGAGAGGCCGAACGGCTTGACCGCTTCCGTGGTGAGCCGCGTGATGTCGAACTTCAAGACCTGGTAGGGGGCGAGCGAGCCGTCCTCGAGCGGGTTGGCGGCGAATCCCGCCTTGGTGAGGTTGCGCTCGGTGAAGGCGCCCGTATCGACGAGGACGGTCCCGCCGCGGCGCAGGTCCTTCACATCGACCTTGAGGGCGGCCGGGTTCATGGCCACGAGCACGTCGACCGCGTCGCCCGGCGTCATCACGTCGCGTGCCCCGAACTGGATCTGGAACGCCGAGACGCCGAACGTCGTCCCGGCAGGAGCGCGGATCTCGGCGGGGAAATCGGGGAAGGTCGTGAGGTCGTTGCCGGCGAGCGCCGTTTCCACGGTGAAGCGCGACCCGGTCACCTGCATGCCGTCGCCCGAGTCTCCCGCGAAGCGGATGACGACGGATTCGCGTGCCTGCCGGGCCCGGAGCGTCGAGGCTGTGGCCATGGAGGGAAAAGTTAGCGAGGGAGCGGGCTGAACGCCGCCCCCACGATCCGCGCCTGCTCCGCCTGGTGCGCCGCGGGGTAGCCCTCCGCCGGGCTGGAACGCTCCGGCCGCCCGATGTCGCGTACCGTCACGCCCTGCTCGACCAGCTCGCGCAGCTGCGGCAGCATGAATTTCTGCGGCCCCATGTTGCGGGGCTCCTCCTGCACCCAGACGATCTCCGTGATCTTCGGATAGAGACCAATCAGCTGCGCGAGCTCGGGCGTCGGGAAGGGGTACAAGAGCTCTACCCGGCCGATCGCCACGTGGGCTGCCGACGCGCGCAAGGGCGACAGCAGCAGGTCGTAATAGACCTTGCCGCTGCACAGCACCAGCCGCGTCGCGTCGCGGCGCGCGGCGCCCGCGGGGTCGTCCAGCACCGGCCGGAAGGTCCCGGTGGTCAGCTCCTCGAGCCGGGCCGTCGCCTGGGGAAGACGCAGCAGGCTCTTCGGCGTGAACAGGACCAGCGGCCGCAGCTCCGCGTGGCGTCCCTGGCGCCGCAGCAGGTGGAAATACTGCGCCGGCGTGGTGCAGTTCGCGATGCGCAGGTTCCCCTCGGCGCCGAGCGCGAGGAAGCGCTCGATCCGCGCGCTCGAGTGCTCGGGCCCCTGGCCCTCGTAGCCGTGCGGCAAGAGCAGCGTGAGCCGGGACGTCTGGCCCCACTTCGCGAGACCGGCGATGAGGAACTGATCGATGATCACCTCACCGCCGTTGGTGAAGTCGCCGTACTGCGCCTCCCACAGCACCAGCGCATCGGGCGCCGTGGCGGCGTACCCGTACTCGAACCCCAGGCACGCGAACTCGGAGAGCGGGCTGTTGTGCAGCTCGAACGGGGCGCGGGCGCCCGGAAGACTCTGAATCGGCGCGTAGCGGCGCCCGTTCGTCGCGTCGTGCAGCACCAGGTGCCGCTGGCTGAACGTGCCTCGCTCCGTGTCCTGCCCGGTCAGGCGGATCGGCGTGCCCTCGACCACGAGCGACGCGAACGCCAAGGCCTCGGCGTGCGCCCAGTCGATCTCGCCGCCGGTGAGGGCCGCGCGCCGCCGCTCGAGCTGCTTCTTGAGCTTCGGGATGACGGTGAACCCGTCGGGGACTTGGAGCAGCTGCTCGTTGAGCGTCGTGAGCAGCGACGTCGAGGCGGCCGTCTCAGGCTCGGGGGTCGGGCGCCCTTGTGCTCCCGAGATGCGTTGCGGCTCCTCGCCCGCCCCCGCCTCGCGCAGGTTCGCCTTGAGCGACTGCTGGACATCGGCGAGCCGCTGGTAGGTCTGCTCGGCTTCGGCGGCGGCGGCAGCCGCGTCCACCACGCCCTCCCGCGCCAGCTGGTCGGCATAGCGTTGCCGCACGGTGGGCGTCTGCTTGATCCGCTCGTACATCACAGGTTGGGTGTAAGCGGGCTCGTCGCCCTCGTTGTGACCATGCCGCCGGTAGCCGACCACGTCGATCACCACGTCGCCGTGGAACTTGTCGCGGTACATCATCGCGAGCCGCGCGGCGGCGAGACACGCCTCGGGGTCGTCCGCGTTGACGTGAATGATGGGCGCGTCGAACCCCTTCGCGAGGTCGCTCGAGTAGTCGGTGGAGCGTCCTTCCCTCGGGTCGGTGGTGAACCCGAGCTGGTTGTTCGCGATCAGGTGAATCGTGCCGCCCGTGGTGTAGCCCTTGAGCCGCGCCAGGTTGAACGTCTCCGCCACGACGCCCTGCGCGGCGAAGGACGCGTCACCGTGAATCAGCACGGGAAGCGCGACGCTCCAGTCGTGGATCGCGTCCTTGCCGCGGCGGCTCGTCTGATTGGCGCGCGCCCGTCCCTCGACGACCGGGTTCACCGCTTCCAGGTGGCTCGGGTTCGGGCTGAGCGTGATGTTGACCGGCTTGCCCGCCGCGGTCTGGTACACGCCGTCGGCGCCGTGATGGTACTTCACGTCGCCCGTGCCGCCTTCGGGGGTGAGCGTTTCCTCCACGTGCCGCCCGCCCTCGAACTCGGCGAAGATCGTCTCGTACGGCAGCCCCACGATGTGGGCGAGCACGTTCAGCCGGCCGCGGTGCGCCATGCCGAGCACCACGCGACGCGCCCCACTCGCGCCGGCGAGCTCGACCGTCTGATCGAGGATCGGGACGAGGGCGTCCAGACCCTCGATCGAGAACCGCTTCTGGCCGAGATAGGCCTTGTGCAGGAAGCGCTCGAGCGTCTCGACCGCCGTGAGGCGGGACAGCAGTTTCCTCTTCTCGTCCGCGCCGAGCGCGTGGCGGTGCTCGCCCGACTCGATCACCTGCCGCAGCCACACGCGCTCCTGGTGGCTGCCGATGTGCTCGACTTCGTACGACATCGTGCCGCAGTACGTCTCTTGCAGCCGGGGATACGCGTCGGCCAGGGTCCGGCCGGGTACGTAGATCCGCAGCAGGTCGGCGGGGATGCGGGCCATGACCTCGGGCGTGAGTCCCAAGGGCCCGGGATCGAGCGCCGGATCGCCCGGCGGCTCGGAACCGAGCGGGTCGAGGCGCGCGGCGAGGTGCCCGAAATTGCGGATGGCTTTCACCAGCGCCATGGCCGCGGCGACATGCTTCAAGTCGTCGGGGGACGAGGGAAGCGGGAAGCGGGAAGCGGGAAGAGAGGGCTCCGCGAGTGCCCCGCTTCCCGCTTCCCCCTTCTCTCTTCCCCCCAGTCCTAGACTCTCCAGCACCGCCTCATAGAACCCGTCGGCTCCCTGGAGCAGCGCGTCGAGCCGCCGTAAGAACATCCCCGACTCCGCCCCCTGGATGATGCGATGGTCGTAGGTCGAGGTGAGCGTCATGATCTTGACGGACCCGACCTGGCGGATCGCGCCCGTCGCGATGATCGAGCCCTGTCCCTTCAAGAGGCGCGGCACGGAGGCCACGGTGCCAAGCGTGCCGGGATTGGTGAGCGTGATCGTGGCGCCCGCGAAGTCGTCCGGGAGGAGCCGGTTGGCGCGCGCCTTCTCGACGAGCGTCTCGTACGTCGCGTGAAACGTCGCGAAGTCCATCGCCTCGGCGTGCTTGATGACGGGAACGACGAGGGAGCGGCTGCCGTCCTTCCTCTCCACGTCCACCGCAAGGCCGAGGTTGACGCCGTGCGGGTCGAGCCGGTGGGGTTTTCCCTCCACGTCCTGGAAGGCATGGGTCATCACCGGGTGCTCGCGCGCCGCGCGCACGATGGCGAACCCGACGAGGTGGGTATAAGAAATCTTCCTGCCTGTGGTCGCGAGCCGCGCGTTCAGGTCCCTGCGGCGGCCGTCGAGCACGTCGACCGTGATGTCGCGGAACGACGTCGCGGTCGGCACCGACAGCGAGTCCGCCATGTTCTGGGCGAGGCGGGCGGCGGGGCCCGTGAGCGGGGTCAGCCCCGGGGGAAGAGGGATGGGGGAAGAGGGAAGGGTGGGTGTCGGGACCCGCGACTCTTCCCCCTTCCCGCTTCCCTCTTCCCGCAGCACGTCCTGGCGGTTCGCCGGGATCACCGGCAGCTCAGCCAGCTTTCCGTTGTCGAAGAGCTGACGCCAGTCGTCGGAAACGGAGGCAGGGTCTCGCAGGTACTGCTCGTACATCACCTGCACGAAGGCGGCGTTGTGCGTGCCGAACACGAACTCGCTCACGGCTGCAATTTAATCAATTGGTGAGGGGGATTTTTCCCGATGCTACGCCGCCCAAGTGCTGCGGCGTCTAACGATTCCGCGGAGCAAGCCGCGACTCAGCCCTGCCGGTAAACCGGCGTGATGCCCGAGCGGGGGCGCCCGTTTACGGGCACTGCCGCGCCTGCCAAGCTGTTTCTCGATGACCGCGTTCGTCAAGCGCGAGCGGGCGGTAACGTTCGAATAGACTGAGAACAACTCATTACGGAGTCGGACGCCAGCTCGGGTACGTCAGCTGCGCAGTCCAACCCAACGGCAGGATCAACCCCGTTTCAACCTCTACGAGCGCGAGCTTTCCGTACAGGGGTGCGTAGCCGCCGGCATCGGGTGTCACTACAACGATCCAGCGTCCGTCGGGCGACCAACTCGCCGGGTCGGGCATGCCGGCGGAATAACGCGAGTCCACTAGGCCACGCTCTCCGCTCCCATCGGTGCCCACCACGTAATAACGATCGTTGCGGAGGAAGACGATCAGGCCGCCTTGCGGCGACCAACTGGGGGACATGCCGGTAATCCCGAGGTCCCGTATCAGGCGCGTCGTGGTATTTATGACCCGGAGTTCGATCCCCCAATCGGGCGCTCGAGTCGACGCGTACACCACCTCTGCTCCAGTCGGCGAGGGTGAGGGATGCTGATCAAGGTCGTAAAAATCCGCAGCCGGGCCAACTCGTTCGGGATCGGCGCCATTGGCCCGTACGCGCCAGATCTCGCCATTTTGGTGACCCGGCCGACCCGAAAAATAGACCCACTGTCCGTCGGCAGTCATTCGCGGCCAGAACTCTCCTGCCAGCGGCGCCGTATCGGGGCGGATCTTGGCAACCGTGCCTGCCAGTGTCGCCGTATACAGCCGCTGGGTGAAACAGATGCCTGGCAAGGGGTTTCGTCCGAAAAGCAGACGATCCCCGGTTGGCGACCACTGCAGGCCGTGCGCGCAATCGGCGCCGACATCGATCCGGCGCATCCCCGTGCCATCCGTGTTGAACATGACGAAGTACTGCGCATCGCCAACAGCAATCGGGAAGAACATCGCAGCGATTACACCGGATGGAACGACACTTACACCAACAGAGTCGCTCATAGCCCCGAGACTCGCGCGTGCCATGGCTCGACCGATCCGCAGGCCACGAATCTGCCCGGACGCGCCCATCTCGACGATTTCCGCCGTCGCTGACCACTCCAGCGCGTCTTGCCGCTCATTCCCCCATTTATCGAACGTCCTTCCACGGAGGGTTACCGTGCGGGCGACGTACACCGCGGTGTCGGCTGGGGCGAGCGTCAGCCTCGCGACGGTTCCGGGAAGCACGACGTAGCTCGTAGAATCGGACAACCCGAGCGCTGGCGCCGTCGCCCGAACCCATCCGACTCCGGCCGACTGGCCGAATCCGACTCGGCCCGTCACTTGCCCCTCCGCGTCCGTTGTGTCGGTGACGACGCTGCCGGATGGCTCGGCGTTCTCGCCGAGGCCCAGGATGACGCGCGGCCCGTATGCTCCGACTGAGACGCACTCAATGCGCACGGTCACGCCAGAGCGCGCCCGGCCGCTGGCGTCCCGGTACTGTACGACCAGCGGCGTCGCGAGACGTGCCAGCACTGTGTCCCGCCCTCCGCCTCCCGCGGCGATGGTCAGCCCGATCGGGCCAGAGGGCTCAGCCACGCCGCGACAGCCGAGCCCGAGCAGCAACTGCCCGACGGCCATGCCGAGCGATAAGCGCCTCCAGCGGGACGCTCTCACGCGTACTCGGGCCGTCCTCAGGCCTGCGATCACGAAGGGAGTTCCTAATGAGCGGGCGGTCGAAGCGATCGCCTCACATCGTGCCTCAGGCGCGCCGCAAGACCCGTACCTATGCTGTGCGTCCACCACACCTAGCCTAAACCGAACGCATGCCTGCCCAATGTTTGCAGCACCTTCGGTTGCGCGGTGTTGCGTTAGCGCCGCTTTGGGGAAGGGAAGAGCGATGCCGTCAAAGCCCATTCTGCCCAAGACTCTCAAGCGCAGCCAAACTTGCCGCATATCTTCGGTACATGTTCCGACACTGCCTGCTGTGGCTCAGCGTCTTACCGGGAGTCACCGCCCCGGCGGCGGGTCAGCATGGGGACACGCTGCGCCAGCGGCTCGACGCGCGCATCGCCCGGGCCCCCGCCCGTGCCGTGGGCCTCTACTATCGGTCCCTCGCCCGCGCCGACTCGATCCTGATCGGCGCGAATCTGCGATTCCACGCCGCCAGCACCATGAAGCTGCCGGTGATGATCCAGATCTTCCGGGATGCGGACGCCGGCCTCTTGGGGCTCGACGACTCGCTCACTGTCCACACTGCCTTTCCTTCCCTGGTGGAGGGAGCGTTCGTCGTCGGCAAGGAAGACGATTCGGATTCGACCCTGTACGCACTGGTGGGCCGGAATCGCGCGGTGCGCGATCTGCTCGAGCGGATGATCACCCGCTCGAGCAACCTGGCCACGAACATCTTGATCGAGCGGGTGGGCGCGGCACGCGCGCAGGCGTCCGCGCGCTCGCTCGGCGCGTGGTCGATGCAGGTGCTACGTGGCGTGGAGGACGGCGCGGCGTACCGGGCCGGGCTGAACAACACGACGACCGCGCGGGACCTGGGCGTCTTGCTCGAAGCGATCGCCACCCGCCGCGCCGCGAGCGGCGCCGCGTGCGACTCCATGCTGGCGATCCTCGGTCGCCAGGAATTCAACGAGGGCATCCCCGTGGGCGTGCCCCCGGGCACCCGCGTCGCCCATAAGACCGGATGGATCGGGGAAGTCGTGTACCACGACGCCGCCGTCGTCTTTCCCCCGGATGGGGGAGGCTACGTTCTGGTGGTGCTCACCGGCGGCATCAAAGAGGACAGCGTCGCCCACAACCTGGTAGCCGACCTGTCGCGTCTGGTATACGGCGGGGTGAGGCGGTAGCCCGCACTCTGTCGCCGCCGCGCACCAGGGGATCGACTCCCGCCCCTCCGTTTCCCCTACATCCCGTGCTGCAGCTCGCGTTGCATGCTGGCACGCTCCTTGTCTCAGCGAACGGCGTCCCGCTCCTCCGGCCCTCCGACCCATGCGCTCAGACGCCCGCTCGTGAGAGCGAGCAGCGAGTTCCCCAACGATCCTGCGCTCCCCGCGCTCGGGGCGATTCGCGCGGTTGGGCTCGCGCGCGCGATACCAAGCCTCGGTCTCCCTGACGGTCCCATCGAGCTGCTCCTGCGCGCCTACAAGCCAGGTGCCCGTGCCACCTTCGAAGCTCGCGCCGGGGGCCGGCGCTTCGCGGTGAAGGCCTATGCATCGGACGAGATCCCGGAAGCCGCGCTGTACGGCGCGTTTCACGATGCCGGGCTCGCGGGCGCGTCCGGGGCGCGCGTGCCACCGCTGCTTGCGTTCGAACGGGATCTCCGGGTCATCGTCATCGGGTGGCTGGAGGGACCCACGGCCAGCGACTTGGTGAAGCGCGGTGAAGGGCAGCGCGCCGGCGAGCTGGCCGCGTCGTGGGTCCGGCGCATCGTCGTGCTGCCGGTGACCATGGGTCCACCGCGTGGCGCCGCGGACATTCTCGCTCGAACGCGGAAGTGGGCGGCCAACCTCCGTGCGGCCGACCCCGTGCTCGGCGCCGCGGCGGGCGTCGTCGCAGGCCTGTTGGCGCTCACGGAGCCGAAGCCCCGGTTGCGGCCGGTCCAGAGCGGGCTGGGCGCGCTGGTCGACGCCGTGCGGGAACGAGGTCGCGGCTGGCTAGCCGGCCTGCGGACGTCCGATCCGGCGATGCGTTTCGCGGCCGCCGCCCTGCCGGCCACACCGACGCGGACGCGAGCAAAGGAATCCGCCCCGGGCCTGGTGCACGGCACGCTCTACGCCCGCCACGTCATCGACCTGGGCGATGGGCCCGGCGTCATCGATTGGCAGCAGTTCGGTCGGGGACCCGTCGAGTTCGACGCGGGCACCTTCCTCGCCACCATCTGGCGCATTGGACAGAAGGACGCGCTCCTCGCGCCCGAGGCGGCGCGGACCGAGGAAGCGTTCCTCGCGGGGACGGCGGGCCTGTTGAACGCGTCGGCCGTGGCCTGGTACCGAGCCGCCATGCTGCTGCGTCTGGCCGACAAGTACGGGCGTCGCGGCGGCGCGCAGCTGGTCGACGCGCATGCCCTGCTGAGCGAAGCCGTGCGGCAGACGGGAGCCGCCGGGTGAAAGCGCGAACCGAGATTCCCGAGGACCCCGCGCTCCCAGGGCTGGCGGCGATTCGCGCGGTGGGACTCGCTCGCGCGATACCCGCCCTGGGGCTCGCCGACGATCCCGTCGAGCTCATGCTGCGTGGCTACACGCCGGGCTCGCGGGCCACGTTCGAGGCGCGCGCCGGGAGTCGCCGGTTCGCGGTCAAAGCGTACGCGTCGGACCCGGCCCCGGAAGCCACGCTGTACGGCGCGTTCCACGCGGCAGGACTCGCCGGTCACTCGGGGGTTCGCGTGCCGCCGCTGCTGGCGTGGGAGCGTGGCCTGCGGGTCCTGGTCATCGGGTGGCTGGAGGGGCCGACCGCAGGCGAGTTGGTCAGGCGCGGTGAGGGCAAGCGCGCCGGTGAGCTGGCCGCGCTGTGGGTCCGGCGAGCCGCCGAGCTGCCGGTGACACTCGGCCCGCCGCTTGCCGCAGCGGATATCCTCCACCAGGCGCGCGCCTGGGTGGCCGATATGCGCCGAGCCGATCCAGTGCTGGGGGGCGCGGCGACGGTCGTGGCCGGCATGTTGGCGCTCACAGCGCCGCGCCGTCGGCAGCGGCGGCGAGCCGGGCTCGGCGGTGTGGTCGAGGGCCTGTGGGAGCGGGCGCGCGCCTGGGCGGCCGACCTGCGCACGGCCGATCCCGCCCTGCGATTCGCCGCCGCGGCGCTGCCGCCGCGGCCGACGCGCGCCCGAGCGGTGGAGTCCCCCCCGAGCCTGGTCCACGGCACGCTGTACGCCCGTCACGTCGTCGACCTGGGCGACGGGCCCGGCGTCATCGACTGGCAGCGCTTCGGGCAGGGGCCGCAGGAGCTCGACGCCGGCACCTTCCTCGCCACGATCTGGCGCATTGGGCTGAAGGACGAGGGACTGGCGTCGCAAGCGAGGCTGGCGGAGGAGACGTTCGTCGCGCGGACGGCGGGTTTACTGAACGCATGTGCGGTCGCCTGGTACCGCGCCGCCGTGCTGCTGCGTCTCGCCTGCAAGTGCGTCCGCCGCCGCAGCGATTGGCTGGCCCACGGGCACGCGCTGCTGCGCGAAGCGGTGCGGCAGACCGAAGCGGCCGGATGACCTTAATGCACCGGACGGTACCCGGTGCCTTCCAACAGAGAGTCGGGAATCGCCGGCCGCACGTCGTCGGGAGTGCCCGGTTTGCCGTCGGGTCCGAGCGCGAAGAGATCGTAGCTCGACCCGTCCGCCGCGAGGTGATACTCGTAGACGCGAGGGAACACGAAGACGCCCGCCGTCTGGTCGTAGATGTTGAGCAGCCGAACGGGAATGGGCTGGCCCACGAGCTGCTGTAACGTGGCGGGGTATCTGCCCGATCGGCCGCGGTAGCGCTCCAGCTCCCTCACCACCGCACCGAGGTCCCGCCGCGTCATCTCGATGCGCGATTGCTCGACGACGGGCGTATGTTCGAACCGCCCGATCAGCACGGCGCCGCCTACCAGATTGAGGAGCGCACCCGCTCCTCCGAGAATCACGCCCCACTTGGCCCGCGGCCGATCGGAGACGAGGCCCCAGGTGACGGCGCCGGCGCCGAAGAAGATGCCGAGACCCGGGACGAAGGCGCACACGCCCAGCGCCAGCAAAGGCCAGCTGCGCTTGCGCCGAGGAATGGCGAGCTCGCTCACGCAGGCGAATCTAACTGGACGCCGGCCATCAGTATATTCTTTCCGACCATGCCCATCACGCGCCGACAGTTTCTCGCGGGTTCGGCGGTTTCGCTGGTTGGGCTGGCGCGGCGACGCTCCGCGGCCGTGTTTCTGCCCGGCCACGCCTTGCAGCCGGCGACGGCGGGGGACAAGCCCTGGTACGCGACGATGCGCCGCTGCGGCCAGCTCAACTTGAACGAGCGCGACCCGCTCACGCTCGACGTCGGCCCCTGGATCGACTACTGGGCCTCCCTCGACCTCGACGCGCTCCTGTTGAACGGCGGCGGCATCGTCGCGTTCTATCCGACGGACATTCCCTACCATCACAAGAGCGAGTTTCTGGGATCGCGTGACCTGCTCGGCGAGCTGGTCAGGGCCGCCACGGCGCGTCACATGCGGGTCGTCGCCCGCATGGACTGCAACTACGGGTACGAAGACGCGCTGCAAGGGCACCCCGAGTGGTTCGAGCGCAACCAGGATGGCTCGCCGCGGCGGCACGACGAGTCCACCTGGCTGTTCCGGACCTGCATGTTCGGCCCCTATTTCTCCGAACAGATGCCGGCGATCTACCGGGAGATCAACCAGCGCTATCCGGTCGCCGGCTTCTTCACGAACGGCTGGCCGAGCACCGGGGCGTTGGGGGTCTGCTACTGCGAGAACTGTCAGAGGGTGTTCCGTGAGCGGGTGGGTGGTGTGCCCCCGGCCGACACGAATGCCACGAGCCCGCTCTACCGCAAGTATTACGACGTCTACATGGACCGGGTGCTCGAAGTGTGGCGGCAGTGGCAGGGAGTGGTGACCGAGCGCGGGCGCACCTCGGTGTACGTCGGCAACCTCGGCGGCGGCATCCGCACCGTGAAGAACGTGCGGCGCTTGGGCGAGGTGGCGGCGTGGTTCAACGCCGATCATCAAGGGCGCTCCGGTGACACGCCGATCTGGGATTGTGCCCAGCAGGGGCGAGTCGCGCAGGCAGTGATGGACGGCCGGACCATCACCAACGTCACCGGCTCGTACTCGAACAGCAGGATCACGTGGCGCCACGTGGCGAAGCCCGCGGCCGAAGCGACCCTGTGGATGGCCCAGACGACGGCGAGTGGAATGGTGCCGTGGTTCCACTGGCTGGGCGGCGCCCCGGAGGACAATCGCTGGCGTGCGGTGGGCCGTGACTTCTACCGCTGGCTCGCGCAGCACGAGCCGCACTTCCGGAATCGTCGCTCTATCGCCAACGTGGCCGTGCTGTACCCGCAGCGCACGATCGCGTTCTATCGATCGGGCGAGGGCCCCGGCACGTGGCGCGGCTCCGACCGGGCGCAGACGTCCGACTATCTCCAGGGTCTGTATTATGCGCTGCTCGACGGGCGCTTCCTGTTCGACTTCGTGCACGAGGACACGCTCGCGGCCGAGACGGCGCAACGCTATCGCGCGCTGCTCGTTCCCAACGCGGCCTACCTGGATGACCAGCATTGTCAGCGGATTCGGGAGTACGTCGGCGCGGGCGGCTCGCTCTTGGCGACCTTCGAGACGTCACGCTACACTGGCTGGGGCGACGCGCGGCCCGACTTGGCACTCGCCGACCTGTTCGGGGCGACCGTTGCGGGCGAGACGATCGGCCCGGTGGCGAACAGCTACATGCGTCTGGAGCAGCGCCACGCGATCACCGATGGATTCGAAGGGACGGCGCTCCTGCCCGGGCCCGAGCAGCGGGTGCCGATCCAGGCAGCCGGCACCCACCTGGCGCCCCTCACTGTGGTGCCGTCTTATCCCGCGTTTCCGCCGGAGATGGTGTTTCCGCGGACGCCGCGCACCAATGAGCCGGCGGCGGTGCTGCGCGAGCAGGGCGAATCCCGCATCGCCTATTTTCCCGGCGACGTCGATCGCAGCTGCTGGCGCTCGGGCAGTGCCGACCTCGCCCAACTGCTGCAGAACACCGTGCGCTGGCTGCTCGGCGACGCGCCCCCGCCCGTGACCATCGCCGGCGACGGCATCGTGGAGGCGTTCGCGTGGGAAACCGAGCCGGGCTACGCGCTGCACGTCCTCAACTACACCAATCCCAACATGACGCGCGCCTTCATCCGACGGTTCTATCCGATCGGCGCGCAGCACATCCGATTCGGGGTCGCGCCGGGACGCCGCATCAGGGGCGTTCGCGCTTTGCGCGCGGACCGCGCGCTGAGGTTCGCCCAGCGGGATGCGGTCGTCGAGTTCGACATTCCGTCGGTCGTCGACTATGAAGTCGTGGCGCTGACGTAGGACGACACACCGGCGTCACCGATCTTCGTCATGTCAAGCGTAGGCGCGCGTCGACCCAGACGCCGTTCCTGGCGCTCGAGTCCACCGCGGCGGCGATGAACTTCACGCCGCGCGCGCCGTCTTCCACCGTCGGCACCAGCAGCGCCCCGGGGTCCGGCGCACGCTTGGCGCGCCGCGCCCGGATCTGCTCCGCGAGATCGCGATAGAGATTGGCGAACCCCTCGAGATACCCCTCGGGATGGCCCGCCGGAATGCGGGTGGCGGCCGCGGCGGCCTGCCCGAGAGCGGGACCGCCACGCGACAGGACCTGCGGCGGCCGTCCGACCACCGCAAAGCGCAGCTGATTCGGGTGCTCCTGGGACCACTCCAGGCCGGCCCGCTCGCCGTACACCCGGAGCCGCAACCCGTTTTCGTTTCCCGGCGCCACCTGACTCGACCACAGCATACCGCGTGCGCCGTTCTCGAAGCGCAGCATGATGTGCGCATTGTCGTCGAGCCTGCGCCCCGGAACGAACCGGCTCAAGTCGGCGGCGAGCTCGCAAGGGTACGCCCCCGTGACGAAGCACGCGAGGTTGTACGCATGCGTGCCGATGTCGCCGAGACTGCCCCCTGCGCCCGCGCGCGCCGGATCGACACGCCAGCCGGCCTGCTTGTGCCCCGTCTCTTCCAGCTTGGTGGTGAGCCAATCCTGGACATACTCCGCCTGGACGACGCGGATGGGACCCAGCTCGCCCGCGGCCACCATCTCGCGCGCCTGGCGCACCATCGGGTATCCCGTGTAGTTGTGCGTGACGCCGAACACGAGTCCGGTGCGCCGCACCAGGCGCACGAGATCGAGTGCGTCCTCAACGGTCGTGGTCATCGGCTTGTCGCAGATCACGTCGATGCCGTGGTCGAGAAAGACACGGGCGATCGCATGGTGGCTGTCGTTCGGCGTGACGATGCTGACGACCTCGATCCCGTCGGAGCGTTTCGCTTCGGCCGCCGCCATCGCGGTGAAGCTCGTGTACACCCGGTCCGGCGCGAGACACAGATCGGCGCCCGAGTCCCTCGCCCGCTTGGCATCCGACGACAGTGCGCCCGCGACGAGCTCGTACTGCCCGTCCAACCGGGCGCACAGGCGGTGCACGGCGCCGATGAACGCGCCGCGACCGCCCCCGACCATGCCGAGCCGGAGCGGGCGTGTCGCGGCGGAGTCGGCGGTCGCCTCGACCATCAGGCGACGCCCAGCATGCGCCGATTGGCGGCGACATCGGTGCCGGCGCCGGCGAAATCGTCGAACGCGTGCTCCGTGACGCGGATGATGTGGTCGGCGATGAACTTCGCCCCTTCGCGGGCACCGTCCTCCGGGTGCTTGAGGCAGCATTCCCACTCGAGCACCGCCCAGCCGGGATAATCGTACTGCGCCAGCTTCGAGAAAATGGCCTTGAAGTTCACCTGGCCGTCGCCCAGCGAGCGGAACCGTCCCGCCCGTTCCGTCCACGGCTGGTAGCCGCCGTACACACCCTGGCGGCCGGTCGGGTTGAACTCGGCGTCCTTGACGTGAAACATGCGGATGCGCTCGTGATAGAGGTCGAGGTAGGCGAGATAGTCGAGCTGCTGGAGCACGAAATGGCTGGGGTCGTACAGGAGGTTGCAGCGCTGGTGACCGCCGACCCGCTGCAGGAACATCTCGAACGTCACACCGTCGTGCAGGTCCTCGCCGGGATGGATCTCGAAGCAGGCGTTGACGCCCTGCTCGTCGAACGCATCGAGAATCGGGCGCCAGCGTCGCGCCAGCTCGTCGAACGCCGTCTCGATCAGGCCCGCCGGCCGCTGGGGCCAGGGATAGACGTACGGCCACGCCAGCGCGCCCGAGAACGTCGCATGCTCCGTGACGCCGAGCCGCCGCGACGCGCGGGCCGCGAGCTTGAGCTGCTCGACGGCCCACGCGGTCCGCGCCGCCGGCTTGCCGCGCACCTCGGGGGCCGCGAATGCGTCGAACGCCGTGTCGTATGCCGGATGCACCGCGACCAGCTGACCCTGGAGATGGGTCGACAGCTCCGTCACCTGGAGGCCGCGCTCCGCCAGGGCACCCTTCACCTCGTCGCAGTACGTCTGGCTCTCGGCAGCCTTCGCGAGGTCGAACAGGCGTCGGTCCCAGGTGGGAATCTGCACACCCTTGAAGCCAAGACCGGCGGCCCAATCGGCGATGGTCGCGAGGCTGTTGAACGGCGGCGCGTCGCCGGCGAACTGCGCCAGGAAAATGGCCGGCCCTTTGATGGCTTTCATCTCACCCCTCCGTCGGTAGCGCGTTCTACCTGCTGCGCGCGTGATCGAGGTCAACGCCGAACGTCACCTTTTAACGCCGCGATCGCCTTCCGCGCCCGCTCGACGACCGGTTGCAGCTCGGAGTCGGCGTGCTGCCACGCTTCGATGAACCGCTCGTAGTACCGGATGGCCTGCGGCACATCGCCCAGCTGCTGGTACAGCGCGCCCCGCTCCGCCCACGATCGGACGACGAAGCCGGGTTGATGGATGCGTTCCTCAAGACTGTCCAAGCGCGCGTAGGCATCGATCGCTAGGCGCGGCTCGCGCAGGCGGGCCAGGAGGTCGCCCCAGGCGAACGAACGGATCGCTCCTTCGAAGCCGCTGAACTCCGCGTCCCCAGCCGTGCGATAGTGGCGCTCGACTCGCATCCGTGCGCGGGCCGTGTCACCGCGCGCCAGAGCAAGGTGGGCGTCGGCGACGTGCCAGGTGCGCCATGTCAACGTGTCGACGTGGCGGAGCAGGGGCCACAGGAGCAGCGTGTCTCGCGTCGCGAGGAAGATGGCGAGCGCCAGCCGGCCGAGTCCTTCGCTGCCGCGCCGCAGGCGCGCGGTATCGGTACCCGCGTAGTGGTCCACGGTGACGCGCAACTGATCCGCCAGGCTGCCGTCCTTGCCTGACCGGGCAGGGGGTTGGCCGACCTGGGCAGCGAGAGACCCCTCGCCCAGCCAGGCGATGTCCTTCACGGCCAGGTAAAGGCCACCCACATTGGTCGAGTCGTCATTGGTCGAGCCGTCCCCGAGCCCCTTTAACGTGGCGTTGAAACGCAGGCCCGCGGCCCAGCGGCCGCCAGCGCCCGCGAGCAACGCTGCCGGGAGGGACCAGTCGCCAAAACGCCCCTCCCGGATCGGCAACAGGGTGTCGCGCGCCACCCGGAGCCCGTCATGCACGGCGGTGGCGGCTTGACCGGCACGGCCGAGCAGGAACAGCGACATCCCCTTAAGGAAAGCGGCCTCGGCCTGCCATCCCAGCCGGTCCATGGCCGCTGCTTCGTCCAGCACCTCGTCGTAGCGTCGCTGGTTGTACAGCACGGTCAGCAGCCTCTCCCGGGGTCGCCACGAGCCCGGCACGGCGGCCACCCAGGCGCGCGCGGTCGGGATTTGCGCCGCGCCCGCCTCACCACGCCACCGAGCGATTGTCGCAGCCCCGAACCGCCGGGTAAGCTCGTCCGGCGTGCCATACACCGCCGAGTCTGCGAGACAAAGGCGGAACGCCGCGGACCCACCGCGTCCTGCGCAACCCGAGAGCGCATCGAGGATGTGCTGATAGGCGAGCACATAGCTCGGATCGAGTGTGAGTGCGCGCTGGAACGCGCGCAGCGCGCGTCCCAGATTGCCCAGGGTGTCGGCATGGGGGAAGTCGGACGAGCGGTCGTGGTAGTGGGCTTCCCCCAGCTGATACCAGGCTTCCACGTCCGTCGAATCGCGGGCGATCAGATCCTCGACGATCCGGCGGGCCCGCGACAGGTGCCCGTCTGAATACGCGCGGTAGAACGCGACGAGCTCGCGCAGTCGGGGCGGGAGCGAGGCGCTGTGCCGCTCGGCGCCGAGCAGATACTGGCGGCGGTCGACAACTCCGGAGCCCCACCCTGAGGCGCTGTGCTCCCTGATGCCAAGGCCCCACCCCGCGGCGTTGTAGAGTCTGATGTAGGCGAGTGCGAAGCTGGAGTCGAGCGCCACGGCCCGCCCGAGAAGCAGACGCGCCGAATCAAGCTGGAAGCGCTGCAGCGCGGCGCTTCCCTCGAGATAGGCGCGGTACGCCGCGATCGAGCTGGTGGTTTGCGCCAGCACCGAGGGTCGCTCGCCCGGCGGGGCGCCGCTCGTGCCCAGGATGCGGGCGGCGAGCGTGTCGAACAGGGGCCGGGGGTCGGCCCCCCACGCCGCGCGTACGATGTGCGTCGCGAGGCGGTCACCGCTGCCTACGTCGTGCACCTTGGCCTCGATCGCGAGGGAGTCGCCCTCTCGACGGACGTCGCCCAGCACCAACGTGCCCACCCGGGCCTCGCGCGCCATCGCGCGTGCGGTCTCGAAGTCGACGCCGGCAGCGGTGCTCACGTGGCGGCGCCGCATGAGTGAGGCAGTGCGCTCGTCATCGTATACGCGCATGTCCCGCCAGTGCGCCGCCGCGAGGTCGAGCAGGTTCATCGCCGCTTCGTCGAGGTAGTCGCGCGTGGCATCGCCCGTCTTGTTATTGAAGGGGAACACGATGAGGGATTTGCGCGGATCCCCCGCCGCGCGGAATCCCCGCGGCCAGAGGGTGAACGCGAGAGCGGCCACGAGCCCGAGCGCGGCGGCGGTGACGATGCTCCGCGTGCGCCACCGGGTCGCACGCCGGAACCCGGTACCGCTCAACAGCCCGTCGAGCGCCCCGCTGAGCTCGTCCGCCGTGGCGAAGCGGTCCCCCGGCTCTCGGGCGAGGGCGCGCTCGATCACCGGCTGCAGACCCAGGGCATCGTCCCGCAGCTGCGGCACCTTGTGGGAGAGCGCCTGAGCAACGATGGACTGCGGCGTCGCACCGCCGAACGGGGGACGGCCCGCCAGTATTTCGTAGAGGACCACACCCAGGGCGTAGACATCCGTCCGGCCGTCCAAGTTGGTCTCGCCCAAGGCCTGCTCGGGGCTCATGTACGCCGGGGTGCCGACGGCCATGCCGGTCTGCGTCAGCTCCGAGGGGGCGGCCGAGGCGCTCAGGGCCCGCGCGACCCCGAAGTCCGCCACGACCGCGTGGCCTTGCGAGAGCAGGATGTTCGCCGGCTTGATGTCGCGGTGCACGATCCCCTGGCGATGGGCGTAGGCCAGCGCGTCGGCCACCTCGCGCGCGATGCGCGCCGCCTCCGCCTGCGGCAACGGGCCTCCACGTACCAGGCGATCGCGCAATGACTCGCCCTCCACGAACGGCATCACGTAGTACAGCATGCCGTCCGCCCGGCCGGAATCGTAGACGGGCAGGACGTGGGGATGCTGGAGCTTGGCGGCGATCTCGATCTCGCGCAGGAAGCGCTCGTGGCCGACGGCGGCGGCCAGCTCGGGGCGGAGCACCTTTATGGCGACCGGCCGATGGTGCTTCACGTCGGTCGCGAGAAACACGATGGCCATGCCCCCGGCGCCGACTTCCCGTTCTACGCGGTAGCGGTCTCCGAGAGCGGCCTGCAGGCGTTCGAGCACGTCGTCATTCTACGGGTCGAATCCGGCCGTCGATAGGAGCGTCGTGCGGAGGTCAACTCGGGGGCCGTACCACCGGAATCCGCGCCGCTACGGCGGGCAGCGCGGGGAAGTCGGTGTACGGCTGGTCCTGATACCAATAGCAGCAAGAGTAGAAGTTGTCGGCCCGATCGTTGGCATGGCCATGCTCGATGGTGTGCCTGAGGTAGCGCGTGAACGTCACCGGGTTGTCGCCGTGGAAGCGGTAGAGGCAGTACCGACCGCCGGTGCGCTCGGGGCTCTGGATCAGCGGGGCGCCGTATTGATCGTGCGAGAACGCGCGCGCGTTCTGACGCCCGCCGAAGTCCCAACTTCCCAGGAAGTAGTCCTCCGAGCCGGTGCCGATAATGGCCGGTTTGGAGGGGTCGTCGACGAAGATCATCTCGTCGCCCTCGCCCATCCAACCCTCGTCGTTCTGCACCACGCCGAGCGTCACACCCAACAAGTGGCCGCGACCGCGCGTCTCACAGAACACGTAATTGGTGGCTCCGTCCGCGTTCTTGGCTTCGGGCAGGTGCTGGGCGGAGTTGGGCGCAGCCTGCCGGTACTGGGCGTGGAAGTAGAGGGCGTCTGCCGGGAGGCTCTCCAGCTCCAGATAGTCGATGTTGGAATAGAACGCGCCGACGTCCCGGCTTCCCTCGTTGGTCACGGTGAGCCGCGCACCCTTCCGGTACGGCATCACGAAATAACAATTGAGCGACTGTCCGGGCGAGCAGGCCAGGTACGCACTGGCGTAGATGACGTAGTCGCCGAGGTTCAGTCCGAAGAGATCACCGATGGGCGTCTCGACGCTCGGCTTGCTCAGACCGTCCCAGTACGCCCGCAACACGAGCTCCTTCAGGTGGAGCGAGCTTTGAGCGGCAATCGTGAACCAGATGTGCGATATGACACCGGCCCCGGAGCCGACGAACACATCGCGTTGCTCCCCGCTCTTGATGGACCAGTAATCCCGATTGCCGCCCGTCGGGTCGTGGCTCGACTGCTTTTTGGATCGGTAGCTTTGGGCGCGTGCGTAGGACGGGAGCCAAACGGACTCGCCCCGCTGTTCGGGCGTCGGCAGGGCCGCGGGGCCGGCCAATCCTGCCAGCCCCACACTCCCTAGCAGGGACTTCACGAATCGTCGGCGGGACATGGGCTCGCGCTCACCTCGTTGCGCGCTCGGCCCGTGAAGAATCGTGCCGACCGCTGCGCGACGACGTGTGAATCTCCGCCGGTCACCGGCCCTACATCAGAACACTCGCACGGCCTTGAAGACGTATCGGTGATCAGGTGCCGTCACTCTCACCGTGTCGCGCGCGAGGGACGTGGTGAAACGGCCCGGATCGCCCGCGTCCACGAGCGTGAGTGTATCCGCCTTCCACGTGAGTGTATCCACTTTCCAGGTGAACAGGCCGTGGGAGAGCGTGTCCTGTTCGGTGCGGGGTGAGCCGTCCGTCATCGCGACACGCCGTGTCAGTACGATGGCGAATGTGCCATGGGAGCATGGCAGGAGCAAGTACGTGCTGCTGTCGGGGAGCGTCACGAGACCGTTGAGCCCTATGTGCGCGCCATTCGGCACCCCCTGCACGCACGCGCCCGACCTCAGGCCGGCCGGGGTTTGGACCGTATCGGTGTACGAGGCAGCGGCGTAAAACGTCAGCGTGCCCCCATCGAGCGTGGCTGTCGGCAGCCCCTGCCCATCTAGCGTCCTCAAGGAATCCAGCGCGATCAGATGCCCGACTGCCTGGACCGGGTCCGTGAGTGAGTCGCTCCCACACGCCGACGAGGTGAGTAGTGCAGCCACCGCAACGAGCGGTGGGATCGTGAGCAGCGTCCGCTTCATCGTAGGCTCCTCCCGAGTGCTCCTATGTGATACCCGGGATGCCACACGGCCCGTCACTGGCGCAAACGTCCCGACCCGTCCGACGGGAATCGAGTTCGGGCGCGCGCGTTTAGCCGTGCGGCGGCGCAACAGCGAGGTGGGCAACTACCGCAGCCAGCGCTTCACGCCCTCAACACCGAGCGGTTAGGGCCGCCCCTCGCGCCAGACGGTCGTCAGGACACCCGCCGCGTCTTTCTCCGCATGAAGTCCATCAGGATGAACTGCCCGAGCGTCATCGTGTTCGTGAAGTACGCCTTCCCGCGGCAGATCGCCGACACCTTCTTCACGAACTCCACCAGGCTCCGGTCGCGCGCCAGCATGAATGTGTTGATCAGAATGCCCGAGCGCCGGCACAACGCCACTTCGCGATACGTCGCCTGGAGAATCTGGGGGTCGAGACCCATCGAGTTGACGTAGATGCGCCCGTCGGGGAGCGTGAGCGCCGACGGCTTGCCGTCGGTGATCATGATGATCTGGCGCATGTCCTTACGCTGCGACATGAGCATACGGCGCGACAGCTTCAGCCCCTCGGCCGTGTTG
>QHUT01000158.1 GCA_003222055.1 Gemmatimonadota bacterium
AGGCGAAGAAGTCGCGCCGCAGCGCCCGGTTGGCGGGGTAGGTGCGCCGCTCGACGATGGCTTTCTTGCGCCCGCCGAACAGCGCCCGCGGCACACCCGCCGTCTCGAGAATGCGCCGCGGGATGGGCCGCTCGTAGCTCGAGTCGCCGCGCCACGGCGCCATCTCGTCCGACAGCGAGACCGCCGAGACATCCCGCACCGCGCGGGCGAACAGGGACGGCACCGCGACGTTGACGAACCCGGCCTTGAGCCTGATCTCCGACAACATCACCGCGGTGGTGTCGCCGCGCACGAGTCCCGCGTCTTGATAGGCCCGCTCCCAGCGGTTCACGTCCCACATTTCATCCCCCTGGAATCCGGTGAACAGGACGGCCGGCGCGCCGCGCTGCTGCAGCTGCCGGGCGAGCGGGTGCAGCGCCGTCATCGTGGGCGCGCAGCCCGGTGCGAGGAAGTAGAGCTCGTCCGCGTCGACGCGGGCGCGGCCGTCGACATAGACCGTGCGCAGGCCGAGCCGGTCGGCGATCGGCTTGCCGTCGTCGATCGCCGCGCGGCGGCTGAGCCACAACGGGATGTGCGAGTTGGAGCGCCGGCTGGTGAAGCACGTGGTGATGCCGAGCGGCGCGACGAGCGCGGCGCTGGCGGCCGAGTCGTAGCCGGAGGAGATCGTCGCGAACGCCGCCATGGGCCGGCGCCGCTCCGGACTGGCGTAATTGTCCCGCAGGCGGTCCAGCGCCTCCGCCATCAAGGCCCGGTAATGCTCGAACGAGGTGATGTGCGGCGCGCGCCGCGGCGACTCGAACGTGAGGTCGCCCGTCCCGAGCACCAGGCTCTCGTCGTAGAGCTGGTAGAACGAGCGGATCTCCGGATGCGTCACGGTGAAGCTCCGGGGGTAGCGCCCGACGCCGTGCCGGATGGCGTAGGTCTCCGCGCGGTACTGGTGCGCGGGATTGAGTGTGGCCCCGGTGAAGCCGAGCAGCAGCGCCAGGCTGTTGGAAACGGCGATGTGGTCCCGGTAGCGGCAATACACTAGGCGATTCACCAGGGCGCTCGAGGGAACGAAGTGGACCCGCCCCTGGTCGACGCGGATGCCGCTACCGAAAAAGTGGGGGCTCGAGTGAAACGCGCCCGCCCGGAACTCGTCGTCCCACACGCCCTCGACCAGCCACTCCGCCGAGCGCTCGACGGACGAGCCGTGGTACACGGTCACCTCTTCGCCCGCCGGTGCCGCACTCGCGACCCACGCGAGCTGGGGCAATCCGGGGATCTCGCGGAACCGCAGCACGGGCGCCGTCATGCGGCTGTCCCCCCCCCGGCCCGGCCCACGATGATGGCCCGTACGCGCCGGATCACGCCGCTCCGGGCGTCCGGCGACAGGCCGCCGGCGAACGCGAGGCCGGTGGCGAGCACGCCGCTCAGCATCACGCCCGCGACCCAGACCAGCCACCCGGACACCACCAGACGACCGCCCAGCGCGGCGGCGAGGGCGAACAGCAGCGCCATCGCCACGAACGGCCGCGCCGGGGACCACGACGTGTCCGGCGTCGCGCCCTCGAGACAGGCGTGCGCGAGCCCGGGATAGGCCAGGGTCTGCACCGCCCGCCCGGTCACGATGCCGAGGCAGAGCCCGGGGAGGCCCAGCCAACGGGTGAAGACGACCATCGCGACGAGCGACACGAGCGCGGCCGCGGCGCCGACCCGCACCCGGCGCCAGGGATGCAACGCGGCGTCGATGATGTTCGAGTCGGTCCGGATGAAGGCGGTCTGCACCGCGGTGAGCACGATCAGCAGGTCCACGACGCTGCCTGCCCACTGCCCGCCGCCGATCCACAGCGTCACGAACGAGTGATTCCACAGGAGAATCGTCGCGCCCGCGGCCGTGACGAACAGCCAGGTGAGGGCGAAGATCTCGCGCCGCACCAGCGCCGCCCAGGCGAACTGGCGCTTGCCGATGAGGCCGCCCAGGCCCGGCATGGCCGCCGTCACCGCCGCGCTGTGGAGATTCACGGCGGTGCGCGCGGCATAGCTCGTCAACACGTACGTCGTGACCACCGACGGCGACAGCATGAACCCGAGAATGACGAGGTCGCTGGCGAGCAGCAGTTTGGCGATCACGTCGCCCAGGGAGAGCCAGCCGCTCATCGCGAACAGGGCGCGCAGGTCGGCACGGGTGGGGCGCGCGGCGCCGAACCACGTGACATACGTGCGCGCGATCCCCCAGTAGCAAAGGCCGGTGACGGCGGCGACCACGAGCTGGGCGGTGCTCACGCCCGCGAGCCCGAGGCCGGCGTAGGCGGCCGCGCCGGTCAGGACCCCACCCACGACGCTCAGCCCCGCCTGCAGCTCCATGCGCTTGTAGCCGAGGTTCACGCCGAACAGCACCGATTCCGGCACGGCCAGCAGGCCGCCCAGGAGCACCGCGCCGACGAGCGCCGCGCACGCGAGGCGCACGGTGCCCGCGAGTGCGGGCGCGACGCCGGCGAGCGTGGGCGCGAGCCAGGTGACCACCGCACCGGCGGCGGCGGCGAGCGGCAGGAAGAAGAGCCACACCAGCAGGGCGCCGCCCACGGCGCGCCGTTGCGCGTCGGCATCGCGGGCGGCCTGGCGGCTCGCCACGACGAGGCGCAGCGCCTCGGGCGGGCGGCCGCTCACCGGCGCGACATAGCTGGTCAGGCGGCCCAGCATCTCGAACACGCCGTACAGCGCCTGACCGAGGCGGCTCACCAGGATGGGGGTGACCACCAGGCCGACGACGATCTTGGCGCCGTACTCGAGTCCGTAGGCGACTACGGTGAGCGACGCCTTCTGCGTGAGCGTGGGCGGATACGCCGTAGCCGGCTCGCGCCGGGCCGCGCCGGACAGCGGGAGGCCGGTCATGATGCGGCCGCCACGACGTGGAGCCGCTCGGCGATGCGCTGGACGAGATACTCGGCGAGGGACAACGCGCACGTGAACGCGGGCGACACGGCATTGAGGACGTGGAACGAGCGGTCGTCGCCCTCGTAGCGGAAGTCCATCTCCAGGCGGCGCTCGCGCACGTCGAACAGCTGGGCGCGGATCCCCGTGGATCCCCAGCGGCGGAACGCCGCCGGGCGCACACCGTCCACCAGTGCGGCCGCCCGGCGCACCAGGCCGCGTCGCCCGTAGGTGCGCAGCTCCGTCAGCGCGAGACGGCGGAATCCGAAGTCATCGCGCCAGAGCATCCCCAGCTCCCGCGCGGCGATCGTGAGGCACTCGTCCAGCCGGAAGTTGCGCCAGCCGTCGTACTGCTCGCGCCACAGCGCGGGCGACGCGGTCGGGCCGATCTTCACGGCGCCGTTCATCCCGCGCGTGACGTGCACGCCGAGAAACGGGTTGGCGAGCACCGGCACCGGGTACACGTGGGTGCGCACGGCCGGGGCGCCGCGCTCGCCCACCAGGTAGCGGCCGCGGAACGGCAGGATGCGGTAGCGCTGCGAGAAGCCGTAGTCGCGCGCCACCCGGTCGGCGTACAGGCCGGCCGCGTTCACCACATAGCCGGCGTCGATCGTGCCGGCGGATGTGACGACGCCGCTCCCCCGCGGCTCCCGTCCCCGGTAGGCCACCCCGGTGAGGACCGCGATGCCGGCGGCGCCCGCGTCGGCCACGAGGCTCGCGACGACCTCGCCCGGCTGCACGGTCGCGGTCGAAGGGGAGAACAGCGCCCGCTCGTACGTGCGCGCGCGGGGCTCGAGCCGGCGGGCGTCGTCCGCGGACAGCAGCTCCAGCGCCACGCCGTTGGCGCGGCCCCGCCGCTCGAGCTCCTCGAGGCCGGGGAGATCGGCGGCGTCGCGCGCCACCACCAGCTTGCCGCAGCGGTCGAGCGCCAGGCCGCGCTCGACGCAGTAGGCGGCGAGCCGGCGGTTGCCCTCGCGCGTCAGCCGCGCCTTGAGCGTGTCGGCCGTGTAGTAGAAGCCGGCGTGCAGCACGCCCGAGTTGCGGCCGCTCGCGTGCAGTCCGCAGGCGCGCTCTTTCTCGAGCAGGGTGACCGAGCAGTCGCCGTGGCGGCGCTTGAGCTCGAGGGCGAGGGTGAGGCCGAGGATGCCGCCCCCCACCACCAGGAAGTCGGTCGTGCTCCGTGCCATACCTGGGGGCGTGTTGCTCAGGCGGACGCCGGCTCGGGTGCCGCGGTCCAGTCCCCCCGCCGGCGGCGCGGCGTCGCGAGCGTCTGGCGCAGCGCCTGGACGTTGTGGTAGACGGGATTCTGGTAATCGCGGAGCGCCGGCTCGGCACGCACGGCCGCCGCGACTTCGCGGATACCCGCGGCCACCGTCCACTCGGGCTCGAAGCCCAGCACCTGGCGGATCTTCGCGAAGCTGACGCGATAATCCCGCAGGTCGTTCCCGTCGCGCTGCCGGGCGATTTGGACGTCGCCGACGATCTCGGCCACCATGTCGCCCAGGTCCGCGATCGTGTGGTTCAAGGCGTCGCCGCCGACGTTGAAGATCTCGCCCGCGACCCGCTCGGCCGGCGCCTCGAGGGCGGCGATGAAGGCCCGCGCGGCATCGCGGCAGTGCACGTTGGGACGCCACTGGTTACCGCCGGTGATGGTGATACCGCCGTCGGCCACCCCCCGCACGGTGAGCGTGTTCACGACCAAGTCGAAGCGCATCCGGGGCGACAGCCCGAACACCGTGGAGAGCCGCAGCACCACGGGCTCCACGTCGCCGGCGCGGTCGAACAGGATACTCTCGCTCAGCACCCGGGTGCGCGCGTACAGCGACACCGGGTTGAGCGGGGATTGCTCGGTCAGGGCGCCGCCGCCGCTGGCGCCGTACACGCTGCAGCTCGAGGCAAAGACCAGCCGCCGCACGCGGTGGAAGTTGCACGCCTCGATCAGGATCTTGGTCGCCGTATAGTTGAGATTGACCGTTTCTTCGGGGTCGAGATTGCACGCGGGATCGCCCACAATGGCGGCGAGGGCGATCACGCCGTGCACGTCGCGCAGCGCGCGGCCCACGTCCCGGCTCGAGCAGACGTCGCCCGCCAGCACCTCGAGGCGCGGATGCCGCAGCCCCTCGATGCCGGCCCGGCCGTAGTCGAACCGGTCCAGCACCCGCACGCTGTAGCCCCGGTCGAGCAGCATGCGGGTGAGATGCGATCCGATGAAGCCGGCCCCGCCGGTCACGAGCACGCGGCGGGTGCCGTCGGCCGTGGCATGGGCGGTGGGGGCGTTGGGGGCGCCGTCGAGCAGCTCGGTGAGCGTCACGTTGCCGGGGCGGTGGACGTCGCGCCCGCGCACGAAGCGCTCGATGCCGCCGACCGCTCGGACCCGGATGCCGGCCTGCTCCAGGCGCCGGCCGAGCGCGCGCACCACGGCGCGCGTGGCCGAAGGCATCGCCACGATCACTTCGCGCGCATCGTACCCCTGCGCCAGGGCGAGGGCGTCGCGCACGCCGCCCAGCACCGGCACGCCGTTGAGCAGGGCGCCGTGCTTGGCGGGATCGTCGTCGAGGAACCCGACCAGCTCCACGCCCGGTGCGGCGCCTTCCAGCAGCTCGCGCCCGATGGACAAGCCGTGCTGGCCCGCCCCGGCGATCAGCACGCGATGGGAGGCGGTCCCGCCCCCTACAACCGAGCGCGCCCGCTGCTTGGCTTCGGCCACCGACCAACGGCGCAGCGCGCGCACGCTCACGCA
This sequence comes from Gemmatimonadota bacterium, assembly GCA_003222055.1. Classification (GTDB taxonomy): domain Bacteria; phylum Gemmatimonadota; class Gemmatimonadetes; order Gemmatimonadales; family GWC2-71-9; genus AG41. The sequence continues at coordinate 5,654 of QHUT01000158.1, forward strand.
CAGGAACAGCACGAGCAGCACCATCAAGAGCAGCGTGGCGACCGACATGCCCAGCGTCCCGAGCCCACGCAAGACGAGCAGCGCGCCCAGGACCACGGTGCTCGACACGCTGAGGGTGACCGCCTCCCGCATGCCGGTGTAGCGCCAGATGGCCCGGTAGCTGCCGCCCAGCCCGTCGGCGACGACCAGGACGAGGCCGACCAGCAGGGCCAGCGAGGCGGTTTCGGCGACGCCGACGGTGGGGATGCCTTCGCTCACGGCTACCGCCGTGACGACGGCGGCCGCGCCGCAGCAAAAGTCCACGCCCACTTTCACGGCGCGCCGCACGCCCGCGTGCCGCAGCCCGCGGTCGAGGGCCCGCACGGGCCAGAAGAACAATCCCTGCGCGAGTTGGTCGAGCTCGAGGCGGGTCGAAGTCATCTCAGCCCTGGTTGAGGGTTAGGCAGCGCAGGGCCACGTGGGCCCCGCAGGTGTGCGCCTAATCACGTCTCGTGCCGGGCTGCGGCAGGCGGCGTAGCGGCGCCGCGCGCGCTCGCTTGCCACTCACCGTCCACACTTTAGTCACAATCGTGTATCAGACACCGGCCGGACCCGCGCGCAGCGTGCGCCGCACGGTCATGAACACCTCGGCGGCGTCCATGCAGCATTGATTGCCCCAGGCGCGGGCGCGATGGCGCAGCGCGTCGAGCGAGCGCGGGTGCGGATACGGACGCACCTCGCTCTCGTAGCAGGCCATCGCGGCGATCTTCTGCTCCAGCGTCGTCGAGATGTCCACCCACGTGTCCGGGACGAAGCTGCGCGGATAGCCCCACTCGGTGCTGCTGGCGGTGTCGAAGGCGTACACCGCCTCGATGAACGGCTCGACGGGACGCGTGGCCACGAGGGCCGCCCGGAACAGCCGCTCGTGATCCTGGTTGGCGTCGCCTCCGAACTGACAGTAGACGACGGCCGGGCGCAGCTCGCGCACCACGCGCTCGAGCGGCACGATGAGGTCGAGCAGCGACTGGGTGTCGAGCCGCTGATCCGGAAATCCCAGCGGCCGCGACTCCGCCAGGCCGAGCGTGTGCGCGGCCCGGCGCATGTGCTCCGCCTGGCCGACGCCACCGGGCCCGTAGCGCAGCGACTCCCCTTCGCACGCGATCACGGCGGTGACTGCGTCGCCCGCCCGGGTGTGCAAGGCGAGCGTGCCGCCGCACCCCAGCAGCTCGTCGTCCGGATGGGCCGCGATGACCAGGACGCGACGGCTCACGGCGGCGGGCCTCAGCGCCGGTGCCGGCGCACGACGTCGAGCACGGCCGCGATCACGTCGCGCGCGTCGGCGTCGCTCAGCCCGGCGCTCAAGGGCAGGCTCAGCATCCGTTGATAGTTCGCGTACGCCACCGGGAAGCTGTCGGGCCGGTAGCCGTACTTGTCCCGGTAGTAGGGATGCAGGTGGATCGGGATGAAGTGGACCGACGTGCCGATGTTTCGCTGGCGTAGCTCTTCCACGAACGCGTCGCGCTCGATGCGCAGCACGTCGGGCACGAGGCGCAGCACGTACAGGTGCCACGCGTGCTCCACCTCGGGGCGGCGCGCGGGCAGCTCGAGCGCGTCTTCCGCTGCAAACGCCGCGTCGTACATCCGGACTACCGCCCGGCGGCGCTCCTGGAAACCGGCGAGCTTGCGCAGCTGGCACAGCCCCAGCGCGGCCTGGATGTCCGTCATGTTGTACTTGAAGCCGGGCACGACGATGTCGTAGTGCCAGGACCCGCCCTTGTCGTAGCGCTTCCAGGCGTCCCGGCTCATGCCGTGCAGGCTCACGATGCGGGCGCGATCGAGAAACGCCGCGTCGCCCGTGAGCATCCCGCCCTCGGCGGTCGTGAGGTTCTTGGTCGCGTAGAAGCTGAAGGCGACGGGGTTGTCGCCCGCGCCGATGAGACGGCCCCGGTACTTGGCCGCCACAGCGTGCGCGGCGTCCTCGATCACCGTGAGCCCGTGCGCCGTCGCGAGCTCGCCGATCCGGTCGAGGTCCACCGGGTGGCCGGCGTAATGCACGGGAAGAATGGCGCGGGTCCGGGGCGTGATCGCCGCGGCCACCAGTCCGGCGTCGATGTTCAACGTGTCCGGCTCCACGTCCACCAGCACGGGACGGGCGCCCACGTGCTCGATCACGTTGGCGGAGGCGGCGAACGTCGTCGGCGTGGTGATCACCTCGTCGCCGGGGCCGACGCCCAGCGTCACGAGCGCCGTGTGGAGGCCCGCGGTGCAGGAATTGAGCGCCAGCGCGCCGGTCGTGCCCACATACGCGGCGAACTCCTGCTCGAACCGCTTGGTCTTGGGCCCGGTCGTGATCCAGCTCGATCGCAGGGTGTCGACCACCTCGGCGATCTCTTCTTCGCCGATGAGCGGCGGAGCGAACGGCAGGAATTCCCGCCGCCGCGCGGGCTCGGGAAGCGAAGCGGTCGAAACAGCCGGTATCGTCGTCATGCCGTCCACGGGGTGAGTACGCCGCCGGACAAAGCAGGTTGTATGCACCGGACCGCGCGCGCGGGCGGCTTTGCGGTGGAAGGGGTTACGCGGCGGGCGGTGGAGCGGCGCGCGACCCGTTGCCGCGCACGACTTACAACTCCGCTGGCGTTGTGCGACGCTGCGCCTCGCGCTGACCGGGTGTCCGGCCGCGGTTCACCACTCCGCGCGCGGTACCGACCTTGCCACGCGCCTCGCTCATGCGAACGCTGCACGCGTGGTGGGCCGTGATCGGGGTCGTGCTCGGCGTGGCCGCGGGCGGAACGCCGTCCGGCGGCGGCGCCCAGCGTCCGTCCTCGTGCCTCACGCATCCGCCCACGGTCCAGCTTCCTTCCGGCAAACAACCGGCGCCCTACGACCGCGACCATGTGGCTGCCGGAACGGCCGTCGCGGCGACGGGCGCGCAGTTCCTGCTGCCCACCACCAGCCATATCGTCGTCCACGTGGCGGGCGGAGCCGGCATCTGCTGGAGCGGTGGGGAAGCGCTGGGCGCGTTCCCGCCCGCGGCTTCGTGGAACATGATCCACGAGACGTACGGCATGGTGGTGGGGGTCACCAATCGCGCCGACGCGCCGGCGTTCACGGTGGAGAATTTCACGGCGTTCGCCTATGGCAAGGGCGTCAGTCTCGACGCCGGCGGCGACCGCGACTGGACCATCCGCAACGTCCACGTCGTGTACGGACGGGATGACCGCGCCACGAGGCCTTCTGGAAATGGAGCGCCACGAGAGGGCCCGGCCTGAGTCTGTACGACAACGTCTTTTTCTCGGACGACTCGTCCGTGTCGTCGAACCACGCCGACATGTACATGGCGCCTCCGCCGGGGCGTCTGAGCGAATGCGCCGGCAACATCATGATCTGGGAAGGGAACGGCCCGTTTCCCGAGCGCCTGCCGGGCTGCTTCACGCTCGTGACGGGTACGCGGGGGTTACAGGTGTGGGACAGCGTGGTCGCGCTGTGGAAGGTGCGTCATCCGTACACGTCGCCCGATGTGGCCCCGCCCGTGGTATCGCTGTTCCAGCCGGGGGTCAGCGGCGCGAACGTCCTCACCGGCACGGTCGAGCTGATCGCGACGGCGGTGGACGACCGGGGCGTGGCCGGCGTGCGGTTCCAGCTGGACGGCCGGGACATCGCACCCGAAGTCGCCGCGCCGACGCTCGTGCGGAGAGACCGATTCACCAAGTACGTGCTGACGTGGGATTCGCGCGGCGTGCCCAATGGGTCGTACTCGCTGAGGGCGACCGCGCGCGATGCCGCCGGGAACAGCGCGACCGCGGCCGGCAGCGTCGTGACGATCAGGAACTGAGGGGGCGCCTCAGAGGATGTCCGGCGTCGGCTCCATGCCGCTGAACGTGGCCGCATGGGGCGGCAAGTCCAGCTCGAAGAAGAAGCAGGTTCCCCAGCCGGGGCGGGTCTCGAGCTCGAGGGTCGAGCCCTGGGCCCGCACCAGCTTGCGCGTGATCGCGAGGCCGAGGCCGGTGCCAGAGAAACAGTAGGCGTCGCGCCCGCGGGCGCGCCGGAACGGCTGGAACAGGGTCGCGAGCGCGTCGGGGTTCACGCCGGGCCCGGAGTCGAGCACCGAGAAGCGCATGCGTCCATTGGACCGGTCCTCGCAGGTGATTTCCACGAAGCCCTGCTCGGTGAACTTGATGGCGTTCGTCGTCAGGTTCAGCAGCACGCGCGACAGCGCCACGGGGTGGCCCAGCCGGCGATCGCTCGTGGGCAGGCCGAACCGCAGCGACAGGCCTTTCTCCTCGGCCAGCGGCCGCACGATGCTGCGGATCGATTCGAACAGCTCCGTTACCGAGAACGGTGTGACTTCGCGGTCGGCCAGCTCGTCGCCGCCGCGCGCCAGCTCGATCGTGTCGCTCACGATGGACGAGAGTCCCAACCCCGCGCTGTAGATCAGTCCCAGCTGGCGGTGCTGCACCGGATTCACCGCGCCGCTCTGCCCCCGCTGCAGGGTCTCGGCCAGGAACAGGATCGACGTGAGCGGCGAGCGCAGATCGTGGATCACCTCGACCAGGAGATCGAGGCCTTGCACGCCGTTGAGATGGGACTCGAGCTGGCGCACGTCGTGACGGTCGATGGCCTGCCGCACCTGCTCGAGCGCGTTCAAGGGGCCGAGCATGGCGGCCGGCGACACCGGCGGCGTCCCATTCGACCAGGCGCGCAACAGCTCCGAGCGCAGCATGTCGACCAGGCGCTGGCCCAGCCCGGCGGCGGGGCGGGGGAGCAGCTCGGTGACGTAGCCGGGGCGCTCCTGATCGACGGCGAGGGCGAGCGCCGCCAGCAGACCCGCGACGACTTCCTCGTCGGCGGCGGGCACTCCGCCGGCGGCCGCCTCGTCGCGCCAGCGGCGCGCGACGCGCCGCGTGGCGGCGGTGATGAGCGCCGAGGCGACGCCCGCCAGCGGGGCATCGAGCCCCAGCGGCGTCGGCTCCGCAACCGACGGGCTCGCATCGAACAGGTTGGCGCGCTCGGGGCTCGCTCTCACTCGTTTTCCGAGCCGGGCAGCAGGTTGCGCTGCAGGCCGTGCCGGCTCATGAGCCGGTAGAAGGTCGTGCGATCCACCTTGGCCAGGCGTGCCGCCTTGGACAGGTTGCCGCCGGCGCGGATCACCACGCGCGTCAGGAAGCGGCGGTCGAAGCGCGCCAGCAGCCGGTCGCGCGCCTCGTAAT
>QHUT01000057.1 GCA_003222055.1 Gemmatimonadota bacterium
CAACTTTAGTTACCCCAACTTCAACAACGGTCATCCGGATCCGAACGGGCTCCTAAGTGACCCGCGTCGCGCACAACTGGGAGTCGAGTACAACTTCTAAGGTGTCACCCACCGCGGGCTACCGGTGCACCGCGCCGGTAGCCCGCACCAGGGAACCGCAGCGATATTCTCCCCGCATGCCGCGTAGCACACAGGTCGCCGCCGCGCTCGCCGCGGCGATCCTCGCGGCGTGCGGCACCAATCACGCCGAGGGCCCACCGCCCCCGGACTCCGTCCAGGCCGCCGGCTTCCTCGACACGCTCGAGGAGCGGACCTTTCATTACTTCTGGGACCTGACCAACACCACCAACGGCCTGACGCCCGACCGCTGGCCCACTCCATCGTTCTCGAGCATCGCCGCCGTGGGCTTCGCACTCACGGCGTACCCAATTGGGGCAGAGCGTAACCATATCACTCGGGCGCAGGCGGCCCAGCGCGCCGTCACTACGCTGCGCTTCTTCTGGACCGCCACGCAGGACTCCTCCGCCGCGAACGCCACCGGCTATCACGGGTTCTTCTACCACTTCCTCGACATGAACACCGGCAAGCGCTACCAGACGGTCGAGCTGTCGACGATCGACACCGCGCTGCTGCTCGCCGGCGTGCTGTTCTGTCAGTCGTACTTCGACAATACCACCGATTCGACCGAGGCCACCATCCACCGGCTCGCGGACTCGATCTACCGCCGCACCGACTGGCAATGGGCGGCGCCACACGCGCCGCTTGTCGCGCTCGGCTGGCACCCCGACAGCGGCTTCATTCGGTACGACTGGCGCGGCTACAACGAGGCGATGATCCTCTACATCCTGGCCCTCGGCTCCCCGACTCATGCCGTCGACACCGCCGCCTGGTCCGGGTGGACCTCCGCCTATCAGTGGGGCACGTTCTACGGCCAGACGCACCTCGGCTTCGCGCCGCTGTTCGGACACCAGTACTCGCATGTGTGGATCGATTTTCATGGCATTCAGGATTCCTACATGCGGGCGCACGGCATCGACTACTTCGAGAACTCGCGCCGCGCCACGTACGGCCAGCGGGCGTACGCGGCAGCGAACCCGGGCGGCTGGACCGGCTACAGCGATCGCATCTGGGGCCTCACCGCCTCGGACGGCCCCGGCGACTTCGCGCTCACGCTCGGCGGGCGTCCACGCCAGTTCCACGGCTACTGGGCGCGCGGCGCGTCGTTCACCGAGACGCCGGACGACGGCACCATCGCGCCCACCGCCGCGGGCGGCTCGATCCCGTTCGCGCCCGAGATCGCCATCCCCGCTCTGTGGGCCATGCGCCAAACGTACGGCGCCAGCCTGTTCTCCACCTACGGCTTTCGCGACGCCTTCAATCCCACATTCACCCAGAGCCGCGCGGCCGGGTGGTTCGACGTCGATTACCTCGGCATCGACGAGGGGCCCATCGTCGCGATGATCGAGAACTATCGCACGGGGCTGGTGTGGCGCGTCATGAAGACGAATCCGTACATCGTGCGGGGGCTGTGCCGGGCGGGGTTCACCGGGGGATGGCTCGCGGGCAAGTGTCCATGAGAGTGTCGAGGGGCGGGGCTCGATGTCCCCAGGCTAAAGCCTGGGCCCAACATGACACTGCCCTTAAGGGCAGTGCACCAGTGGGCCCACCCTTTCAGGGTGGGAATATCTCATGACGGAGAGGTCGAAGTGATGAAGCGGGTTGCCGTGTTGACGAGCGGCGGCGACGCGCCGGGCATGAACGCGGCGCTGCGCGCCGTGGTGCGCGTGGGGGCGACGCAGGGACTCGAGGTGATCGGCGTCCGCCAGGGCTATACGGGCCTGATCGGAGGTCAGCTGCAGCCCCTGGGCCCGCGCGACGTCGCCGGCATCATCCATCTCGGCGGCACCATGCTCGGCAGCGCCCGCTCCAACGAGTTCCGCACGCCCGAAGGACGCGATTGTGCGCTCCGTGTGCTGGGACAGAACCGGGTGGACGGCCTCGTCGTGATCGGCGGCAACGGCTCGCTCTCGGGCGCACACGCACTCTCGCAAGCCGGCTTTCGCGTGGTAGGCGTGGCCTCGACCATCGACAACGACGTGAACGGCGCCGACATCACGATCGGCGTGGACACCGCCTTGAACACCGCGCTCGAGGCGATCGACCGCCTCAAGACCACCGCGTCGTCGCACCAGCGCGCCTTCGTGGTGGAGGTGATGGGGCGCGCCCACGGCTATCTCGCCCTCATGGCCGGGATCGCCGGCGGGGCCGACGTGGTGGTCATCCCCGAGGTGGAGAGCGACCCCGATGCGGTGGCGGCGGCGCTGCGGGGCGCCTACACGCGCGGCAAGCGGCACGCCATGGTGGTGGTGGCGGAGGGCGCGAAGTGGAATGCGGCGGCGCTGGCCGACTACTTCGCCCACCACCGCGAGCGCATCGGCTTCGAGCTGCGCGCCACGATCCTCGGCCACGTGCAGCGCGGCGGCGGGCCCGGCGCGTTCGACCGGCTGCTGGCGAGCCGCACCGCCGCGGCCGCCGTCGAGCGGCTGGTCGCGGGCGAGGCGGGGATCTTCACCGCGCTCGTGAACGGGGTCGTGGCCGCGCTGCCGCTCGAGCGGGTGCTCACGCCCAAGCCGCCGCCCGATCCGGAGCTCGTGAGGCTGGCGACGCTGCTGGCGCGGTGAGGACTGTTCACCTGCCGGTTGCCGGTGAGGGGAGCCGCAGCTCCACGGCGCGCGCCCGCACCGTCTGCGCCCCCGCCGACTTGAGCGCCGTGTTCACGGCCGGCAGGTCGCTCTTCAAGGCGTCCGCGAGCGCCACGAGCTGCTTCTGGATCTGCGGCGCGAACAGCCGGAACACGTCGGACATTTGCGCCGTCGGCCGCGCGTCCGTAGTGCTCGCCGCGAAGATCAGCGAGCTGAGGCGCTCGGTCGGGCCCGGCGGATACACCAGCGCGTCTTCGTCCGCCTGGCTGTGCACCTGATACAGTCCGTCTTCGATGGCGTCGAGCTTCTGAATGAACGTCCGGGCCGCGTCCGCCGCACCCGGTGCTCCTCCGGCGGCATCGGTAAGCTGCGCGCGCACGTTGCGGATCGTGATGATCGCGTTCGTCACGGCGTTCACCGTATCGCGCAGCTGCTTGAGAAACGCGAACTGCGCCTGCAGATCGGCCGGCGTGACCTTGGACCGGGGATCGAGCTTGAGCGCGAAGCTCTGCGTGGCGGATCTCCCGCCCACCGTGAGCCGCACCTGGTAGCGGCCGGGAAGCGCCATCGGCCCGTCGGTCGCGACGCCGTTGATCCCCCAGAAGCTCCGCGCCGGGGCGTACTTCATGTTCCAGGCGAACATGTTGAGGCCTTGCTTGTTGGGCGCTCGCGGCTCGGCCGGCGGCCGGCGGGGCCAGGGCTTGTCCTCGTCCTTCAAGGTGTCCGCGAACAGGGTGCCCAGGATGCTGTCGACCTTGGCCGAATCGGTGACGCCCGCCTGCTTCAGGCTGTCGGTCCGGGACTTCTTCACGGCGTCCACCTTGAGACTGTCCGCCGCGGTGATCGAGTCCTGCCGGCTCGAGAAGCTGCGGATCAGGCGGCCGCGACCGTCGAGGATGTCGAGCGTGACGCGTCGGTCTTTGTCTTTGAGCCAATAGTAGATCATGGCGCCGCTGGGCGGATTCTTGCCGACCGGGTGGGCGTCGTTCCCCGGCAGCTGGAAGCCGCCGCCCCAGTCGACGCGATAGGCGTCGCTTGGCTTGAAGAGATGCATGGCTTCGCGCGGCGTCGCCTTCACGAGCTGGCGCAGCGGCGCGATGTCGTCGAGGATCCAGAACGATCTACCGTGTGTTGCCGCTACCAAGTCACCCTGTTTGACCGCCAGGTCGTGCACGGGCACGATGGGCAGGTTGCGACGTAGGGATCCCCAGCTCGCACCGTCATCAAAGGAAACCCACACGCCGCGCTCCGTGCCCGCGAACAACAGGCCGCGCCGTACCGGGTCCTCGCGCACCACCCGCACGAACTCGGTGGCGGGCAGGCCCTTCACGATCTTGGTCCAGCTGCGCCCGTAGTCCGTCGTCTTCCAGATGTAAGGCGCCATGTCCTCGAGCTGGTAGCGGTTCGCCGCCACGTACGCGGTTCCCGGCGCGTAGTGCGACGCTTCGATGATCGATACGCGCGTGAAGTCGCCGATCGCCTTCGGCGTCACGTCGGTCCAGGTCTTGCCGCCGTCGCGCGTCAGGTGGATCAGCCCGTCGTCCGAGCCGGCCCAGATCAGTCCTTTCACCCGGGGTGATTCGGCGATCGCGAAGATCGTCCCGTAGTACTCGGCTGTGGTCTGGTCCAGCGTGATCGGACCGCCCGAGGGGCCGAGCGTCGTCGGATCGTGACGGGTGAGATCGGGCGACACCACCGTCCAGCTCTGACCCTCGTTGGTCGTCTTGAAGAGCACATTGCCGCCGATGTAGAGCACGTGCGGGTCGTGCGGCGAGATCAGCAGGGGCGCGGTCCACTGGAAGCGGTACTTCCCTTCCGCCGCGGCGTGGCCGTCGGGGCTGTCGGGCCACGGACTGATCAACCGGAACGTGTTGTTCTTGTGGTCCACCCGGCCGAGGAAGCCCGAGTTGTCGCCGCCGAAGGTGATGTCGGGGTTGTCGGGCCGCGCCTGGATATAGCCCGACTCGCCGGACACGTCGTACCACTGCGCCCGGTCGATTCCCCCGGGCCAGCGGCTCGGCCCGCACACGCCCGAGTTGTCTTGCTGCGCGCCGCAGACGCGATACGGAAAATGGTTCGTGGTCTCGACGTGATAGAACTGCGCCGTCGCCACGTCCTGGTCGGTCCACGTCTTGCCGCCGTTGAACGAGACGTTGGGGCCGCCGTCGTTTCCCTCGATCAGACGGTTGGCGTCGTTCGACGCGATCCACAAGTCGTGATTGTCGCCGTGCGGATCGATCACGTGACGGAACGTGACCCCGCCGTCCGTGGACTTGAACAGATTGACCTCCGGCGCCCACACGGTGTTCGTGTCCTTGGGATCGGCAAAGATCTTCGAGTAGTACCAGGCCCGCTCCCGCAGCTTGTGCTCGGAGTTCACGTACCTCCACGTCGAGCCGCTGTCGTCCGAGCGGTACACGCCGCCGGAATCCGCCTCGATCAGCGCCCACACGCGCGCCGGCTTGGCCGGAGAGACCGCGATCCCGATGTTCCCCCACAGACCGGTGGGGAGGCCCGGATTCTTGGTGAGCTCGGTCCAGTGCTCGCCCGCGTCCGTGGACTTGAACAGTCCGCTCCCCGCGCCGCCCGACACGAGCGTCCAGGGGCGGCGCTGCGCCTGCCACAGGCCGGCGTATAGCACATTCGGGTTGGTGGGATCGAGGATCAGGTCCGCCGCACCGGTTGAGTCGTTCCGGAACAGCACTTTGTTCCAGGTCTTGCCGCCGTCGCTGGTCTTGTAGACGCCCCGCTCGGGGTTGGGTCCGAAGGCATGCCCCTGCGCCGCCACGTAGACGATGTCGGGGTTGGTGGGATGGACCCGCACGCGCGCGATCTGCTGCGTCTCGGCGAGCCCGAGCGAGGTCCACGTCTTGCCGCCGTCGGTCGTCTTCCAGACGCCGTCGCCGTGGGACACGTTGCCGCGGATCGGGAACTCGCCGGTGCCGACGTACACGACGTCGGGATTCGACTCGGAGACGCCGATCGCCCCGATGGTGCCGCCGAAGTACTTGTCGGTCACGGGCAGCCAGGTGTTGCCGCCGTCGGTGCTCTTGAAGACGCCGCCGCCCGTGGTGCCGAACCAGTACTCGTTGGGGCGGGCCGCCGAGCCCGCGACCGCGACGCTGCGGCCGCCACGGAAAATGCCGATCTCGCGCCAGGTGAGCCCGGCGAACACGGTCGAGTCGTAGGCTTGGGCCGGAGCGGAGCGGGCCGGGACGAGCAGCAGGACGACGGCGGCGAAGGACAGCGAGCGAACGGACACGGGGTTCGGCCTCCTGAGGGTGGCGAGCAGAACCACCACGTAAGCACGTAAGGGCCGAACCCCGCAAGGGTGCTTCAGGGCTTGGGCATCATCATCCCCGGCATGTCGAGCGGCTTCTCGGTGATGGACGACTTGGCGTCCGAGCCGCGCGCGGTGAGCGCCATGTCGCCCTGCCTGCCGTGCGTCTTGACGAGCCCGAACGGGACGTCCCGCGACCCCCACACCTCGGCGCCGTCGTCGGTCGCGACGTGCAACGTCCGGAACGTGCCCGCGGGCACCGTGACCGACTCCCACCCGACCACATGCGCGCCGCTGCAGCGGGCCGCCCAGTCGAAGGCCGACGTGTTCTGCCCCGCCTGTTTCCCCATCAGGGTGGCCATGGGGCCGGGGATTTTCATGGCGGGTTGCGCGCCCATCTTGACGATCAACCCGCGCGGCGCCGCCACGCCCGCCGCGAGGCTGGGGTTCAAGATCTGCACGACCCCCGAGTGCCCGGGGTCCTTCCCCATAAAGCTCACCTCGAACCAGTAGAGCGTCGTGTCCCCCACTCGCTCCGAGCCGACCACCGCCAGTCGCAGCTTGCCCGCTTCGGAGCCGCCGTTCGTCGCGTCGAACGAAGCCCACTGGCCGGGCTTCGCGTCGCCGACGGTCTTACAGACGTCCGCCAGGTCGGTCGCGGTCTGGGCGCGGACCACGGGCGCCGTGAGGAATCCGATCGTGAGTGTGGCGATCAGGCTGCGTGGCCTGGACATATCGAGCTCTCCTTGCGCTGAATGGACGGGCGTGAAACATAGCGCGGCGGCCCCGGCGCGGTTTGCTTTCTGCCGTGACCCGCATCGCGCTCGCGACCTACGCCAACCTCCCGACGCTGAACGACGACGACCGGCGACTCGTGGCCGCCCTGGCCGCGCTCGGCGTGACGGCCGTCCCGGCCGTGTGGGACTCCGGCGAAGTGTGCTGGGACGAGTTCCACGGCGTGCTGATCCGCTCCTGCTGGGATTACCACCTCCGCCTCCCCGAGTTCCTCGAGTGGATCGCCCGGCTCGAGCGAGCCGGCATCGCAGTATGGAATCCGGCGGACCTGTTGCGCTGGAACTGCCATAAGGGCTACCTGCGGGACCTGGCGGCGCGGGGCGTGGCCACCGTGCCGACGCGCTGGCTCGCGCGTGGGGAGCAGGTGGACCTCCCCGCCCTGCTCGCCGACGCGCGATGGCGGGATGCCGTGGTCAAGCCCGCGGTCTCCGCGAGCGCCTCCGGGACGTGGCGCACCTCGATCGACACCGCGACCACGGATCGAGCACGGCTCGACCGGCTGCTCGCCGCGGGGGACGTGATGGTGCAGCCGTTGCTCTCCGAAGTGGGCGACGCCGGCGAGTGGTCTTTGGTGTTTCTCGACCGCGGGTTCAGCCACGCGGTCCTGAAGCGGCCGGCATCGGGGGACTACCGCGTGCAGTGGGAGTTCGGCGGGTCGGCCGTGTCCGCGGTTGCGGCGCGTCGTTTGATCGCCGACGCCGAGCGTGTGATCGCGGCCGTGCCGGGCGACCCGCTGTATGCGCGCGTGGACGGGGTGGAGCGCGAGGGCCGGCTCGTGCTCATGGAGCTCGAGCTGATCGAGCCGCACCTGTTCCTGGGCTGGGATGCTCAAGCCGCGGGCCGCCTGGCGCGCGCCATTCGGGAGACCGCATGACCACCGCACGCTCGCGCTTCATCGCCGCCGCGTTCGATCACGGCCAGGTGCCCACGATCGCCTGCTTCAACAAGGCCACCACGGCGCTGGGCGTGGACTTCGACCGGCTCGTCGCCGCGCTCCAGAAGTTCGTGGACCAGTACTTCGTCCCGGTGTGGGGCACGCCGGCGAAGCTCGTCAAGACGACCGGATTCCGCAAAGGGGCCTGGGCCCTCGCGTTCCTGGACCGTGCGGACGTGGCGAACGCGCTCGGCTATCACGACCTGACCCCGGACGGCCTGCCGCTCTCGAAGGTGTTCGTCCAGACCACCCGCGAAGGGAAACAGAAGGTGAGCGTCACCGCGTGCCACGAGCTGGCGGAGATGCTCGTCGATCCGGCGATCAATCTGGCGGCCACGGGCCCCGGCAATGCGTTCTACGCCTACGAGACGGCGGACGCCGTGGAGGAGGTCGAGTTCACCATCGACGGGATCGCGATGAGCGATTTCGTGTATCCGGCGTGGTTCGAGGCGTTCCGCAAGCCCGGCTCGGCGCAGTTCGACTACGCGAAAAAGGTCCGACGCCCGTTCCAGATCCTGGCGGGCGGCTACATGAGCGTGTTCAAGAACGGCAAATGGACGCAACTGTTCGGCTCGCGGGCCAAGGCGCGCCGCTTCCGACAGGAAGATCGTCGCGGCCACCGCAGCACCTACCGCGGGCGGACTCACCGGATGCGGCGCTCGCGCCGCCCGGCGCGTTGATTACTCGGACTTGAGTCGGAACGCCACGACGTAGTCGCCCGCTCCCCACGCCCCGCCGCCTCCCACCGCGATCGCAACGAATTGCTCGCCAGAGGGGACCTGGTAGCTCATGGGCGTGGCCTTGCCGCTCTCAGGGAGCGGGCCCCGCCACAGCTCGCGTCCGGTCTCGATGTCGTAGGCGTGGAGCCAGCGGTCCAGGGCCGCGCCGATGAACACCACGCCCCCGGCGGTCACGATCGGCCCGCCGAGGTTGGGAGATCCCCACTCCGGCCGGACCTTTGCGGCCTGCTCGGCCGGCAACAGGCGCGTGAAGGCCCCGAGCGGCACCTCCCACAGGCGCTTTCCGGTCTTGAGATCGACGGCGACGAGGGTGCCGAACGGAGGCGGGGTGCAGGGCATCCCGGACGGGCTCAGCAGAATCCGGCGTCGCATGATGTAGGGCGTCCCCCGCATCCCGTTGTACTCGTAGTCGCGTCCCAGGCGTTTGTCTTCCGCCATAGCCTGCTCGTGGTGGAAGCCCTCGCGCGGGATCAGCTGCACCACCGCCGCGACGCGGTTCACCGGCACGACGGCGACCTGGCGCACCGGATCCACGGCCACACCGCCCCAGTGCGCCCCGCCGATGTTCGACGGCATCAAGAAGGTCCCGCGCACGCTGGGCGGCGTGAAGACGCCATCGTTGCGGAGACTGTCGATCGCCGCGTGGCATGCGGCCCGGTCCGCCTCGCTCATGCCCCAGACGCTGTCCTTCGTGAATCGGTGCGGGCTGAGCGGCGCAATCACTGCGGTGAAGGGCTGCGTGGCGGCCGCCTGCTCCCCGGGGATATCGCTCGAGGGAACCGAGCGCTCCTCTACCGGGAAGATCGGCCGGCCGCTCTGCCGATCCAGCACGAACAGCATGCCCGTCTTCGTGGCCTGTAACACGGCTGGGACGCTCGCGCCGTCGTGCGCGACCGTCACGAGCACCGGCGGCGACGCGTTGTCGTAGTCCCAGAGGTCGTGGTGCACCGTCTGAAAGGCCCAGACCAGCTTGCCGGTCGAGGCTCGCAGGGCGACGATCGAGTTGGCGTAGCGATTGTCGCCCAGCCGAAGCACACCGTAGTAGTCGGGAGCGGCGCTGCCGGTGGGCACGAATACCAGGTCGCGGTCCGGGTCGGCCACGAGCACCGACCAGGCGTTTGCGGCTCCGCTTCGATGCGCCATGGCACCACGCCATTCGCCGTACGCGGGGTCCGTAGGGTCCTGGGGAATCGCGTCCCAGGTCCACGTGAGGGCCCCGGTGCGGGCATCGTAGGCTCTTACCTCGCCGCTCGCGGGGTTGGGGCGGCTGTTGTCCGCGACCGAAGAGCCGGTGATCACAAGACCGCTCACGACGGCGGGCGGCGACGTGATGGAATACGCACCCGGCTCGAACGGGGCGATCCGGAGTCCGGCCGTCAGGTCCACCATCCCGTCCCGGCCGAATCCGGCGCAAGGCCGCCCGTCGCGCGCGTCGAGCGCGATCAGCTGCGACTGCGCGGTGGCGACGAAGATCCGCCGGCGGCACGCCGCGCCGGCGGCCGCGGACTCGTCCAGCCAGGTCGAGACGCCGCGGCTCGCGAAGTCCCCGTACGACACGTCGCGCTTGATATTGGGGTCGAACACCCAGCGCTCGCGTCCGGTGGCGGGGTCGAGGGCAATCACCCGTCCGAGGGGAGTGCCGACGTACATCGTCCCGTCCACAACGAGGGGAGTCGCCTCGAAGGCGGTGGGCTTGTCGGTCTTGAAGCGCGGATCGGTCTCGCCGGTGCGAAACGTCCAGGCCACTTGCAGCCGACCGACGTTGGCTCGGGTTACGCCCGCGGCGGGGGAATAGCGCGTGCCCTGCGGATCGCGCCCGTAGACGGGCCAATCCCCCGGGGTTTGGGGAGCTTGGAGCGCGAGCAGCGCGAGCAGCAGTGGGGCGGCGGGCACGGGCATCTCCAGCGGTGATCGGTCGTGCCACCCTACGGGGCCGAGCGGGAAACTACGTCAGACTGGTGAGCTAGGGCTGCGGCGTGGTAGTCGACCCGCCCTTCGCACAGGCGGGCGCGGCCTCGCGTGTGGCCGGCGGCAGCGGCGTCGAGCCGACGAACACGGTGCATCGCTCCGTCGTGTTCGGATTCGTCATCGACGCCGTCCACCCGTCGCCCGTCAGGGTGATCGCGGGCGGTCGATTGCCGGTCGAGAAGTGGTAGTCCGGGCCCAGGTCGGTCGTGTACTTGGAGTGGTCGGCGAGATAGTTCTCTTCGGCGGTCACGAGGTTGCGCAGGTCCGACTTCATGGCCGCGACCAAGGCCCGCTCTTTGGTGTTGATGAGCTTGGGCACGGCGATCGTAGCGACGAGGCCGATAATCGCCACTACGATCAGCAGCTCGATGAGTGTGAAGCCGGTGCGTTTCATGCCGATCAAAATGATGCCCGATGTCGAGGAGGGTGGCAAGGTGGGTGCCGCCGGCCGGGGGTGGCCATTTCCGTTGCGGCCGTTCGGCAGCTAAGTTCAGCCTCGGCAGGCCGGCGACCGTGGCGGAACTGGTAGACGCGCAGGACTTAGGATCCTGTGGGGCAACCCGTGGGGGTTCGAGTCCCTCCGGTCGCATCGCAGACCGCCGCCTATACTTCGGGCCACTGGTCTGCCCCATTTCCGCCCCTCGGTGCCGCAAAAACACCCTATTGGCTGGGCTCCTGGGAGGCTTAGATTTGCGCAACCTCCGATCCGGGAGCGCCGCATGCGTCGATGGATGCTCTGGCTCGCGCCGGTCTTGGTGGCGTGTGTCTCCACGAACGCCGCCCTTCTCAACCCCAGTCTCAAACTGGCGCCGGTCTGTCCAGACGGTGTCGAGGTCTTCACCGACTCAACAAAGGTGCGTAAGCCTTATACCGAGGTCGCGGTGTTGAACTCCAAGGGCTCGAGCGAAGGTACGTCGGAAGGCGGGATGATCAATTCCCAGCGAAAGAAGGCGGCCGCCCTGGGTGCCAACGGCGTAATTCTCGGGTCGATGAAAGATGCCAGTACCGGGGCCAAGATCGCCAATGCCTTCCTCGGAACGGGCGCGAATCGCAAAGGCAACGCGATCGCCATCTACATCCCGAGCGATACCGGCCGCGTCGCAGCCGCCTGTAAGACGAGCACCTAGTCCGAATGAAGAGGCCCCGGTTGTCCCGGGGCCTCAGCACTCACCATCACCTTCCAGATAGCCTCAGCCGGGCAAGCCCACCTTGCGCGCCGTCCGCGGGCGCGACGCCACACCTCCGTCCGCACGTGCCGACGTCTCGCTACCGCGTGCGTGTGCTGCACGATGCCGCGCGAACGGCGCCGTCCTGCACTGTAAGCGGTCCAGTTTTTGCCGCGCCGCGTGCGCAGAGAGGAGCCAGTGCAGCGGCTTGTGTTGGCCGCGATCCACAACGGGCGCAGAGCGGTGACATCGCTCTGCGAGAGGAGGCTGTGAGATGTTGACGGCGCGCCACGAGGGAAACGATTCCGTGACCAGCATGCGCCCACTCGCCACGCTGTGTTCCCGCTTGACTGTCCTCCTGACCGTGGCCGCGTGCTCATCGAGTGATCGGGCCACCGCACCCCAAAGTCATCCGGAGTTCAGCATCTCCGATGCCTTGCACGAAGGCGGCACGCCGGGGTTCTATTTCCTTCCCCCGATGGTAGACCACCCCACGTTCGGAGGGACCTTCGACTCAACCATCAGCACACTCAATCCGCAGATCGCGCTCTGCGACGTCACGAACGGCCCAGACACCAATTGTGGCCGTGCGGACGGGACGCCCGCTGTCATCAAGTTCACGACGACCAGCGCACCGGCGATCACCCTCGATGCCACTACACAGCATTACCACGTGAACTGGGTCACTAAGGGCGCCGCTTTCGTCGCCGGCCACACCTATCGAGTGCATGTGGCGGCCGGTGCGAGCGGGGCACGCCGCGAGCTCGGCTTCGCCGACGTGTTGCTCACGACCACGCCCGGGCAGGCGCGCAACATGGAGACCGGCGATCTCATCATGCTGAACGATGGCTCGACGCTGCCGATCCATTTCCGGATCGAGACGGGAATCCCGGGGAGTCTCACCCTGAGCGCTCCCACCTCGAGTGTGGCGGTGGGGAATGCGGACCTGATCACGAGCACTGTCGTAGACCTACACGGCGCGGTGCTCGCGGGAGCCACGGTGGCGTGGACTGTTGCGACCACACCGGCCACAGGCGTGGCGGACGCGACACAGCCCTTAAATCCGACGAGCGGACAGACGAGCACGGCCGGGACGACCGCAACCACGTTCAAGGCGGGCACCACCCCCGGCACGGCAACGGTGACCGCGGCGAGCGCCGGCCTCTCGGCACTGGTGAGTGTGAGCGTTTCGCAGCCGACACCGGCGGCGATCGCAGCCAGTGGCCCCATCAGCCAATCGGCCCCGGCGGGGACGGCCGTCGCTTCGCCGCCTGCCGTGATCGTCCGAGACGGCGCGGGCAATCCGATGGCTGGGGTCGCGGTGACGTTTGCCGTCACCTCGGGCGGGGGCACGGTGAACCCGGCGACGGCGGTAACGACGAACGCCAGCGGGATCGCCGCGGTGACCTCCTGGACGCTCGGACCAACGGCGGAGACGAACACTCTGACCGCCACGGCGGCCGGTAACGGCATCGCCGGCAACCCTGTGACCTTCACGGCCACGACCAGGGGCAATCTCACGGTGACGACCAGCACGACGGGCTCGAGCCTGCCGGGCGGCTATGCCGTCTCGTTTGACGGACCGGGGGGGCCGGGCGGGCCGGGGGGCTCTGGCGGGAGCGGGCCCGTCGCGACCAGCGGAAGCGCGACCTTCGGCGCCCTGGCCGTCGGCAGCTACATGGTGACGCTCTCGGGCGTGCCGTCGAACTGCGCGGTAACGAGTGTCAACCCGCAGACCGTCACGGTCACGGGCGGAGCCACGGTGACCGCCGCGTTCACGGTGAGTTGCAGTGCGTCGGCTGGCGCACTGACGGTGACGACCACCACAGTAGGGGCAAGCCCATCGAGCGTCGCCACGCTCACGGTGAGCGGGCTGGTGTCGGCGACCCAGCAGGTCGAGATCAACGGGAGCGTGACCGTCCAGGGGATTCCCGCGGGCAGCTACACGGTGACTCTTTCGGCCATGCCGGCGACCTGCGGCGTGGCGACTTCGAGTGCCAATCCGCAGACGGTCACGGTCCCCGCCATGGGCACGGCGACCGCCACCTTCACGGTGCAGTGCGGCGAGGTCAGCGGACGAGGTCAAATCGGGACGGGCTCACCCACCCCCGGGAACAACGTCGTGACCTTTGACTTCGACGTGCGGGCCGACCTCACCGGCCGGTTCACCGGCACCGACTATGCCGATCTGCACGGCAGCACCCCGGCTACGCTCACAACGGACCCAGCGACGGACCCGGCGACCAGGTTCACGGCCTATCGCATGAGCTCGAGCGCCTGCAGCGACCCGACGGCCGGCGTGGAGTTCGACGCCATCGGCCGCGAGGACACCGGAGCTCTGGTGAGCTACACCGCCTACCTCTGCGATGACGGCGTCGCCGCGGGGAGCGGGAACTTCTTCAACGTCGTGATTCCCTCGGAGGGCTTCACGGTCTCCGGCACCGTGACGAGCGGCGACATCTTGAAGAGGTAACGAGCTAGCTCGAGTCCCTCCGGTCGCATCGCCTCCCGAAAACAATGCGCCGCCGCCAGGCGTGCGGTCCTGGACGGCGGACGCAAGGCGGCGATGGCCCGACGGCCGGCCATGCGCCACACAGTAATGATGGCGGGCGGTACCAAACTGCACAAGATGCACACCGGTGCTTCAACGTCGCGCGCCGCCACGCCGGGCGCCCGCTTCCCTCCCCGCGGCGGGCACTCGCACGATGGCCCAGCCCAGGCCGGCGATCCCAAGGATGACGTCGCTCAAGCGCCCGAAATCCACCGGCTTGGTCAGGAACCCGTCGGCGGCGAGCGTCGCGAGCTGCTCATGCTCGGCGTCGGACCCGGTGAGCACCACTACCGGCAGCTCGTGCCAGCGCGGCTCTTCCCGGATGCGCAGCAGTACGTCGCCGCCGTCCAGGTGGGGGAGCTTGAGATCGAGCAACACGAGGTCGGGCCGCGGCACGCCTTGATGCGGCCCTTCGCGCCGGAGAAACGCGAGGGCTTCGACGCCGTCCGCCACCACCCAGAGACGGTTCTGTACTTTGGCACGCCCCAGCCCGCGCCGGGTCAACTCCACATCGGCGGGATCGTCTTCGACGAGCAGGATGTTGATCGGGGTCGGGCCGCGCACCATGGCGCTCAACTTAGGTGCGCGGCCGGACCGGGCTCAAGGGGCGCCGCCGACTCCGTCCGTACGCCTCGCCCGCGGCTCGGCGCGACTGCCCGTCGCCACCTGCGGTGTGCCCTGCGTCGCCTCTTCCACCAGGCGCCACAGCGCGTCGAGCGACAGCGGCTTGAGAAGAAAGCGCTCGGATTGCAGGAAGAGGTCCATGCTACGCGGTTCCGGCAGCGGTTCCGACGCGATCAATACGAACCGACCTCGCAGCTCCGGTCGCAACACCACCGCCTGGCGCCACAGCCACAGACCACCGCGCTCGGGCATGTTCAAGTCGGTGACGACGACGTCGAACGACTGTCGCCGCAGCAACGCGAGCGCTTCCGCGGCGTCGGGCGCCGTGGTGACGGCGCAGCCGCGGCGCACCAGCGAGCGCGCGATCGCTTCGCGCATCGCGGGGTTGTCGTCCACCATCAGCACGGACCACTTCTTCATCGGGCTCGTCATGTCGGTGTTGGGGCGGCTACTTCACCACATGAACCGTAGTTCGGTAGCCGCGCCGTCGACAAGTGTTGCAGCATCGCAGCGTGTGGCATCCCTTGTGCCACGGGGACGGACGTTGCGTCCGCCGAGCGACAGCGCCCGACGACCGCCGGCCGCTCGCGTGGAACGGTGATTGCCGTCACGCCAGGCCCCTCCAACTCCGTCCGAATGGGGTTGACGCCGGACGAGGGCGGGGTCCAACGTAGGGCGGCCAAGCGGCGGAGCTGCGGATTTCGATGGACCAGTCTGTTCCTGTTCAGGAGCTGCAGCTCGCATGGGCGCGCTTGCGAGTGGAGGCCGACGTGGGCCTGCGCCGGGGCGCGTGGTATCGCGTCACACGCTTCACGCCGTCGGAAGTCTTTCTCGACGTGCAGCGTTTCCCGATCGCGGTGCCGCGACGCCTCCTCGAGGTCGTGCTGGGCCGGCCGCTGCGCTGGTCCGTGGTGCCCCGCCCGCGCGACGCGACCAAGCTGCCGCCCGACCTGGGCGCCCCGTACGCCGTCTGTCCCGTGTGCCGGACACGCACCTCCCTCGAGGGTCGGCCCGGCAAGATGGCCTGCCCCAAGTGTCAGGGGGTCTTCGCCGTCGCGTGGGAGGAGCGCTACCTGACGAAAGGCGAGACGAAAGGCGAGACGAAGGGCGAGGAGTAGGTCGACCGGCCGCGCTTACAGGGAGAGTTGGGTGAGGGTGTCGGCAATCAGCTCGCCCTCGTCCAGCGTCAGCGCGTCCCACACCCCGACGCGTCCGTCCGCACGCACCACTTCGTACACCGCCCGACCCGTCGGACGACCGTCCGCGGCCGCCCAGCGCGCACGGGCGATCCAGAACCCGGACGCCCCGTCGGCGCGATCGTGATAGCACCGTGCAATCCGGCTGGCCACTTCGCGCGCGGCCAGGCCCTTGGGGAGCAGATGCTGTCGCTCCATGAGGGCCGCTTCGACCTGTTCCTCGAGTTTGTCCGCCCGCATGGTCGTCATCGCGAGTCCGCCGATCAATGGATGGTAGACGAGGATGCCGGCGGCGGCGCCCCGGTAACGCCTGTGACGCGGGCTTGACACTCGCGGCAAACTGCACAAATTGCACAGCGCAAGGACGACGCCAGGGTTACCCGCATCTCGAAGAAGAAGCTGCTCCTCGCCTCGCAACGGATCGAAGTTGGTGCCCTGCTCCACGACACCATGTTGAACCCGGGTGCGTTCCGCTGGGGCGTCGCGGACAGCGAGACGACGAGCGGTGCCCAGGTCACCCGGCTCGAGTACGCCAACGGCCGCTTCCCGGCGTACTTCCAATTCGACCGCTACCTGCACCAGCACTACGCCCTCTACTCGTGGGGTCACGGCGAGGAGGTCGAAGAGCACTTCGTCGGAACCTGGCCGCATCAGGTGCTGCACCTCGTCCGCTGGATCGCCCGCCTGGAGCAGCAAGCGCGCACCCGGGAGCGGTCGTCCGCCAGCACCAGCCCACCAAGCAACGGCCGCTAGGCTCGGGGCCCAGCCGGCGCGGTCCCTACTGGGGCCGCAACCTGAGTAGCAGCGTCAGTGCCGTGAGTTGCTCGAGGCGGCGCACGCCTCCCTCGATCGGGAAGTCGTAACGCTCCAGGGAATACTCCACGCCCAGCGTGGTCCCACGAATGCGATACTCGAGGCCGGCCGCGGCGCGGAAGGCCACGCCGGGATCCGGTAGTCCGGGGACCGAGACCACGGGTAACAGCGCGGCGCGCCCCACTCCGTGGATCGCGCCGCCGGCGAACGCGACCCGAGCCGCGGCGCCGGCGGCCACCGTGGTCCACGTCTGCCGTGCGACTCGGGTCGCGTACGCTCGGCGCGCCACCCCGGCCTGGAGCGACAGCCACGGCCCCGCAACCATGCTGCCCTCGACCCCGAGCTCCCCCACGTCGCGATCGAGCACCCCCTTCGAGCCGAACAGCGACCCGCCGAGCGCGCGCACGGCGACTGCGAGCCTGGGTCCGAACCGCAGGGTGCCCACGCCGCCCACGACTGGACCGAGCGAGCGCTCGACGCCGAAGCCGGCGTCCACCCGGTGCTCGGCGAGGGACACGAGCGGCGCGACGGTCAGCGCACTTTGCGCGGTTGCGGGCGCGACGCCCCCCCAGATCGCGCCCGCGATCATCGCGATCATCATGGGTGCCCTCACGGCCCCGTGCCCTCCCCCGCCGCCGGGGAGACGAGCAACACGGTCGCCGCGATCCGGTCGGCGTTGCGCGCCCGGACGCCCGCATTCGCCGAGTCCCGCTGGGCGCGGTGGCGCGCGTTCGCCGCGACGTTCTCCGGGATCGCGCCGTGCCGCCGGTGTACCAGAAATGCCACGACGCCCGTGACCGCCGCGGTCGCCGCGACGACGTCCGCGCCTCCCCGCTCACTCCCATGGAGGCTCCCGTTGGCCGCTCCGGCGATGAGCAGCGCCGCCGCGGCCACGCCCACGCCCTTGGCGACGTCGCGTCGCGCCGCCTCGGGCGAAATCCACTCGGGGAGCAGCTGATGTTGATCGAGATCGGGAACGGTGTCCTCGAGCGCGGCGACCTCGTGCCGCACGTCGAAGTACACTCGGGCGGAGTCCGCTGCGCCGGACACCCGGCTGCGCCCCACCACCGCCAGCGTGTAACGTCCCGGCGGAGCGAGTCGCCGATTGGCGAGCAGGCCGTCCCAGGCGATCTCGCGCACGCCGTCCATCGTGCCCTGGAAGAGCACGAGGGGCGAGGCGGCGCCGACGGCGACTAATTTCACGTCCACGAGCGCGGCATGGGTGGCCACGACCGTGAAGGTGACTCGGGCCGTGCGCGGGTCCACCCGGGCGGGCTTGACGGAGCGAACGGCGACGGCGAGCGTGCGGTGCCGGGCTTCGTCAAACGTCGCCAGCTGGGCGGGAGTGAACAGGCTCGGGTCGAGCTCGGTGAAGGGATCGCGCTCGATCGCCGCCCGGAAGTACAGCACGGCGGAATCGCGTTTCCCTGCGAGCGCCAGACACGCGCCCAGATACTTGTACGCGTCCACCCGCTGGTCCGGCGTCACCTCGAACGGCCAGTTGGGAGAGACGATCTGGCGCAAGAGCGGCAGCGCCCGCTCGACGTCGAGGCGCTCGTAGAACTGGTGTGCCTGCGCCAGCAGCTCCCCCGTGCTGCCCTGCGCGGCGAGCGCGGGAGCCACGCCGACCACGAGGGCTGCCGCCCACACGAGCCGCCTCATCCCGCGCCGCGGCCGCGCAGCGTGACGCGCCCGAGCGACAGCGTGCCGCCGGCCTCGATCACCACCGTCGTATCGAACGTCTCGTAGCCCCGAGCACGAACCTCGAGGCGGCGGGGGCCGGGGGCGATCGGCACATCATCGAACACGCTGCCGACGCCGACCCGACGGCCGTCGATCAAGATCTCGGCATTGGGCGGCGTCGTGAGCAGCCGGAGTCTGCCGGTCGGGGGCCCCGTGCGGCGGACCGCTGGGCGAGACGGCAGCCCAGGGGCTGGACGGCGTGACACCGAGTCGAGTGACGCGCTGACGGCGGGTGCGGGCAAGCGCGACGGTCGGCCCAGCAGCCACACGGCGCCGAGGGTCACGAGGCCCACCGCCGCGATTCCGGCCCAGCGCACCGGCGCGGGGAGGCGGCGGGGCCGGGTGGGGGCCGCAGGGCGGGCCTCCATCGCGAGCGTCGGCATGTCGGCGAGCGGCGGCAGCGCGCGGATCGCGATCTTGCGGACGGCGCGACCCCCGACGAGGTCTTGCAAGATCCGCTCGCTCTCCTGGCGGTCATGCTCGCTGAACGCCGCCGCCTCGATCGCCGTGAGCATCTCGCGCGTCGTCTTGAACCGTCGCTCGGGGTCTTTGTTCAAGGCGCGACGCACCACGTCGTTCAGCGGCCCGGGCACGTCGTCACGGACCACCGCGATGTCGGGAACCGGCGTGAAGAAATGATGGTGCATCACGCCGGCGAGGGTGTCCGCGTGGAACGGCACCGAGCCGGTGAGCATCTGGAAGGCCACGATCCCGAGGGAGTACTGGTCGCTCTGCGGCCCGGCGCGCCGCCCGGCGCATTGCTCGGGGCTCATGAACGCCGGCGTCCCGATCACCGTGCCGTCGGCCGTCAGCGTGACGTCCGACGAGCGCAGCGCGACGCCGAAGTCGGACGCCATCACGCGTCCATCCGAGTCCACGAGGATGTTCGCGCCCTTGACGTCGCGGTGCACGATGCCGCACGCGTGGGCGTACGCGAGCGCGCGGGCCGCTGCGCGCAGCACGTACAACGTCACGGGCACGGGCAGCGCGCCCTGTTCCTGGAGGATGGCGTCGAGCGATTTCCCCTCGACGAACTTCATGACGATGAACAGGATCCCGCCGAACTGGCCCACCCGGTACACGGGGATGATGTTCGGATGATCGATCTCGGCCACCATGCGCGCCTCGCGCTTGAAGCGCTCCACGGCGCGGGCCGTGAGCCCGAGCTCGGGCGGCAGCACCTTGAGGGCCACCACACGCCGCAGCCCCACCTCGATCGCCTTGAACACGACCGCCATCCCGCCGCGCGCCAGCTCGTGCTCGACCTCGTATTCCCCGGCGAGCACCATCTGGAGGCGGTGCAGCAGGTCGTCGCCGCCCGGGGCCGGCAGCGTGACCGTCGCGTCATCCGGATCGCCCACGAGCGTGCCACAGTGCCCGCAGAACCGGGCCGGCGGCGGGACGTCCGCCCCGCACTGGAAGCACTTCACGGACGAACCTTGATCGACTGGGCCAGGGTGGGCGCGCTATCGGTGACAATGGAGCTCTCGAGCCGAATCATGAGCGTAGCGGCGCCGATGGACTTGGCGGCGAGCGAGTCTCGTCCGGCGGTGAGATCGAAGACGCTTGGGTCCGACGACCACATCGTCAGGCGAGGCCGCTCGAGCGGCGTGCCGCCGGCCTCGACCGCGACGCTGAACGGCACGGTGCTGTCACGGTGGAGGACCGAGTCCCCCACATAGATGATCGTCACCGACTCGGGGCCGGCAGGGCGAAACACGTCCGCGAACCCGCAAGCCAACGCGGCCATCGCGCCCACCACCGTCCACGCGAGCCGCACGCTGAGGCGGGTTGGCAGCATGATCACGACATCCCAGGTAAGGCCGGCCTACAAGATGGGAACGACGACCCAGATAGCAATACAGGCGCTCGGCGGCCCGCCCGGTAACCAGTTGCGCGCCCGTCGGTTGAGCCCATTGCCACCGACGCGGACGTCCGTAAACTTCCTGCCGGCCCCGCAACACCACTCCGGCTCAGCAGAGGTCAGATGCGCTTTGCTCCATCGCCCCCGGTCGTCGTCGCCCTCGTCGCCTTGGCCGCGCCGCTTGCCGCTCAAGAAACCCCCACCGAGCGCAGCGCCGCGGCGGACGTCGTCCGCCGCATGAACACCCTGGAGCGCTCGCTCGCGCTGCCGCCACTCGTGGCTCGGCTCACCGGCGCCCGCGATCCGCGTCGGGATGGCGTGGTGGCCCGGGCCAAGGAGCTGATGGACAAGGAGCTCCTCGCCATGGCCGACGACATCACCCACCATCCCGAGACGGGCTACAAGGAAGAGCGCTCGGTGAAGATCCTCACCGACTATCTCCAGGCGCACGACTTCGACGTGACGACCGGAGTGGCGGGCCTGAAGACCGCCTTCGTCGCGCGCTACAAGAAAGGGACGCCGGGCCCGAATCTCGGCGTCATTCTCGAGTACGACGCGCTGCGCGGCACGACGCGCGACTTCCACGGCGACCAGCACAGCGCCCAGGGTCCCGTCGGCATGGCCGCGGCGCTCGCGGTCGCGGAGTTCCTGACGGCGTCGAAGACGCCGGGCACGGTCACCCTTTACGGCACCCCCGCCGAGGAGATCGGCTCGCCCGAAGCGAAGACCACGATGTACCAGGCCGGCGTGTTCAAGGGCGCGGACGTGCTGGTCCGCTCGCATTCGTCCACCGCGACGCAGGCGCCGGGTCCGGGGTTCGGGAGCTGCTGCATGAACATCGACGTGGTGCGCTACATCTTTTCGGGCGCGCCGGCGCATCAGCTGCAGGCGTGGGACGGGCGCGATGCGCTCACCGGCGTGATCGAGCTGTTCAATCACATCGACGCCATCCGGAGGACCCTGCGACCGGAGACGCGGATTCAGGGCATCATCACCGAAGGCGGCAAGGCGCCGAACGTGGTGCCCGATCGCGCGGTCGCCGAGTTCTGGCTGCGCTACCCGGACCAGGTATATCTCGCGCAGGTGCTCGAGCGCGTGAACGACGCGGCCCGCGCCGCCGCCCTCGCCACGGGGACCAAGGTCCGCATCGAGGCCGACTCCGAATCGCGCGACGGCATCTCGGTCGCGGCCCTGAACGACGTCGCCTTCACCTACCTGAAGAAGCTCGGCGCGACCAAGGTCGAGGACGAGCCGGGACGCCCCCTCCCCTACGAGGAAACCGGCACGGTCGCGACGCAGATTCCGGGCGTCGGCGTGACCGCCCACAGCTCGAACGGCGGATACCACACGTTCGAGATGGAAGCCGACGCCCTGGGTCCCGTGGGGCATCACGGCTTCGTGCTCGACGCCCAGGCGATGGCCGCGGTGCTGTACCACTTCGCCACCGACACCCCGTATCGGACCACAGTGCAGCGGGAGTTCGAAGGCCTCAAGGCCCTGTACGATGAATACCTCGCGGCGCTCCGGAGCGCGTATCCCCTCCCGACGGTACCCGAGCCGGGCGGCAACTGATCATGGGCCCCTCGCTCGCGGCCTCGGTCGCCGTGCTGCTGTGCGTGCCCCGGCTCGCAGCGCAGCAGCGCGCCATCACCGACAGCGACCTGTTCGCGTTCCACTGGGTAGCGAGCCCGCAGATCGCGCCCGACGGGCGCCAGGCCGCCTACGTGCTGGTCACGGTGAACGCCAAGCACGACGGGTACGACACGAGCCTGTGGCTCGTCGCGACCGACGGCGTCTCGCCGCCCCGCCGGATCACGAGCGGCCCGCACGACGGCGCCCCGCGCTGGTCGCCCGACGGCTCGACGCTCGCCTTCCTGCGTCCCACGGACGGTCACACACAGCTCTACCTCCTGTCCCTGACGGGCGGCGAAGCGCAGCAGCTCACCGACCTGCCCAAGGGTGCGGGGCCGGCGGCCTGGTCGCCCGACGGCAAGACCATCGCGTTCACCAGCACGACCGCGCCGGAAGACCTCGCCAAGTCGGACAAGAAGGACGAGCCCAAGAGCGACGTCCGGGTCATCACCGAGGCCGAGTTCCGCGCCGACGACGAGGGATACGTGGACCCCGGCGAGCGCGGGCACATCTGGACGGTGCCGGCCGTCATGCCCGGCGACCAGCCGGCGAAGGCGCGCCAGGTGACGTCCGGCGCGTTCGACGAGAACGCCCCGCAGTGGAGCCGCGACGGCGCGCGCATCTATTTCGCCTCGGACCGCGTGCCCGAGTCGTACTACTACCCGCCCGACAACAACGTCTATGCGGTGCCGGCGGGCGGCGGGACGCTCGACACGGTGGTGGACATCGACGGTCCCGTGTTCGGCCCGGCCCTCGCGCCCGACGGCAAGGCGGTGGCGTTCCGTGGCTGGGTCAATCCGCGGGCGACGCGTTCGTACAATCAATCCGACCTGTTCGTGTGGCGCGACCGTCAGGTAAAAAACCTCACCGCCGATTACGACTTCGACATGGGTGGCGCCGTGCTGGGCGACCAGGCGCCGCCGCGCGGCGGCGAGGGGTCGAGCCCGAACGTCTGGACGGCGGACGGCCGCGCCGTGATCGTGGCCACGACCGAGCACGGGCGCTCGAACCTGGTGCGGTTCGACGCGCAGACCGGCGCGCGGGAGCCGTTGACCACCGGGGATCACGCGGTTCTGGCCTACACCGCCACGCCCGACGCGCGCACCTTCGCCCTCACGATCGGCGACCCGGTGCACCTCCCGGACGTCTACGTCCTGGACGCGTCGACCAAGCGGTTGCGGCAACTGACGCACGTGAACGATTCTCTGTTCGCGAAGCTCCAGGTCGTGACGCCCGAGGATTTCTGGTACCCGAGCTTCGACGGCCGCAAGATCGAGACGTGGATCCTGAAGCCGGTGGGCTTCACACCCGGCAAGAAGTACCCGCTGATCCTCGACATCCACGGCGGGCCGCACACGGCGTACGGATACATCTTTTTTCACGAGATGCAGTGGATGGCCGCCAAGGGGTATGTGGTGCTCTATCCCAACCCCCGGGGCAGCACCACGTACGGGCAGGAGTTCGGCAACATCATCCAGTACAAGTACCCCGGCGACGACTATCGCGACTTGATGATCGCGGTGGATTCTCTGATCCGTCGCGGGTACGTGGATTCGACCAAGCTGGGGGTCACGGGCGGATCGGGCGGCGGATTGCTCACCGACTGGGCGGTGGGGCATACTCACCGGTTCGCCGCCGCCGTGTCGCAGCGCGACGTGGCCGACTGGCTGGGGTTCTGGTACACGGCCGACTTCACGCTCTTCCGGCCGTCGTGGTTCCGCTCCACGCCGTTCCGCGATCCCCAGGAGTTCCTCGCCCGCTCGCCCGTGCGCTACGCGGACAGCGTCACGACGCCGATCATGTTCATCCTGGGCGAGGAGGATCTGCGCGCGCCGCCCAACCAGGGGGGCGAGGCGATGTTTCGCGCCCTCAAGTACCTGCGCAAGACGACTGTGATGGTCCGCTTTCCGGGCGAGTCGCACGAGCTGTCGCGCTCCGGCAAGCCGCTGCACCGCGTGGAGCGACTGCAGCACATTCTGAACTGGTTCGACAAGTACCTGCAGGGGAAGCCGATCACGCGGTACGACGTGCGATGACGCGGTCGGTCGGCGCCCCAGCACCGCGGGGCGCCGACCGCTTCTCGTGTTTTAGTTCGGGTAGAACCGCACCTGCAGCAGCCTCAGCCCGTTGTTGTCGTACTGCCAGAGGAAGTCCTGCAGGCAGGGAGCGAACAGGCTTACGGTCGGCGTGCCGCACGCCAGCTCGGCCGCGCTCCCCGGTACGAGGCTGATGGTCGTGAGCGCGCTGGTCACGTCGCGGAAGCTGCTCTTGCCTTTCCCGCGCACGAAGACCTCGTTGTCGGTCGAGCACAGGATCGTGGACGTGAAGGTGGTGGGATCGATGAACGTCGCGCAGGTGGCGACTTTGGACTGCCCGCCCGGGGTGCCGAGCGCTCGTGCCCAGACGGTGTAGCTGCCCGGGACGGGGAGGGCGAAGGAGGCTTCGCCGTCCGTCCCGTTCTTGTCGAGCACTGTGAATTCGCTGTCGGCCGCCTGACTGAGCAGAATCTTCGTCGTCACGGCGTCGCTTCCGGTTCCGAGACCCACGAAGATGACGTCGCCGCCCCCCTTAGCCATGTTGGGATTCTTGTCATGGGGGACCCCGATGATGTTGAGGTTGAAATGCGATCCGCTGGGCGCGCCATTGCCCGTCGAGGTCTTCTGCGCGGCAGCCGCGACCGTCGCGGTCATCGCGGCCAGCACCGTGGCAGCGACGTGGAATGTGAAACGCATGGTCCTCCTTCGCGTGGGTTATGCCTGCTCGGATCCCGAGAAACACCAAGCCCCGTGGGCCACCTCGCGGGCGCCACGGGGCTTGCTCGAAGCGTGCTGTCTCTCGGTTCCGCCCCACGATGGGCCCGTGGCGCGCGGCGCGGCGTGACGCACCGCACCCCCGGCGTGGCCGACGGCCGACCCACGCCGCGGGTCACTAGGCACCCATGACGAGGGCTCGTAGCTTACGGGACCGTGACCGCCTCTTGGCACACGCTGCTCGACGTCGCGCTGCGGACGTCCGTCGTCTACTTCTTCGTGCTCATCGGGCTGCGATTCGGCGGCACGCGGACCCTCGGGCAGATGAGCGTGTTCGATTTCGTGCTGCTCCTCATCATTTCGAACGCGGTCCAAAACGCCATGGTCGGCCCCGATACCAGCCTCGTGGGCGGACTCGTGGCCGCCGCGGTGCTCATGACCTGGCACTGGCTGATCAACACGGCCCGGCTCCGGAGCCGCCGGCTCGCCAAGCTGATCGCGGGCGAGGGGATCATGCTCATCTACCACGGCAAGATCCTCGACGAACACTGCCATCGCGCCGGCGTCACGCGCGACGAGCTGCTGCAGGCGCTCCGGGAGCACGGCGTGGCGCGGGCCGATGACGTGCTGTTCGCGGTGCTCGAGCCCGATGGCGCGATCAGTGTGGTGCGAGACGACGACATCAGGCCGGGCGAGCGGCCGCATCACCGGATCAAGAGCTTGAGGCGGAACCCGTGAGACGGTGCGCAGTCCGCGGTGCGCGGTTGCGTCCGAGTGCAGCGAATTTCCACGCAGTGGGGCTACCGCGCACCGCGCACCGCGCACGCGCTAGTTAGATTTACTGCCACATGACCGCCATTCAGGTCCGTAAGACCGCCGAGGAGCCCGGCGCCGCGTCCCTCGCCGTCACCGTGCCCGTGGAGCAGGTACAGGAAGCCGAGGCGCGCGCCACCTCCGCCTATCAGCGGCGCGCCCGTCTTCCGGGGTTCCGCAAGGGCAAGGCGCCGGCCGCACTCGTACGGAAGCAGTTCGCCGAGGACATCCGGCAGCAGGCGCTCGAGGACCTGATTCGCGAGAGCTGGAAGGCGGCGCTCGCGCAGGAGGCGCTGCAGCCCGTCGCCGATCCGCACGTGCACAACCTCAAATGGGACGTCGGGGCGGGGGGCCCGGTGACGTTCGAGTTCCACGTCGAGGTGAAGCCCGAGATCGGGCTGGAGCGCATCGGGAAGTTCCACCTCAAACGCACCGTGCCCAAGGTCACCGAGGAGCAGGTGCTGGCGCAGCTCACGGCGCTGCGCGAGCAGAAGGCGCCGTGGGTGCCGGTCGCGGGGGAGAAACCTGCGCTCAAAGACCTGGTGCAGGTGACCATCGCCACGCGCGAGGCTGACGACGTGAAAGATCCGCAACCCTATCAGCTCGTGCTGGGCGAGGGGCGGGCGATCCCCGAGGTGGAAGAGCGCATCATGGGCATGCTCCCCGGGGAGACGGTCGACGCCACCGTGCGCTTTCCCCCCGACTTCCCCGAGGAGGCGAAGCGCGGCCAGGCGCGCGCCATCCGCCTCTCGCTGCAGGAGGTGAAGCGCCAGCACTTGCCCGAGCTGGACGACGCCTTCGCGCGCGAGGTCGGGGACTTCGAGTCGCTCGACGCGCTGCGTAAGGCGGTGCGCGAGGATCTCGAGAAGGAAGCCGAGCGCGAAGCGGACGCCCGGTTGCGGCGCGACCTGATCGAGCAGATCGTGCAGGCGAACCGCGTGGCGGCACCGCGCCCGCTGGTCGAGCGGGCCGTGTACGTGTACGCCCAGGCCTATGGGGTCCCGGAAGACCGTCTGGCGGAGTTCGCGCAGGAATTCCGGCCCGTGGCCGAGGCGCAGGTGCGGCGCGACCTGGTCCTCGACTGGATGGTGGAGCACCACGGCCTGCGGGCCACCGCGGCGGAGCTCGACGCGCGGTTGCAGGAGATCGCCGCGCGCGGCGGCAAGCCGGCGGCGGAGCTGCGGGCGTCGCTCGAGAAGGCGAAGCGGCTGCGCGACCTGGAGCGCGGCCTCACCGAGGAAAAGGTGTTTACGTTTCTTCTGTCGCAATCCACCGTGGAGTCAGCGTGACGAGGAACCAGATTTACCCGCCCTACATCATCGAGCGCTCCAGCCGCGGCGAGCGCACGTACGACATCTTCAGCCGGCTGCTCCTGGACCGCATCGTGTTCCTGGGCACGCAGATCAACGACGAGGTGTCGAACATCATCATCGCGCAACTCCTGTTTCTCGACGCCGACAACCCGGAGCGGGACATCTATCTGTACATCAATTCGCCCGGCGGCCTCGTGTCGTCGGGTATGGCGATCTACGACACGATGCAGTTCCTGCGGGCGCCGGTGAACACGATCTGCATGGGGATGGCGGCCTCGATGGGGTCGTTCCTGCTCGCCGCGGGCCGCAAGGGCAAGCGCTCCGCCCTGCCCCACGCGCGCATCATGATGCACCAGCCCTCGGGCGGGACCCAGGGCACCGCTGCCGACATCGAGATCCAGGCCCGGGAGATCCTCTATCTGCGCGGCAAGCTGAACGAGCTATACGCCAAGCACACCGGTAAGCCGCTGGACCAGATCGAGAAGGACATGGACCGGGACCGGTTCATGTCCGCCGAGGAGGCCAAGGAATACGGGCTAATTGACCACGTAATCGCCAACTTCCAGCAGATCGACGACGGGAAGAAGAAGTGACGGCTTGCGCCGGCCGGGCGACCTTCCCATACTAGGACCAGATGTCCCACGATAAGCACCTCCGCTGCTCGTTCTGCGGCAAGTCGAAGGACTCGGTCCGGAAGTTCATCTCCGGGCCGTCGGTCTACATTTGCAATGAGTGCATCGCCCTCTGCAACGAGATCCTGGCGGAGGACGAAGAGCGCGAGGTCTCCGAGGCGATCACCCAGGTCCCCACGCCGGCGGAGATCAAGGACGTGCTGGACCAGTACGTGATCGGCCAGGAGAAGGCGAAGAAGACGCTCGCCGTGGCGGTCTACAATCACTACAAGCGGATCAACTCGCACCAGGGGCGCGAAGCGGAGGTCGAGCTCGACAAGAGCAACATCCTCCTGATCGGCCCCACCGGCGTGGGCAAGACGCTGTTGGCGCAGACGCTGGCGCGCATTCTGGACGTCCCCTTCACGATCGCCGACGCGACCACGCTCACGGAAGCGGGCTACGTGGGCGAGGACGTCGAGAACATCCTGGTCCGGCTGCTCCAGGCCGCGGACTTCAACGTGTCCGAGGCCGAGCGCGGCATCGTCTACATCGACGAGATCGACAAGATCGCGCGGAAGTCGGAGAATCCCAGCATCACGCGCGACGTGTCGGGCGAAGGCGTGCAGCAGGCCCTGTTGAAGATCCTCGAGGGCACGGTGGCCAGCGTCCCGCCCCAGGGCGGCCGCAAGCACCCGCAGCAGGAGTACATCCAGGTCAATACAAAAGACATCCTGTTCATCTGCGGCGGCGCGTTCGACGGGCTGGAAAAGATCATCGAGTCACGTACCGGACGGCGCCAGATCGGCTTCACCAAGGAAGAGGTCGCCAAGGGCGCGCCCGAGAAAATCAAGAAGAACCCCTTCATCGATGTGGAGCCGGACGACCTGCTGCGCTACGGCCTCATCCCCGAGCTGGTGGGCCGGCTGCCCGTGGCGGTACCGCTCGACTCGCTCGACGAAGAGGCGCTGATCCGCATCCTCATCGAGCCCAAAAACGCGCTCTCCAAGCAGTACCAGAAGCTGTTCGAGCTGGAGGACGTGCGGCTCACCATCGAGAAGGACGCCCTCAAGGCCATCGCCCAGAAGGCGATCAAGCGCGCCACCGGGGCCCGCGGCCTGCGCGCCATCCTCGAAGAGATGATGACCGACATCATGTTCGAGCTGCCGAGCCGCGACGACGTGCGCGAAGTCGCCATTACCTCGGAGTGCGTCACCGAAGGCCGGCCTCCGCTGCTCGTCACCGAACGCGTGCGCCAGAAGAAAGAAGCCTGACCGAGCCGCATTTCGTCGGCTCGTTCCCCTCGGCCGACACCCCGCTGGACCCGCCCCTTCCCGAAGTCGCCCTGATCGGCCGATCGAACGTCGGCAAATCGAGCCTGCTCAATGCCCTCGCGGGGCGACGCATAGCCAAAGTGTCCGGGACGCCCGGCAAGACGCGGATGTTGAACGTTTACGAAATGCCCTTAGTGCGCGGTGCGCGGTACGCGGTTGCCTCCTCCGAGAGCCAAGCGCCCGATGCGCATCGGGAGCCACCGCGCACAGCGCACCGCGCCTTTTATTTTCTCGATCTCCCCGGCTACGGCTACGCCCGCGCGTCCCACGCCGAGCGTCAGGCGTTCCGGCATCTGGTGACCGGAGCCCTGGCGCGGCCCCGTCTCGCCGGCGTGCTGTGGCTGCTCGACAGCCGCCGGGAGCCCTCGGCCGACGACCGCGCCATTCAAGAGCTGTTCGCGGGGCGCGAGACCCGCGTCCTGGCGGCCCTCACCAAGAGCGACAAGCTGGCCCGAGGCCTGCGCCCCGCCCGGGAGCGGGAGCTGCGCGACGCCCTCGCGCTCGACTCCGATCAGGTGATCGTCACCAGCGCACGGGCGGGCGAGGGCATCGCCGATCTGCGGGCCAGCCTCCAGCGGCTGGTCGGCCAGACCGGCTAGAACGGCGACCAACCAGGCCCGGTATCGCGCGACGGCGCGGCCGCCGCGGACGGACCGCCGCCCAGGATCGTGTAGGTCGCGTACATCCCCGCCATCATGTGGTCGCCCACGTGACAGTGCAGCAGCCACGTCCCGACCGTCAGCTCGGTGATCCCCAGGCTGGCGCCCGGGGTCAGTAGCGAGGCTGATCGACAACGGATATCCGAACATCTGAGTCGGGATTAGACCGGTCAAGCAACATTATTGTTGGTGCGTGATGGACATCTGGATCGCCCTGCTCGCCGTGGCCGTCGTGGGGGCCGTGGGCTGGTCGCTGCGGCTCAGGCGTCGCTTGCGTCGGAGCGAGCGCGACCGCCGGCGGGCGGCGGACGAGCTCAACCGCCGCCTGTCGGAGCTGTTCTCGCTCCAGGAGCTGTCGTTCATCCTGTCGGGTTCGCTGCAGCTCGACCGGATCGTCGAGCAGGTGGTGCGCTACGCGATGCGGTTTCTCGACGCCCAGGGAGCCCTGGTGGCCCTGGCGCCGGACGGCGAGGCGGGAGCAGCGGGAGGGGGAGAGGGACGGGAGGACCGCCCCCTGCTGCGGGTTACGGCCGCCGACGGCACGCTCGCGGCCCTGGCGGGTCGCTCCATCGGCGCGGACGATCCCGGTCTCGTCGTCCGGTCGCTGGGCCGCGAGCGGCTCGAGCTGGTGCGCAATTCGGGCGGGGAGCCGACGCGGCTGGTGGCGGACGTGCAGGCGGACTCCGCTGCGGCGGTGCCGCTGCGCGCGCACGGCGTGGTGGTGGGAACCCTGGTGATCGCGAACCCGCGCGGCGGCGTGTTCGCGTCCGAGGACATCCGCCTGCTCTCCACCGTGGCCACGCACGCGGCCATCGTGATCGCCAATGCGCGCTTCTTCGAGATGGTGCGGCACGCGAAGGAGCAATGGGAGACGGCGTTCGATTCGCTCAGCGAGGGCATCGCGGTGGTGGACGACGCGGGACGGGTACGCCGCGCCAACCGCTCCTTCGCCGCCATGCTCGGCGCCCCAATCCCGGACGTCATCGGACGGGAGCTGATTGAGGCCCTGGTCGGCCCCTCCCCGCCGCTGGTCGACCTGCTCGCCGCCGCGCGCGGCGGCGACCGGGTGCAGCCGATCGTGCTCCGTTCGACCACCCTGGGGCGCGCGATCCGGGTGACGGCGGCCCGCATCCCCGCGCCGGCGCACGATCAGAGCGTCGTCGTGCTGGTCGAGGACGTGACGGACCAGCAGGCGATGGAGTCCCACCTGATCCAGAGCGAGAAGCTCGCCGCAGTCGGCCAGCTCGTTTCCGGCGTCGCGCACGAGCTCAACAATCCGCTCACCTCGATTGCCGGCCTGTCCGAGTTCCTGCTCGAGCAGAAGGACCTGGGCGCCAAAGATCGTGGCCACCTGCGCGTGATACACGAGCAGGCCGACCGCGCCGGCCGAATCGTGCGCAACCTGCTCACGTTCGCGCGTAAGGGGCCCGCCGAGCAGGCGCCCGTGGACCTGAACGACGTGATCCAGCGGACCTTGCTGCTCATGAGCTACGACCTGACGCTCAAGGACATCGCGGTCGAGAAAGACCTGGGGACGCTCCCGCCGGTGCTGGGCGACCGTCATGCGCTGCAGCAGGTGCTCTTGAACCTGCTGAACAACGCGGCCCAGGCCGTCGCGGAGAATCCGCCGGAGCGGCCGCGCGTGATCCGGCTCGCCACCTGGTTCGACGACCGGGTCCGAATGAAAGTCGCGGACTCGGGCCCCGGGATCCCGGACGACGTGCTGCCGCACGTCTTCACGCCGTTCTTCACGACCAAGGAGCCGGGTCAGGGGACGGGGCTGGGGCTCTCCATCACGTATTCGATCGTCGAAGCCCACGGCGGGCGGGTCGGCGTGGAGCGGCCGCCGGAAGGCGGCGCGGCGTTTCTGGTGGACCTGCCCGCGGCGCCGGCGGACGCGGCGCTGCACGCGACCCCCGTCCCCGAGCCGGCGCCCGCGCCGCCGACCGCGAAGCGGGCGATCCTGCTCGTCGACGACGATCCGGCGGTGCGCCGCATGGTGAAAGCGCTGTTCGGCCGGGAAGGACACACGGTCGATGTGGCGCGCAACGCCCAGCACGGGCTCGACCTCGCCGGCGCCCGCGCCTACGACTTGATCCTCGCCGACGCGCAGGCACGGGCGCGCGATCAGCTGTTCGTGACGCGGCTCGTGGAAGCATATCCGGCTCTCAGGGACCGGGTGCTGGTGGCGACGGGGGACGTGCGGCCCGGATCGGACGACGCGCTGACCCGGCTCGGCTTGCGCTACGTCCGCAAGCCGTTCAACCTGCGCGATCTGCGGGACGAGGCGGCGCGCGTGTGGGCCGCGGGTGCGCTGTCGTAGGCCTCGGCGGGCCATCCGAACACGGCGAGGTTCACCGCCCCGCCCGCGGCGAACTTCACGCCCTCACGGAGCAGCAGCGCGCGCTGCACCACGGAGCCATGATCGGCGCCCGACAGCGAGATCCGGCCCGCCGCGTTGAGCACGCGCCACCAGGGCACATCGGAATCTTCCGGGAGCGCCGAGAGGGCCCAGCCGACCGTGCGCGCGGCGCCGGGCCGACCGGCGAGCCGGGCCACAAGGCCGTACGTGGCGACCCGCCCCTTGGGGATGTGGCGTACCACTCGATAGATGCGGTGATAGAACGGGTTCACATGCCGTCCGCGCGTATCCAGGTCTCCAGTCGGTCCGTCCGATCCCGACTCTAGCATATCCGCAGCACGTCTTCCAGCAAGCCGGCGTCCCCGGACCGGAGGATTGACAAAACGTCATCCAGTGCTCTGCGCTCCCGCGGCCAGGCGAAGCGCGCGGCGGCGGCCGCCGGCGCCAGCCACTCCACGCGGTCGTGCTCGGGGGACGCGCGCGGCTCGGCGGCGCCGTCCACCACGGCGGCGAACACGGGGATCAGGGCGATCTCGTCGGTCCGGTGACGGTAAAACGCCTCCACGCGCGACAGATTGTACAGCCGCGCGGGGTCGAGTCCCGTCTCTTCGCGCACTTCGCGCAGCACCGCCTGCACCGGCGTCTCGCCGGGCTCGATGTGACCGTGCACCGTCTCCCACGAGCCGGGGGAGCGGCCTCCGGCGGCGCGGCGCAGCGCGAGCACCTCGAGGCCCGCCGCGCCCGCACGGAGCACGTAGGCGTCGACGAACGCAACCCGCACGTCTGTCATAGGGAACGTCTGTGCCCGCTTACGGGCAGTCGCCCGAGTCGCGAGGTCACTCGCGGCTAGCGACGCCGGCCGAGCACCGCCTCGAGCCGGGCCGACAGTGCGCGCGCGCGGAACGGCTTGGTGAGGAAATCGTCCGCCCCCAGCTCGAACACGCGGACCTCGTTGTCCTCGTCGCCCTTCGCGGTGAGCACGATGACCGGGATCGACGCCGTCGCGGGGCGCGAGCGCAGGTGCGACAGGACGCCGTACCCATCCAGCCCGGGGAGATTCAGGTCCAGCACGATGATGTCCGGTCCGACCCGGTCGATCTGGTCGAGCGCGTGCACGCCGTCGCGCGCCTCGGTCACGTCGTAGCCGTCCCGCTCCAGCAGATCGCGCATCACCTTGCGCAGGCTGTCCTCGTCGTCGACCAGCAGCACTTTGACGGCGGGGAGGCCGTGCGGGCCGGACCGCCCCTGGGGCACGGGCTCCTCGAGCAGCTCGAAGTGCTCGACCAGCGATTCGGGCGGGGGGGCGAGCTCGGCGGCGAGCGCGGCGCCGGCCTGCGGCGCGGCGAACGGTTGCGGCCGCGCCGATCCGGAGCGGCGCGGCGCGGCGGCGTCCGGCGGTCGCTCCTCCTCGTGCGGGATGTCCACCACCCGCGTCAGCTCGTCGAGCGTGGACTCGCCCCGCAGCACGTGCTCGAGCCCGGACTCCCACATCCCCTTCATGCCGCCGCGCCGCGCGGCGCCGGCGATGTGCTCCGCCGTCTCGCCCGACGCGATGCGCCGCTCCACCTCGGGCGTGACCGTCAGCACTTCGACGATCGAGAAACGGCCGCGGTATCCCGTCATGGCGCAGTCGGGGCAGCCGGCGGCACGGTACAGCGGGGTGCCCTTCGGAAGCCACTTCCTGAACCGGGCGTCGGGGGTCTCCATCCACACTTGCTTGCAGGTGGGGCACAGCCTGCGCATCAGCCGCTGCGCCAGCACGCCCCGCAGGGCCGCGGCGATCTTGTAGGCTTCCACGCCGATGTCCACGAGCCGGGTGACCGCGTTCGACGCATCGTTCGTGTGCAGGGTGGAGAGCACGAGGTGGCCGGTGAGCGACGCCTGCACGGCGATCTGCGCCGTTTCGCGATCCCGGATCTCCCCGATCAGCACGACGTTCGGGTCCTGGCGCAGGATCGAGCGCAGCGCCGAGGCGAACGTCAGGCCGGCCTTCTCCTGCACCTGCACCTGCACGATTCCCTGCATCCGGTACTCCACCGGATCCTCGACCGTGACGATGTTCACGCCCTCGCTCTTGATCTGATTGATGCAGGAGTACAGGGTCGTCGTCTTGCCCGAGCCGGTCGGCCCGGTGACGAGGATGATTCCCTCGTGGTTCTCGAGCAGCCGCTTGATGCCCTCTGTCTCGTTGGTATTCAGCCCCAGGGCGTCGAGCGACTTGACCGTGGCGCGGGAGTCGAGGATGCGGATCACGATCTTCTCGCCCAGGGCGGCGGGCAGTGTCGACACGCGCAGGTCGATCGGCTGGCCGTTCACCGCGACGCGGGCCCGGCCGTCCTGCGGCCGCAGCCGGTCGGCGATGTCGAGCGACGACATGATCTTGATGCGCGAGATCAGCGGCAGCCCCGCCTGGCGCGGAATCTTCATCACCTGCCGCAGCACGCCGTCGATACGATACCGCACCGCCACCCCGCCCTCTTCGGGCTCGATGTGGATGTCGCTCGAGCGCGCGAGGATGCCCTCCGAGATGATCAGATCCACCAGCCGCACCACCGGGCGCTGGCTCGCCTCGGCCTCGGACGCGGCGATCGTGATCTCGTCCGGCGCCAGGCTGTCCTGCAGCTGCACCAGCTCCGCCGAGCTCTCCATGCCTTCGAGCAGCTTGTCGACCGCCTTCTCGGGGCGGTACATCTCGTCCAGCCGCTCGGCGATCTTGGACGGCGCGAGCAACAGCATGCGAATCTCCCGGGCCGTCGCGAACGCCAGCGCCTTCTCCGCGTCGAGATCGAACGGGTTCGCGGTGGCGACCTCGAGGTAGGAGTCGGTGGCGCGCAGCGGCAGAATGTGATAGCGGCGGGCGACTTGCTCGGGGACCCGCTCCTTCGCGGTCGGGTCCGCTTTGTCCAGCTCGGCGAGTTTCAATCGGAACCGGGTGGAGAGCGCTGTGAGGATCTGCTCGTCGCTGACGACCTTCTGGGCGACGAGCGTCTCCCACAGGGTCGCCTGCGGTGCGGCCTTCTCCCGCAGCTCGGCGACGAGCTCCGGCGTCACCACTCCCTCGAGGGAGTGGACCAGCCATTCATCCGGGAAGTTCGTGTCGGCCATCTAAGACAAACTAGTGGAGGTTGGGGAGGTTCGGGAGGTTGTGGAGGTTGGAGCAGGTTGCATCGCGCACGGAGCAACCTCCTCCAACCTCCCCCAACCTCCAGAACCTCCCGAACCTCGCGGCGTCAGCCGCGTCACAGTATCCCCCAAAAGTCCCGCGACACGTCGAACGCGACGCCCATGCGGTGCGTCGCCGTGCCGAACCCGGCCTCGCAGCGGAACACGCCCAACCATTCGACGCCGAGCCCGAGCGTGGTGCGGGCGCCGCCCGTGGGCATCCACGGCGTGCCCGCGACCGGACGGTCCACCCAACCGACGGCCACGTACGGGGTGAGAGTGACGGTGCCCGGCGTGCGGGCGTAGGGCCCCACGCCGAGCGACGGGAACGGCACCGGCACACGCCACTCCACGTGCACCAGGCCCATGCGGCGGCCGCCCCAGGCGCGGAACGGGTCGCCGAGCAATGTACCGCGGCCCCCGAGCACGAAGGCGCGCCGCGCCGGGAGCCGCGCGCTCGCCCCACCGCCTTGTGCCCGGACGAGCACGCGCGTGGCGCCGACGGGGACGAGGAGGTGGCCCGCACCGGAGAGCCGGAGGTAGGTGTCGCCACCGTCCTCGCGCCCGGCTTCGAGCACGGTCTCGACGTGCAGGTCGCGCCGCACCGCGAAGCCCTCGCTGCGGCGCTCCACCGCGAGCTGCACCAGGTTCACCGCCCGACCGCCGAGGGACGGATTCGGCCGGAAGCTGCCGTTCGCGGGGGTGGCGGCGACGGCGAGCGAACTGAAGGACTCGCGGCCGGCCGCGGCGCGCCACTCGCCGCGCACGCCCACGCCGTGGCGGTACGTCAGGCGCGCCCCCTGTGCCAGGTAGTAGTCGCCGTAGTCGTGCCCGAATTCCTGGGCGGCGAACGAGTTCTGGAGCGGGGCGATCACAGGCCAGTCTCCCACGTCGCGCACGTCGCGGTACGCGCTCACCTCGACGGCCCGCCGGCCCTGGCGCTCTACGGCGGTTGCGGCGCCCTTGGCACGCTGGTCGGCGAACCCGTAGCTCGCCCGCAGCCGCAGCTCGCGTCGCTCGCCCCCGCCGCGCAACACGATGCCGGCGCCCGCCGCGAGCCCCTCCACCCGGTTGGCGTGCACCAGATCCGAGAGACAGCGCACGCCGAGGCGGTGGGCCCGGAGCCCGGAGAGGGCGCGGCGCCCGGCGATCTGCTCGACCTCGGCGCGGACCCGCTCCAGGTCGTCGCGCCGCACCGGCTCGGCCACGTTCTCGAGCGCGGCGGCGAGCGGCTGTCTCCACGGAAACGAGTCGCGCTCCGCCTTGGGGAGGAAGGAGATCTCGTCGCCTGCGAACCAGCGCTGCGCCAGTCCGACGTTGAACACGTAGCCGTCGATCTCCCAGCGCGCGCGGATGATGCCGCGCGCCGGCACGTCGAGCCACGTGGCGCGGCGCCGGATCTCGATTTCCTGGCGATAGGGAAGCCAGTAGCGCTGCTCCCACAGGGCGTTGTCGAGCACGATGCTCACGTCCTCGAGCTGTCTGTCGAGGTACGAGCGGGGCGTGAAGTTGAACGCCATCCGGACGAGATCGGCCGACGCCGCGTCCAGATAGAGGATGCCCACGATCCGGGGGACGTCGAAGCTCTTGGGCCGCACGCGCAGCGCCACCACTCGGACCTCCCGCTCGGGGAGCGCGATGATCGTGGTGTCGCCGAGCGCGAATTCGTACAGGTCCAGGCCGACGGCCGAGAGCGGGTGCGGCACGTCCCGCACCTCGTCCCCCTCGCCCAGCCGGATGGCGGCGCCGAAGTTGTTCTGGATGATGCCGAGGTGGTCGCGGTGGTAGTTGATGTCGGTGGGGAGTTGGGCCTGATCGCGCCAACCGATGACGCGCTGCTTGCTGCTCGCCGGGGCCCTCCAGTACACTTCCAGCTCCAATTGGTCCGCCTTGACGAGGCGCGGAGGGTCGGCGAGGCCTTCGCCGAAGGCGCCCAGAAAGAACAGGAAGCCGTGAGCCTGGGCCTTGTAGTCGCGGAGGGTGGTGTCGGCGGCGGCGCCGCTGCGGCGCAGCGCGGCACGGCGCGCCAGCGCGAGCGCCGAGTCCGAGCCCCACGCCTGGGCGTGGAGCCGGCCCGTCAGGGCCAGACCGGCCAGGGCGAGCGCGGCGGCGACGAGTCGCATCTCCCCTCTACCCCGCTCGCCCTTCGATGAGCGACGCCCGCGCCGACTTCCTGGCGCGCGCCGAGCGCGGTGGCATGGTCCCCGTGCTGCGTGAGGTGGTGCTCGACGCCGACACGCCGCTCGCGGCGTTCGTCAAGGTCGCCCGACCCCCGTTCGCGTTCCTGTTGGAATCGCTGGTGGGGGGGGAGCGCTGGGCTCGCTACACCTTCCTGGGCACCGAGCCGCGCGAGGTGTGGCGCTGCCGCGGGAGCGGGAGGGGCCGCACGATCGACCGCTGGACCAAGGCCCGCGGTTGGGAGGTGGTGGGCGACACGGACGACCCGATCGGCGACCTGGCCCAGCGCATGCGCGCCCTGCCCGCCGTGCCGGTTCCCGGCCTGCCCCGCTTCACGGGCGGCGCGGTGGGCTACCTCGGCTACGACCTGGTGCGCACCGTGGAGCGCCTGCCGCATCCGCCCGCCGACACCCTGGCCGTGCCCGACGCCGTGATGATGATCGCGGACACGGTCGTGATCCTCGACAACCTGTTCGGGCGTGCGATCGTGGTGGCGAACGTCGAGGTCCCCCCGCGCGCCGCCGGCGCGGCGCGGCTGCGGCTGTACGACGCGGCGGAGGCACGACTCGACGAGATCGTCGCACGCCTCCGCCAGCGGCACGACCTCGCCCCGCTCGCCCTCAAGGACGGCGTTCCGCCCGTCACCACCGCGTCGCGCTACCCGCGCGCCGCGTTCGAGCGGGACGTGGCGCGGGTGCACGAGTACATCGTCGCGGGTGACGCGTTCCAGACGGTGTTGT
Organism: Gemmatimonadota bacterium; assembly: GCA_003222055.1. Taxonomy (GTDB): domain Bacteria; phylum Gemmatimonadota; class Gemmatimonadetes; order Gemmatimonadales; family GWC2-71-9; genus AG41. The sequence continues at coordinate 37,931 of QHUT01000057.1, forward strand.
CGCGCCGTCAGGACGCCCCCGGGGCCGTGGATCCGCTCCTCTTGTATCGCTATCTGCGCGCGCTGAATCCCGCGCCCTATCTGTTCTATCTGGCGCTCGACGACTTCGCGCTCGTGGGAAGCTCTCCCGAGGTGTTGGTGCGGGTCGAAGGGGGCGAGGTGACCGTGCGCCCGATCGCGGGGACCTGTGCCCGCGGCCGCACACAGGAGGAAGACGAGGTGCTCGCGACCGCGCTGCTCGCCGACGAGAAGGAGCGGGCCGAGCACATGATGCTCGTCGACCTGGGGCGCAACGACGTGGGCCGCGTGGCCCGGTTCGGGAGCGTGCGGGTGACGGACCTGCTCCAAGTGGAGCGCTACTCCCACGTGCAGCACCTCGTGAGTGAGGTGCGAGGACGACTGCGCCAAGGCTACGACGCGCTCGACGTGTTCAAGGCGTGCTTCCCGGCGGGCACGGTGACGGGCGCGCCCAAGGTCCGCGCCATGGAAATCATCGACGAGCTCGAGCCGGAGCGGCGCGGGCCGTATGCCGGCGCCGTGGGCTACGTCGGCTGGGGAGCGGCGAGCCTCGACACCGCGATCGCGATCCGCTGCGCGCTGGTGCAGAAAGACCGCGTCGTGGTCCAAGCGGGGGCCGGGATCGTCGCCGACTCCGATCCGGCCCGCGAGTTCGCCGAAACCGAGGCCAAGGCGCAGGCAGTGTTGAAGGCCCTGGCGCTCGCGAAAGCGCGAGACTGAGCGCCCTGGTGTCTTGGCGTCTTGGCGTCTTGGCGTCTATCTTTTCGCTGTGTTCAAGCTGCTGAGCACGACGGGCGAGCAGTCCATCGACCTCCAGCCCGGCCGCGTCGTGGTCGTGGGGCGGGCGGTCACGAGCGACGTGCCGATCTACGATCCCACCATCTCACGGCGACACGCCGAGGTGTCCCTCGCCGATGGGGGCGTGAAGGTCAAGGACGTCGGCTCCTCCAACGGCACGTTCCTGAACGGTGCCCGCATCAGCGAAGCGCTCGCCACGGAAAACGACGTCGTCACCTTCGGCAAAGTCGCTTACCGGGTGAAGCAGGTCAGTAGTCCGCTCCGGCCTCAGGTGGTGCCGCAGGTGTCGCGCGAGTTCACGGGCGCGAAGGCCGCGGGCGGCACGATCGTGCGGCAGCTCCCCGTGAACGTGTCGGGGGGCGTCCCGGCGATCGTCACCGCCACCCCCTCGGGCGTCTCGCACCTCAAGGTCACCGCCAAGTCGCTCGAGGAGCTGCGGGAGAAGAAGCTCGAGCTGCTGCTCGAGATCTCGAAGGAGCTGTCCAAACAGCAGGAGCTCGACCGCCTGCTCGACAAGGTCGTCGAGTTCACCTTCCAGGTGATGAACGTGGACCGCGTCTCGATCCTGCTGCTCGAGGCCACGACCGGCGAGCTCGTGCCGCGGATCTCGCGAGGTAGTACGGCGCAGTCGTCGGCCTCGAAGCACGTGCCGCAGTCGATCGCCCGCAAAGTGGTCGAGGACCGCGTCGCCATCCTGTCGGACAACACGGCGGCCGACGAGCGGTTCAAGGGGAAGTCGATCATGATTCAGAGCGTGCGGAGCGCGATGTGCACCCCGCTCATGGGAACCGACCAGAAAGTGCTCGGCATCCTCTACGTGGACAACCTCACCGCGACCCACTCGTTCTCCGACGACGACCTCAAGTTCCTGATCGCGTTCGGCTCGCTCGCGGCGGTGGCGATCGAGAACTCGCAGCGCTCGGAGCAGATGCGGCGCGAAGCGCTGGTGCTCTCGAACTTCCAGCGCTACTTCTCGCCCAACATCGCGCAGGTGATCGCACAGCAGCAGGATGCGGGCCGGCTCCCGAGCGAAAAACGACCCGTCGTGCTGTTCTTCTCGGACATTCGTGGCTTCACGCCGATGTCGGAGACGATGAGTCCGGACGCCATCGCCAGGCTCCTCACGGAGTACTTCACCGAGATGGTGGAGGTCGTGTTCGAGCACGGCGGGACGCTCGACAAGTTCATCGGAGACGCGATCATGGCGCTGTGGGGGGCCCCGATCGCGCACGAGGACGACGCCGACCGCGCCATGCGCTGCGCGCTCGATCAGCTGGCGGCGCTCGAGCGACTCAACACGAAGTGGAAGGAGCAGGGCCGCCCCGAGCTGGGGATCGGCGTCGGCATCAACTTCGGGGAAGTGTTCGCGGGGAACGTCGGCTCGGATCGGCGGCTCGAGTACACCGTGATCGGCGACGCCGTGAATACCGCCAAGCGCCTGTGCGACACCGCGGGGGCCAACGAGATCCTCATCTCGGAGCCCTTCTACCAGCAGCTGAAGCAACCCCCGAACGTCGATCCGTTGGAGCCGATCCAGGTCAAGGGGAAATCGAAGAAGATCCCGGTCTACAGGGTGAAGCGGTAGGACACCCCGAAGTCTCACTCCCACGCGGTAGCCGACGCACGGGCACGGTGACGTCGATCTAGGAACCTGCCTTGCGCCCGGTCACATCACCCGCGCCCACCTTTTATGGCAGTTGTCGATCCTGCCTATCCGAGCGAACGCCCGATCCGACAGTTGTCCATGAGGCACCGCGTGAACGTCCCACCATCTCCACCGGGCATTTGAACGGTTAGCTCACCCGGGCTTCCAAGAAAGCGGAAGCCTGCAAGGTACATGTCAAGTTGTTCGATGGTCACGCCGTCCGGCGGATTTGCCACCAGACGAAGCGAGACCGGGGCCCGGCTTGAACCGGTGGACTCTTGCAGCGCGGCGCTCGCGTCGCTGTAAGCACTCTGCCACAAAGCTGCCTCAAAAGGCACCAGGCACTTTGCCCTAACACTGCACGACTCCTGTGCTTGACGCCCAATCCCCTGCGCGCACGGCTTCTGCAACGACCCGGATCAGTCTGCCCCACCGAGCCGCCGAGCCTGATGGGCGCACCACGGCCTTCACGAAAGGGACGATGACCATGCGACCTGCAGCGCTACTGCTTCTTCTCGCCGCCTGCGGCGGCAACTCCACCGCGCCGGCACCAACCATGAGTGGCACGTGGATCACGACGTGGCCACACATGACAGACGGAACAAACGTCTGTTCCGTCACGGCTACGCTGCGCCTCGCGCAGTCCGGCGCGACGTTCTCCGGCACCTATTCGGTGGCGCCCGGGGTGGCGAAGTGCAACGGCGTCTCGACCGATTCCGTCGGCGGAACGGGCACCATCATCAACGGCACGGTGGCCGGTACGACGATCACGTTCGACGTCGACGAGGCCCCGTTTCATCAAACCGGAACCTTCGACGCGACCAGCGCCAGCGGCGAAGCGCTCTGGTCCTCCGGCGGTGTGGTTGTCCTGTCGGGCCCCTGGTCCGCGACTCGATAACTACCCACGCGCTTTGGAGGGAGCATGTCCAAGTACGACGCCGAGTTCCTCCAAGAGTACCTGTGCGGCACACCTGCACAGTGTGTAGGTGTGTAGAGCCGTAGTAAGCCTCTACACACCAGCCGTGACACACTATGAATGACGCCGCTCGGACCTGCTCCACCGTGAACTGATTCGGGCTCCACGTCCCCCGCTGCTCGTCCTGCCGCACGTGCTCGTTTTCCCGGAGCCACCGCACCCCTGAGCTGAACGTATCCTTGTTGCCACCGTAGGAGGCCAACCAATCCGTCCACCCCATCGCCTGCGAGAGCGCGTCGAGGATGCGCCGCCGCTCCTTCGAGATGCGTGGACCAAGGTCCTCGGGCAACTGGCCGACCACGAGCCTGTACGCGTCGTTCACCAGCTCGAGCGTGTAGCTGCGCATGTAGATCCGACTCTTCTTCAGCAACACCTCCGACGCGGCTGCGTCAGGTCCGGCTCTCGCAGCTCGAACAAGACGTCCGCTGCATGGCCGAGCCACGAGGAATTGCGGTAGCGACCGCTCGCCTTGTTCGCCTGCCCAAGCCGGACGTTCGCTGTGTGTACCACGTACGCCGTCTTTCTCGGAACCCCCGTCACGGTCCTGGACTCCAAGCCCGAGGGCAACGTGACCGTGAGCGTGATCGTCTTGAGTGTGTTAGTAGTGGTACCGCACCCCGAAGCGCGCCAGCAGATCGAGGGCGAGCCGCAGCGGCAGGCCCATCACGCCGAAGAAGTCTCCGCGGATCCCCTCGACCAGGGCCGCGCCCTTCCCCTGGATGGCGTAGGCCCCCGCCTTGTCGAGCGGCTCTCCCGTGGCCACGTATTCGGCGATCTGCTCGTCGGAGAGCCGCCGGAACGTCACGTCGGTGACGTCGAGCGCGTGCTCCAACCGCCCGTCCAGGGCCACGGCCACCGCGGTCATCACCTGGTGTTTGCGCCCCTGGAGGCGCCGCAGCATGTCGGCCGCTTCAGCGGGGGTCGCGGGCTTGCCGAACAGCCGCCCGCGCAGCACCACCGTCGTGTCGGCCGCGAGCACCGGCGCCCCGCGCTCCAGCGCCGCCACCGTGCGGGCCTTTTCCCGCGCCAGTCGGATCACGTACACCTCGGGCTGCTCCGAAGGGAGGAGCGACTCGTCCACGTCGGGCGCGACCGCGCGGAACGGCAGCCCCAGCATCTCCAGCAGCTGGCGGCGCCGCGGCGACCCGCTCGCGAGGATGATCATCGCTCGAGGATCAACGTCACGGGCCCGTCGTTCACCAGCTCCACCTCCATCATCGCGCCGAACTCTCCCGTGGCCACGAGCGTACCGCTCTCCGCTCCCCGCTCCCTGAGCAAGGCGACGAACCGCTCGTACAGCGGAATCGCCACCTCCGGCGGCGCCGCGTCGATGAAACTGGGCCGCCGCCCCTTGCTCGAGTCGCCGTACAGCGTGAACTGCGACACCACGAGCAGCGCTCCGCCCACGTCGGCGAGCGCCAGGTTCATTTTCCCTGCCCCGTCGCCGAACAGCCGCAGCCCCAGGATCTTGTCGGCCATCCAGGCGAGGCGCTCCTCGGTATCGGCCGCGGTGAAGCCGACGAGCACGAGAAACCCCTTCCCCACCTTCCCGGTGACGCGCCCGTCCACGCGAACCTCCGCGCGCGTGACGCGCTGAAGAACCACTCTCACTGCCCCCACCCCACCCTAATGCGGAGTGCGGAATGCGGAATGCGGAATTGCAGAGCAGGGTTCGATCGCAAGGATTTGCTCCGCGGCTCGACGCGCGCGCGATCCATTCCGCATTCCGCACTCCGCACTCCGCATTTGCATCACTCCACCGTCACCGACTTGGCCAGGTTCCGCGGCTGATCCACGTTACACCCCCGGCGCACCGCGATGTAGTACGCCAGGAGCTGCAGCGGCAGCACCGTGAGCACGGGCGTCAGGAGGTCGAGCGTCTCGGGGACTTCGATCTTGTGGTCGGCCAGTTTCGCCAGCGCCGAGTCCCCTTCGGTCACCACGGCGAGTACGCGGCCGCCGCGCGCCTTCACCTCCTCCACGTTCGATACGACCTTCTGGTAGACGGCGTCCTTGGGGGCGATGAACACGACCGGCATGAGGTCGTCGATGAGCGCGATGGGGCCGTGCTTCATCTCGGCCGCGGGGTAACCCTCGGCGTGGATGTAGGAGATTTCCTTGAGCTTCAAGGCACCCTCGAGCGCCACGGGAAAGTTGTAGCCCCGCCCCAGGTAGAGCACGTTCTGCGCCCGCATCATCCGCTCCGCGATGCGCTCGACTTCCGGCGCTTTCGCGAGCACCCGCTCCACCAGCTCCGGCAGCCGGCCGAGCGCCCGCACGACCTCGCGCCCCTGGAGAATCGAGAGGGCCCGCAACCGGCCCATCTTGAGGGTGAGGACCGCCAGGGCGGCGATCTGACTGGTGAACGCCTTGGTCGAGGCGACGCCGATCTCCGGCCCCGCGTGCAGGTAGATCCCGCCATCCACTTCCCGCGCGATGGTGGAGCCCACCACGTTCACGAGCCCCAGCGTCCGGGCGCCGCGGCGCTTCGCCTCGCGCAGCGCCGCCAGCGTGTCCGCGGTCTCGCCCGACTGCGAGATCCCCACGACGAGGGTGCGCTCGTCTACGATCGGATTGCGGTAGCGGAACTCGGAGGCGTACTCGACTTCGGAGGGAATGCGGGCGAGCTCTTCCATCATGTACTCGCCGATCAGCGCCGAATGCCACGAGGTGCCGCAGGCGGTGAAGACGATGCGGTTCACCTGGAGCAGCTGCTCGTCGTCGATGTTGAGCCCCCCCAGCCGCGCCGTGCCCTCCTCCTCGAGCAGCCGCCCCCGCAGCGTGTCGCGCAGGCTCTCGGGCTGGTCCATGATCTCCTTGAGCATGAAGTGCGCGTGGCCGCCGCGCTCGATGGTCGCGAGGTCCCAATCCACCCGCGTCACCGCCTTCTCCTTCTCCACCGAATCGAGGTCGAGGATGCGATACTCGGCCGGCCGCACGATGGCGATCTCGCCGTCGTCGAGGTACACCACCGAGCGGGTGTGCGCCAGCACGGCGGACGCGTCCGACGCGACGAAATTCTCTCCCGTCCCGATCGCGACCAGCAACGGCGAGCCGCGCCGCGCCGCGACGATCGTATCGGGGTCGCGCGTCGCCACGACCGCGATCCCGTAGGTCCCCTCCACCTGGTGCAGCGCGCCCGCCACCGCCTCCACCAGCGTGCCGCCCGGCTGCTTGGCCAGCAGCTCCTCGACCAGGTGCGCCAGCACCTCGGTGTCGGTCTCGGAGCGGAACACGTGCCCGCGCTGGGCGAGCGCCGTGCGCAGCACAGCCGCGTTTTCGATGATGCCGTTGTGAGCCAGGGCGAGCGTGCCGCCGCAATCGGTGTGCGGATGCGCGTTGACGGTGTTGGGAGCGCCGTGCGTGGCCCAGCGCGTGTGGGCGATGCCGGCGTGGCCGCCGGGGAGCGTCTTGCCGAGCTGCTTTTCCAGCACGCCGATCTTGCCGGGCGCCTTGTGCACCTCGATCCGGCCGTCGGCGACGAGCGCGATCCCCGCCGAGTCGTAGCCGCGATACTCGAGCCGCTTCAGACCCTCGAGCAGCAGGGCCGCCGCTTGCCGGGGACCGGTGTACCCTACGATGCCGCACATCGTGGGGAAGAATAACACTTCCAGAGCCGCTGTTGCGCGGCGGCAGCGGAGGGGCAGAGATTGTGGTACATGCTGCCAACGTGGATTCGCCCGCTCGGGCTCGCCGAGCACCTCATCGTGGGCGCAGGGCTCACGGCCGTGCTCGCGGCCCTCGGCACGCCCGCCCTGGCACGGGTCGTCGCCGTCGCCGCCGTGGGCGTCGCGCACGAGCTGGGCGACGGGGATTTCACCACGGCCCAGGGCGCGCCCTGGAACGGCATCATTGATGTGCTGGCGTTTCTGCCGGTGCCCTTGGTGTGGTGGGCGCTATGAGGCCGATGCCGCGCACAGCCGCCGCCCTTCGTCCACGAGGTCCCGCGCCAGAGCCCCGGTCGGTGCTTCGGCGATCAGCCGAATGATCGGCTCCGTGTTCGACGGCCGCACGTGCAGCCAGCGGTCGCGCCAGGCGAGCCTCAAGCCGTCTTGCGTGTCGACCGTCGCGTCGGGAAACCGGCGCCGCAAGCCCGCATACACGTCCTCCATTCCCTGTTCCGCGTTGCGCCTTCCGCGTTCCGCCTTGCCTTTGACGATCACGTAGCGCGGCGCCCCGGCCACGACCTCGCTCACGCGCTTGCCGTCGCGCGCGAGCAGCGCGAGCAGCAGCGCGGCGGCGACCGGCGCATCCCGCCCCGCGTGCAACGCCGGGTACATTACGCCGCCATTCCCCTCCCCGCCGATGACAGCCGCAAGCCGCAAGATGGCGCGCGCGACGTGGACTTCGCCGACGGGAGTCCGAACGACCTCCGCACCGCACTCCCGGGCCGCATCTTCCACGACCAGGCTCGTCGAGAGGTTGCAGACGACCGTGGGCTTACTCGTCCCTCGTCCCCCGTCCCTCTTCCCGAGCACAGCTCGCACCGCGAACGCGAGCGTATAGTCCTCGCCGATCGGCGCACCGGTTTCGTCGACGATCGCCAGGCGATCGACGTCCGGATCGACGGCTAGCCCCGCGTCCGCGCCCGAGCGCCGCACTAACGCGGCGAGGTCTCCGAGGTTCTCCGGGATCGGCTCCGGCCCGCGGGGGAATCGACCGTCGGTCTCGAGGTTGAGCCCCGTGACGCGGCAGTGCAGCTGCTCGAGCAGGTCGCGCATCGGGGGGCCGCCCGCCCCGCGCACCGCGTCCAGCGCCACCGCGAACTTGCGCTTGCGAATGCCGTCGATGTCGAGTCCGGGGAGGCGGAGGACGGCCGCGAGATGGCGCTGCACCGCGTCGGGATCCACCGCCACCCGTCCCTCGTCCCTCGTCCCTCGTCCCCCGTCCTGCGCGACGAGCTCCGCGACACGCTTCCCCTCCGCCCCGTCCAGGAAGATCCCATCCGGTCCGATGAATTTCAGGGCGTTCCACTCGATGGGATTGTGGCTCGCGGTGATCGCGATCCCGCCGCCCGCGTGGTGGTGCTCGACGGCGAGCTGCACCGTGGGCGTGGGCACGAGGCCGACGTCGATCACATCGCAGCCGACGGAGGTCAGCCCGGCGGTCACGGCGGCGGCGAATGCGGGGCCCGACGTCCGCGCATCACGCCCGACAACCACGGACGTCCTCTTCCCCCTTCCCTCGTCCCCCTTCCCCTCACGGGCCCACGTCCCGAACGCCCGCGCCCAACGCGTCACCACTTCCGGGGTGAGGTCCTTGCCCACGATCCCGCGCACGCCGGAGACCCCGACCATCAACGTGTCGGTCATGGCGGCAATCTAATGGGCGGGAGGCGAGCGGCGCGTCGTGTCGGGCGACAGTGCGGGAAGATGCAACGGCTGAATCTCGGGCGTCGAGACCGGTAGAGCCGACGCGTCGGGGAACGCAGCGAGAAACGCCTCCACGGCCGGCGCATGAAACTGCGTGTCCTTTCCCTCGTCGAGCTCCTGCAGCGCCTTCTGCACCGACAGGGCCGGGCGGTACGGCCGGACGCTGGTCATCGCGTCGAACGAATCGGCAATGGTGACGACCCGCACCTCGAGCGGGATCTGCTCACCCGCCAAGCCGTCGGGAAAGCCCCGGCCGTCGAGGCGCTCGTGGTGCGACCGCACGATGGCGAGCGCCGCCGGCACGTCCCGCATCAACGGCGCCAGGATGCGGGCGCCGATCACCGGGTGCTCCATGATGTGCCGGTACTCGGGATCACTGAGCTTGCCCGCCTTGTGCAGCACCTGCTCGCTGACCCCGATCTTGCCGATGTCGTGCAGCTCGGCGCCGAGCGTGATGACCTCGATCACGGACTGGGGCAGCCCCATCTCGCGCGCGATCCGGGTCGAGTAGTTCGCGACCCGCACCGAGTGCCCGCGCGTATAGGGGTCCTTTTCTTCGAGGAAGTGCACGAGCGCCTGCAGCCGCTCGAGCGACAGCTCCTCGATCCGCCGCGCCTGCTCTTGCACCCGCCGCTCGAGGTTGTGGCGGTAGTCCTCGAGCTCCAGCTTGAGGCGCCGCTTGTCGAGCGCCTGCATCACGCGGGCGCGCACCTCATCCAGGTGGAAGGGCTTGGCGACGTAGTCGAGCGCGCCCAGCTGCAGGCAGGCGACGGCGCTCTCCACCTCGGCCACGGCCGTCACCACGATGACGGCGGTGTCCGGCCACCTGGCGATGATCTCGCGCAGCAACCCCACCCCGTCCATCTGGGGCATCCGCAGGTCGGAGATGACGAGGGGCACCTGCTCCTGGTGCAGCATCTCCAGTGCCTCAGTGCCGGACCCCGCCTCGGCGCACGTGAACCCCTCGCCCTCGAGCAACCGCACGAGGACGCGGCGGAGGCGCGGTTCATCGTCAACCACCAGGCATTTCACGGAGTTCGGCTGGGGCATCGTCGGCGTAACGTAGTGGTCGCTTGCTCGGCGCGAAAGGCGCCCTTACGTTCCCGCCATGACCGAGATCTCGCGCGACGACCTGGCGGCGCGCTTTGCAACCCGCGCCGTGCACGCCGGGAAAATCGCCGACCCCCTCGCGGGCGCCGTGATGACGCCCATCTACCAGACGTCCACCTACGTCCAGGACGGTCTGGGGCGGCACAAGGGCTACGAATACGCCCGCACCCGCAACCCGACGCGCGAAGCGCTCGAGCGGAACGTCGCGGCGCTCGAAGGCGGGCGCCACGGCTTCGCGTTCGCGTCGGGACTCGCCGCCGTGGACGGCGTGCTGAAGCTGCTCGCCGCGGGCGACCACGTGGTGAGCGGCGACAACGTGTACGGCGGCACGCACCGGCAGATGACCCTCATCTGGTCCCGCATGGGACTCGAGTTCAGCTTCGTCGACGCCAGCGACACGCGCAACGTGGCCGCGGCCGTGACCGCCAAGACGAAGATGATCTACGCTGAAACGCCCACGAACCCCATGATGCGGTTGTGCGACCTCGCCGCGGCAGGCGAGGTGGCCCGCAAGGCCGGCGCCCTGTTCGTCGTCGACAACACCTTCGCCACACCCTACTTCCAGCGACCGCTCGAGCTGGGCGCCGACATCGTGCTGCACTCGACCACCAAGTACCTGAACGGCCACAGCGACATGGTGGGCGGGATGCTCGTCACGAACTCGGGCGCCCTGGCGGAGCGGCTCGGGTTCATCCAGAACGCGTCGGGCGCGGTGCCGGGGCCGTTCGACTGCTGGCTCGCCGTGCGCGGCACCAAGACGCTGGCGCTGCGCATGCGCCAGCACGACGCCAACGCCCGCCGCATCGCGGAGTGGCTGACGAAGCATCCCAAGGTCGAGCGGGTCTATTACCCGGGCTTGCCGTCGCATCCCCAGCACGAGCTGGCCTGCCGGCAAATGAAAGGGTTCGGCGGGATGATCTCGGTGGAGCTGGGCTCGCTCGAGCGGGCCAAGCGGCTCGCCGAGCGCACCCGCATTTTCGCACTGGCCGAGTCGCTGGGGGGTGTGGAGAGCCTGATCGGACACCCCGCCTCGATGACGCACGCCAGCGTGCCCGCGGAGATGCGGCGCGCCATGGGCCTCACCGACAGCCTGGTGCGGCTCTCGGTGGGGATCGAAGACGTGGACGACTTGATCGCGGACCTGGAGCAGGCGCTGGCCGCCGCGTGACAGCGCGGCGTAGGGGTGCAGCACGGTGTAGGGGCGCAGCATGCTGCGCCCCTCCAATCGGCCCGAAACACCCGCGGGCCGCCGGCGTAGTGCAGGGCCTATCTTCGCTTAGGAGCATGACATGACCGAGTCCACCAGCCTTCCCGCCGCGCGCCCGCGCAGGATCCTCACCCAGATCGCTCCGGTCACGTGGGAGCACCCCGCCGACCGCGCGGCCCTGCAGTCGCTGCGCTCCGTACCCGGGTTCGACGAGGTGGTGAAGAAGATCTACGGGTTCATCGGCGAGCGCGGCGTGCGGCTGATCTTCCAGGCGGACGCGGTGCGGGTGGGCCCGACCCAGTTTCCCCGGCTCAACCAGCTCTACACCGAGGTGCTCACCTCGATGGACTGGCCCGAGCGGCCCGAGTTGTTCGTGTCGCAAACGCCGTTCGCCAACGCCGGCGCGTTCGGCATGGACAAGCCCTTCATCGTGATCAACTCGGGCACGTTGAAGCTGCTGGACGACGACGAGCTGCGGAACGTGCTGGGCCACGAGCTGGGCCACGTCATGAGCGGGCACGCCCTGTATCACACGATCCTCGTGCTTATTCTCAACGTGAGCCTCGGCGCCCTGCCGTTCCTCGCCGGCATCGCCATCCTGCCGATCCAGCTCGCGCTGCTCGAGTGGTTCCGCAAGAGCGAGCTCTCGTCCGACCGCGCGGGGCTGCTCGCCTGCCAGGACCCGCAGGCGTCGCTGCGCGTGAACCTCAAGTTCGCGGGCGGGGGCGACATGTCGCAGATGGACTTGAACGCGTTCCTCGCCCAGGCCCGAGAGTACGAAGCCGCAGGCGGTGCGCTCGACCGCATCTTCAAGATTCTGGGCGTGCTGGGGCGCACTCATCCGTTCAACACGGTGCGGGCCGCTGAGCTGCAACGCTGGATCGAGGAAGGCCACTACGACCGGGTGTTGCGCGGCGAGTACACCCGCCGCGGCCCCGAGGCCGAGGCCCGACCCGTGGACAGGGACATCGACGAGGCCCGCGAGCACTATATGAAGGAAGCGAAGGCCGTGGTGGACGACGTGGTGGACACCGCCAAGCGGGCCGCGCAGGCCTTCTCGGACGCCTTCAAGAAGAAGTGAGAGTCCTGGTCGTCGGCGGGGGCGGCCGCGAGCACGCGCTCTGCTGGGCGCTGAAGCGCGACACCCCCGACGCCGACCTGTTCGCCGCCCCCGGCAACCCCGGCACCGCCCAGCTCGGCACCAACGTCGACATCCCCGCCAGCGCCCTGGACGATCTCGTCCAGGCGGTGCGCCAGCACCACATCGACGTGACGATCGTCGGACCCGAGGCACCGCTTGCGGCCGGCCTCGCAGACCGGCTGCGGGCCGCAGGCCAGCCCGTGTTCGGACCGAGCCAGGCCGCCGCGCGCATCGAGTCGTCCAAGGCGTTCGCCAAGGACGTGATGCAGGCGGCCCGCATCCCGACGGCCGTGAGCCGCACGTTCACCGCCCTCGACCCAGCCCTCGTCTACATCAAGGGTCACGCGGAGCCCCTCGTGGTGAAGGCCTCCGGACTCGCGGGCGGCAAGGGCGCGGTCGTCTGCGCCACACGGGACGAGGCGGCCCGCACGGTGCACGCCATGCTCGCGGACGGAGCGTTCGGCGACGCCGGCCGCGAGGTGGTGGTTGAGGATTTCCTCGAGGGTGAGGAGCTCTCCGTGCTGGCGCTCACCGACGGCGAGCAGCTCGTCGTCCTTCCCGCCGCTCAGGACCACAAGCGCCTGGGCGAGGGCGACACCGGGCCCAACACGGGGGGGATGGGCGCGTACTGCCCCGTCAGCAGCGCCACCGACGCTCTGCTGGAACGAGTGCAGCGTCAGGTGCTCGAGCCGGTGTTGCAAGAACTGGCGGCGCGCGGTGCCCCGTTTCAAGGGGTGCTGTATGCCGGCATCATGCTCGCCCCCGACGGCACGCCTTACGTGCTCGAGTTCAACTGCCGCTTCGGGGACCCGGAAACCCAGGCGCTCGTTCCTGTGCTCCCCGGCCTCACGGCCCACGTCCGCGCCATCGCCCGGGGAGAGTGGCGGCCGCGCGAAATGACCCTGCCGGCCGGCCGGGCGGCGGTTGCCACGGTGCTCGCGGCCCCGGGCTATCCGGACAAGCCGCGGCTCGGCGCGGAGGTGGTGGTGCCACGCGACCTCGAGCCCGGCACACTCGTGTTCCACGCGGGCACGGCGCGCGACGCTGACGGCGCGCTGCGCGTGGCCGGCGGACGCGTGCTCACCGTGACCGGACTCGCCGACACAGTGGCCGCGGCGCGCGAGCAGAGCATCCGGGGATGCGAGCTGATCGCCTTCGAAGGGAAGACGTACCGCAGGGACATCGGCTGGCGCCAACTCAGGAGAACGACCGAGCGTGCCGGAGCTGCCAGAGGTTGAGACGATCGTCCGGGAGCTGGCCCCGCGGCTCGAGGGCTACCGGATCGCGCGCGCCCGTCTCGCCAAGACGGACGTGCTGCGCCGGGTGTCGAAGCCGCGCCTGCTGCGCACGCTGCGGGGCAACACGATCGAGGAAGTGATCCGCCGCGCCAAACACGCGGTGTTTCGGCTGGCGAGCGGTCACCGGCTGATCGTGCAGCCACGCATGACGGGCTCTCTGGTCGTTTATGACCGGGCGCTCACGCGGGACGAAACGAAGTACGCGGTGCTCACCTGCACCATCGACGACGGCCGCCTACTGGTGTACCGCGACGTGCGCCGGCTGGGCACCGTCTGGCTGCTCGATGAAAAGGGATGGGACGCCTACACGGGCCGTATCGGACCCGAGCCGCTGGAGGAGACCTTCACGCCGTTCGTGTTTGCCGAGCGGCTGAAGGGGACGCGGGCCGCGATCAAGAAGGCGATCATGGACCAGCGCCGTGTGGCCGGAGTCGGCAACATCTACGCGAACGAAGCGCTGTTCGAAGCGGGGATCGATCCCTCGAAACCCACCAGTAAGCTGTCGCTCGACGAGTTCGCCCGCCTGCACGCGGCCGTGACCGGCGTGCTCGAGCGGGCGGTGAAATCCTCAGGGACAACGGTGCGGGACTATCGCACCGGGACCGGGGAGGAAGGCCGGTTCCAGTTCGAACTCAAGGTGTACGGCCGCGGCGGCGAACCGTGCGTGCAGTGCGGCAAGAAGCTCGTCACCACGCACACGATCGACTTGCGGGCCACGACGTTCTGCCCGAACTGCCAGCGCTAGCCGCCCCTCACTGCACCACCCGCACGGGCGTGAGGCTTGTAACCGTCGTCCCGTTGCCGAGTTGGCCGAACAGGTTGTCGCCCCAGCAATACACGCCGCCGCTCGGGGTCGCGCCACACGTGTGGTCGCCGCCCGCGGAGACGACCGCGAACGTGAGGCCGCCGGCCACGGGTACGGGGCTCACGCGGCCGCCGGTGGTGCCATCTCCAAGTTGTCCGCTGGAATTGTCGCCCCAGCAGAAGGCGTTCCCGCCCGCGGTCACGCCACAACTATGCATACGTCCGGCACTAACTGCCGTGAACCTGAGCCCACCAGCGACAGGTTCGACGCTTCCTCGGCTGGTGGTCGTCCCGTCTCCCAACTGCCCTGTGGTGTTGTCGCCCCAGCAATACCCGGCGCCATCCGTGCCCACGCCGCACGTGTGCAGCCCGCCGGCACTCACCGCGACGAAGGTCAAGGTGCTCGCCACGGGCCGCGGCGGGAACCAGCTGACCGTGGACGGATCGCCACCCTGGCCCTCGAGGTTTCGACCCCAGCACCATGCCTGACCTGTCGTGGTCACGCCGCACGTGTGGTCCCCGCCGGCGCTGACCATGGTGAAGCGCAACTCGCTCACGATGCGGCCCGGGCTCGGCCGGCCCGCAGTCGTGTCCCCGGTTGCGCCCCAGTAGTTATCGCCCCAACAGTACGCGTCGCCGTTCGCCGTTACGCCGCACGTATGGAGGCGACCGGCGCTGACCAGCGCGAACTTGAGCCCGCCGGCCACGGCCACCGGGCTCGTGAACCAGCGGGGGAAAAACGCTCCTTCACCCAGCTCCCCATCCCAGTTGTAGCCCCAACAGTACGCGACCTGGCTCGTGGTTACGCCGCACGTGTGCAGCGATCCCGCGCTGACCGCTGACAGGCTAAGGCCCCCGGTGACGGGCACGGGGGTCGCCCGGTGCGTCGTCGTCCCGTCCCCCAGTCCGCCCCAGTAGTTGTAGCCCCAGCAGTAGGCCGTGCCGCGCGTCGTCACGGCGCACGAGTGCGACAAACCGGCGCTCACGCTGGCGAAGCTGAGATGGCTGGCGCTGAACGGCGCGCTCGTCGCACCGCCGAATCCGAGCGCCGTGGCGACGAGCGTGTAGCCCCGCCCCGGCCGGTCCACCCGCAGGTCGGCGAACGTCGCGATGCCGTCCACCGCCGCCACGGTCGTCGCCCCCAGGAGGACGGCGCTCGCAGGGTTCGCCGTCAGCGCGATCGTCACCGTGTCGGTCGCGCCCATCATCGGGTTCCCGAGGGAGTCCTCGATCGCGATCCGCACGGGGGGGGAGATGGCGACGTCGACGTCGATCGTCTCCGGGGGTTGCGTCGCGAAAGCGAGCACGCCGCGCGGCGCCGGCGCGGCCGGCGACCAGCTGGGCTGCGCGTCAGACGTGGTGCCGGTCGTCAGCCGCGCTTGCCCGGAGCCGTCCGCGTTCATCACGTAGATCGCCCGATTCCCGTCTCGGGTGCTCGTGAAGGCGATCTGCGTTCCGTCGGGGGACCACGTCGGGTCCGTGTCGGAGAAGCCGCTGTTCGTCAACTGCGTCTGGGCGGAGCCGTCGGCGGCCATGACATAGATCGCGGCACTCCTCGTGAAGGCGATCCGGAGCCCGTCGGGCGACCAGCTCGGGTCACCTTCGGCATTGGGAACGTTCGTCAGCAGCGTTTGGGCCGAGCCGTCCGCGTTCATGACGTAGATCTGCGGCACGAAGTCGCGGGTGCTTCGGAAAGCGATGCGAGCCCCGTCGGGAGACCAGCTCGGTGCGTTGTCGGTTGCCGGATCGGTCGTGAGGGGCGCCTGTCCAGACCCATCCGCGTTCATCACGTAAATGTCGAAGTTGCCATCGCGGTTCGTGGTGAACGCGATCCGGCGTCCGTCCGGGGACCAGGTCGGCTGGCCGTCCGCCGCGGGATTGTCCGTCAGGCGCGTCGGCGCGGAGCCGTCCGCGGCCATGACGTAGATCTCGGCGTTGCCGTCCCGCGTGCTGGTGAACGCAATGCGACTGCCGTCGGGAGACCAGCTCGGGGTGCTGTCAGCAGCCGGCGCGTTGGTAAGTCGCGTCAGGCCCGATCCGTCCGCGTTCACCACATAGATCTCCCAGTTACCGTCCCGGTCGCTCGCAAACGCGATGCGGGACGCGGCCGTGGCGGCGGTCAGCGCGCTCGGCGGGGACGGCGTGCGCGGACGCGTGGGCTCGTCGGTGCAGGTCGTGGCGAGGAATGCGGCGATCGCCAGTCGCGCGGCCGCCGGGAACGGGATCGAGGCCCGCCCGCTCACTGGACCACCTGGACCGGCGCAATGGCGTGGCTCCCGATCGTCCCGTTACCGAGCTGGCCCTGGTCGTTCAAGCCCCAGCAATACGCCTTGCCGTCGGACGTTACGCCGCAGGTGTGAGCGCCCCCGGCGCTGATCGCCACGAAGCTGAGCCCACCCGTTACGGGGAGTCCCTGAGGCGCCGTGTCGCCGCTCGGGTATCCCGTTCCACGCTGCGTGTAGGTGTCCTCACCCCAGCAGTACGCCGCGCCCGCCGTGCCCGCACCGCAGGCGTGCACAGATCCCGTGCTCACGGCCGTGAAGTGGACGTCGGGCGCGGCCGGCTGCCGTTCCGGCGTGTAGCCGGCGTCGAAGCCCCAACAGTACACCGCGGCGTCCGTGGTCACGCCGCAGGTGCTCTTATAGAGACCCGCGCTCACCGTCGTGAACGTGAGTCCGCCCGCGACTGGGACGAAGGTAAACGGCCCCGTGGTCGTCGTCGTTCCATCCCCGAGCTGGCCCACGTCGTTGATCCCCGCACAGTACGCCTGATGGCTCGAGGTCACGCCGCAGGTATGATCTTCGCCCGCGCTCACCACCGCGAACGCCAATCCGCCCGTATTCATGGGTGTCGGAGTCGGTCCTTCGCCCCCATAATCGCCCCAGCAATACCACGCGCCGCTGGTGGATCGGCCGCACGTGTGCCGTCCGCCGACGCTCACGGTGGTGAAGAGGACGCCGCCCGGGACAGCCTCCGGGCTCAGACCCCAGCAGTACGCCGCGCCGCTTGTGGTCACACCGCACGTCTTCGTGTTCCCTGCGCTGAGCGCCGCGAAGCGCAGGCCTCCCGCCACCAGGACTGGGCTGGGCCGATTGACCTGGGTCCCGTCGCCGACCCGGCCGCCGATGCCCCAGCAGTACGCCGCGCTGCTCACGGTCAACGCGCACGAGTGCCCGAAGCCGACGGTCACGGTGCGGAATGTGAGACGAATGGCGAAGGGGGTGCTCGCGGCCCCCGTCAGCGCCGCCGACGTGGCCGACAGTGTGTACCCGCTCCCCGGCCGGTCCACGCTCACGTTGTCGAACGTCGCGATCCCGTCCACCGCCTGCACCGTCGTCGTGCCCGCGAGCGTCCCCCCGCTCGGGTTCGCCCCCAACGCCAGCGACACAGCCTGCGTCGCGCCGGGCACCGTGGTGCCGAACGCGTCTTGAAGCGCGACACGGACCGCCGGCGCGATGGCGACGGCCCCCTCGAGCGTTTGGGGAGGCTGGGTCGCGAAGGCCAGCTGCGCCGGCGGTCCCGCCACCGCGAACGCGCCGCTCGCGCCGGATGCGGGACCCGCCGTCGCGACGAGCGTGTAGCCCCGTCCCGGCTGGTCAATGCGCAGATCGGCGAACGTCGCAACGCCGTCGACGAGCTTCGCCTGCGTCGTGCCCGACAGTGTCGCCCCGGGCGCCGGACTCGTCCCGATCTCGAGGCGCACCACGCCCCCAGGGATCCGGCTCCAGGAGGCGTCCGTCACCGTGACCTGGATCGCGGGGGAGATCACCGCGTTGGCGTTGACTGTCGCCGGGGGTGGAGCGGTGAAATCGACGTGCGCCGGCGCGCTGCTCGGACGGTACGCGGGCGACCAGCTCGGGTCCGTGTTGTCGCCCGGAGTGTTCGTGAGCCGCGTCGGCCCCGATCCATCCGCGTTCATCACGTAGATCTGCGCGCCGCCGTCCCGGTGACTCGTGAATGCGATCTGGCGACCGTCGGGGGACCAACTGGGCCCCTCGTCGGCGCCCGCGGCGTTGGTCAGCCGCGTCTGCGCCGAGCCGTCCGCGTTCATCACGTAGATCTCGACGTTCCCGTCCCGCGTGCTCGTGAACGCGATCCGGCTCCCGTCGGGGGACCAGCGCGGCGACCCATCCTCGGCCGCATTGTTCGTCAGCCGCGTCTGCGCCGACCCATCGGCGTTCATCACGTAGATCTGGGCGGTACCGTCCCGATGGCTCGTGAATGCGATCCGGCTCCCGTCGGGGGACCACCTCGGCTCCTCGTCGGCCCCCGGGGTGTTCGTGAGCCGTGCCTGCGCCGACCCGTCGGCGTGCATCAAGTAGATCTCGGTGTCGTCATCCTGCGAGGTCGAGAACACGATCCGACTCCCGTCCGGCGACCACTGCGGGTCCCGGGCGGTGCGGTGGAAAGGCGTGTGCGTCAACGCCGTCTCCGCCGAGCCGTCCGCGGCGATCCGGTAGACATCGACGTTGTCGGCCAGGAATCGCGTGAACGCGATCGCTTGCCCGTCGGGCGACCACGTGGGCCGGCGGTCGCCCCACCAGGAGTCATGGCTCGTCAGCGCCGTCACCGTCGATCCGTCCGGGGCCATGACGTAGAGGCAGTCGCAACGGCCTCGCTGGCTGACGAAGGCGATCCGGTTCCCATCGGGGGACCAGCTCGGCTCATAGTCCCATTCGGGGACGTTCGTCAGCCGCGTTTGGGCCGACCCATCGGAGGCCATCACGTAGATCTCGCGGTTGCCGTCTCGCGTACTCACGAACGCAATGCGCGCCGTGGACGGGTCGGCACCCCCGGCCGCCGCGGACATGCGCGGCGCCGTTACCTCGTCGCGGTGGCAGGCCTGCGGAACCGCTATGGCCAGGAGGACACACACGGCGAGCAAGCGACGCATGACGGTACGCCTCGCGCTGTAGGGTGCCGCGCACCCGGTGCAAACCCGGTGCCCTCTGAAGCGCCCACGCCATGAGGCGCGGTTGTGACGTTTGGTGCGGAGCTATAACGGGACGGGGCGTTGCGAGCCCGCACGTGGTATTGCCAGGCTGCCGCAGGCTGGATGAAGCACGCCCGCCACGACGCGCGTAATGTCGGAATCCCGCAGCCAGAATCGTCGTACAAGGGAGGCAGGCGGTGCAGCCGCCAACCGTTTCCTGACCCGGGCCCTACTCCCGGGATCACCTTATTCGGTTAATTTTCGGGCCTATGAAACTCTCAGAAACTGCGATCAGCCGTCCCGTGCTGGCCAGCATGATCTCGGCCGCCCTCGTGTTGTTCGGCGTCATCGGCTACGCGCGTCTCTCCGTGCGCGAGCTGCCGGACATCGATCCTCCGATCATCTCGGTCTCGACCACCCTGCCCGGCGCCAACGCCCAGGTCGTCGAGACCGCGGTGACCGACGTGCTCGAGGAGGAGCTGTCCACGATCCAGGGACTGCGCACCCTGTCGAGCTCCTCTTCGGAGGAGAACAGCCAGATCATCCTGGAGTTCAACCTCGACCGGCCCGTCGACATCGCCGCGCAGGACGTGCGCGACAAGGTATCGCGGGTGCGGGGGCGGCTGCCGGTCGACGTGCTCGAGCCGGTGATCGCGAAGCAGCAGGCCGACGCCCAACCATTCTTCTGGTTGGCCCTGAGCAGCCCGAACTACGACCTGATGCAGTTGTCCGACGTGGCCGACCGCCTGGTCAAAGCGCGGCTGCAGAGTCTGGCGGGTGTCGGCAGCGCGGGGGTGTTCGGCGAGCGGCGCTTCGCGATGCGGGTATGGGTACAGCCCGACCAGCTGTCGGCGCGGGGCCTCACCGTGCAGGACGTGGAGAGCGCGATCACCGCGCGCAACGTCGAGATTCCCGCCGGACGCATCGAATCGACGCGGCGGGAGTTCTCGGTCCGGTCCCTGGGCGAGCTGAAGAACCCGCGGGAATTCGGGGAGCTGGTCGTGACGAGTCAGGGCGGGCAGGTCGTCAAGCTCAAGGATGTGGCGCGCGTCGAGCTCGCGCCCGAGGACACGCGCTCGATCTTCCGCTACAATGCAAATCCCGCCGTCGCCATCGGCGTAGTCCGGCAGTCGAAAGCGAACCTCATCGACGTGGCGCGACGCATTCGCGAGGCCATCCCAGGCATCCAGCAGATGCTGCCCCCGGGCGTGAAGCTCGAAACCGCGTTCGACGGGTCCGTGTTCGTCACCCACTCGATCAACGACGCGCGCCTGACGCTCCTGATCGCGGCCATTCTCGTCGTGCTGATCATTTTCGTCTTCCTGCGAAACCTGCGGGCGACCGTGATTCCCGGGCTCGCGATCCCGGCGTCGATCGTGGCGACGTTCGCGATCATGTATTTCCTGGGATTCTCGATCAACAACTTCACCCTGCTCGCGCTCACGATCGCCATCGGCATCGTGGTGGACGACGCCATCATCGTGCTCGAGAACGCCTATCGGCACCAGGAGGAGCTACACGAGGCGCCGGAGCAGGCCGCGGTCAACGGCACCAACGAGATCGGCTTCGCCGTAATCGCGACGACCATCGCGCTGGTCGCGGTGTTCACGCCGCTGGGGTTCCTGCGGGGCTCGACGGGACGGCTGTTGAGCGAGTTCGGGATCGCGGTCGCCGGGGCGGTCGTGATTTCGGGATTCGTGGCCCTCACGTTGACGCCGATGCTGTGCGCCAAGGTGCTACGGGTGCCGCACGAGCATGGGGCGGTCTTCAAGATGTTGGAGGCAGGTTTCAATGCC
>QHUT01000159.1 GCA_003222055.1 Gemmatimonadota bacterium
CGAACAACGCACGCTACGTGAGCGCGGTCGTGCCCGAGCTGAGCAACAACCTGCAGGTGCAGAAGGGCGACCAGAACATCAACGTGAACGTGGTGGGCACCACGCCCAACTACGTCACCGTACACAACTACACGATCATGGCCGGCCGCATGTACACCGCGGGCGACGATGCGGCCCGGCGGCGGGTGGCCGTGATCGGCAGCGCCGTCCCGACGCTGCTCAATTCCAACCGCGACGCGATGATCGGGCAGCAGATCCTGATCCGCGGCATCGCCTTCGACATCATCGGCGCGTTGTCGGAGAAGGGCTCGCAGGGGTCGTTCTTCAACCCGGACGAGCAGATCCTCATTCCCCTGCAGACGGCCCGGTACCGCGTGATCGGCACCGACCGGCTCCGGTCCATCACAGTCCAGGCCGTCGATGTCCAGTCGATGAACCTCGCCATGATCGAGATCGAGCGCGTGCTGCGGCGCCAGCACAAGATCCGGCCCGGCCAGGACAACGACTTCCAGATCCGCAACCAGACCGACATCCTCGCGACGCTGCAGCAGACCACCGACACGTTCAAGTACCTGCTGGCCGGGATCGCCGCGGTGAGCCTGCTCGTCGGCGGCATCGGGATCATGAACATCATGCTCGTGTCGGTCACCGAGCGCACGCGCGAGATCGGCGTCCGCAAGGCGCTCGGTGCCACGCGGTTCAACATCCTGTTCCAGTTCCTGGTCGAAGCCCTGGTTCTGTGCCTGCTGGGCGGCATGATCGGGGTGGTGCTCGGGTCGGGGGGCGCCATCGTGTTGTCGCGGATCGCGCACTGGAACACGCTGATCTCCCCGCTCGCCATTCTCCTCGCCTTCGTGTTCAGCGCCGCGGTGGGGTTGTTCTTCGGCATCTGGCCGGCCCGCCGGGCGGCGGCGCTCGATCCGATCGTCGCGTTGAGATACGAATAGATTGCGGATTGCGGATTGTAGATTGCGGATTGGCTGCTCAAGCTGACGATTCGTAGGTCGCGCTTGGACGCTAGTCGACCGATTCCGCAATCCGCACTCCGCAATCCGCAATTATGTTTGGGCCATGCTTCTCCTCCTCCTCCTGCTCCAGAGCGCCGCCCCCGACTCCGCCCCCACCTACAGCGGCCTCGCGAAGCGGCTCGACGCGCGCATCCCGCGCTTCGAGACCCAGGTGAAGGTTGACGGCGTGTTGGACGAGCCGGTGTGGCACCGGGCCGCGCGCCTCACGGGATTCTCGCAGTACCGCCCGGTGGACGGGCGCCCCGCCGAGGATTCGACCGAGGTGCTGGTCTGGTACGCGCCCGACGCGATCTACTTCGGCATCCGCGCGTTCGAGCGGCACGGCAACGCGGTGCGCGCCACCCTCGCCGACCGCGACAACATCGACGCGGACGACCACGTCGCCATCCTGCTCGACACCTACCTCGACCACCGCCGTGCCACGATGTTCGCGGTGAATCCGCTCGGCGTGCAGGAGGACGGCGTCTGGAGCGACGGCATCGCCGCGGGCGCCGCCGGGGGCCCGAGCGCCGGCGGACGATTCGACGCGACCATCGACTTGAACCCCGACTACGTCTACGAATCGCGCGGCCGCGTGACCGAGCGGGGCTACGAGGTGGAAGTACGGATTCCCTTCAAGAGCCTGCGCTACCAGAGCGCCGACCCGCAGGATTGGGGCGTCCAGATCGTGCGCTCGGTGCAGCACTCGGGCTATGAGGAAACCTGGACCCCCGCGGTCCGTGCCAACGCGAGCTTTCTCATCCAGTCGGGCCGCCTGGTCGGCCTCGGGGCGCTGCGGCGCGGGCTGGTGCTCGACCTCACGCCGGAGTTCACCACCAAGGTGGACGGCGCCCCCGCCACGCCGGGCTACGACTATCGCGGCACGCCCGAAGTCGCGGGTAACCTGCGCTGGGGCGTCACGCAGAACCTCGGCCTCACCGCGACCGCCAACCCGGACTTCTCGCAGGTCGAGGCCGACATCGGCCAGGTGACGCTCAACCAGCGGTTCGCGCTGTTCTATCCGGAGAAACGGCCGTTCTTCCTCGAGGGGCTCGAGCAGTTCGACACGCCCAACAGCCTCATCTATACGCGTCGCATCGCGCAGCCGGTGTTCGGGGCGAAGCTCGCCGGCAAAGTCGGCGGCACCGGGATCGCCTACCTCGGCGCCGTCGACAACAGCGACCAGTCGGCCACGAGCGCGCACCCCGTCTACAACCTGCTGCGCCTGCGGCGCGACCTGGGGCCGACGTCCACGCTGGGCGTGGCCTACACCGACCGCATCGACGGCGACGACTACAACCGGGTCCTGGGCGTCGACGCGCACGTCGTGTGGCGCAAGATCTGGTTCTCGGAGGTGCAGGTCGCCGGGGCGTGGACGCGCGATCCGACGGGCGGCCGCGCCGGCAAGCTGTGGACCGTCACCTTCGGCGACCGCACCGGTCGCGCGTACGGCAACCACTTCGAGCTGCTCGGCGTCGAGAAAAGCTTCCAGGACACGAGCGGCTTCGTGAATCGCACGGACTTCGTCGCCGGGCGGACGTACAACCGGTTCAGCTGGTACGGCCGTCCGGGCGCCCTGGTCGAGCAGTTCACGGCGATCGTCGGATTCGCTCCGATTTGGCGCTACCGCGACTTCGGTCGTTTGCATCGCACCATCGAAGACACGCTGCAGACATTCTGGGTGGCGAACCTGCGGGGCGGGTGGCAGGCGCAGGTGACGCTCAGCCTGAATCACTTCGGCTTCGAGACGGGGGACTACTCCGGCTATCAGGTCGACCGCACGGTGGACACGGTGGCTTTCGTGGTCCCCCACGACCTGTATCACCTGCCCGGGGGCGCCTTCATTGTGAATACGCCCAACCGCGCGGTCACCGGCAGCGTGGTGGTGGGCTACGCGGCCGCCGCCATCTTCCCCGAGGCGTCCGAGGGCCGCCAGGTCGCCCTGACCGCCATCGCCGCCCTGCGCCCCACGCCCGCCCTGCGCGTCGAGGCGCGCTGGGTGCACCAGCGCCTCACCCGCGCGCGCGACGGCAGTCGCTTCTCGACCGCGAACATCCCCCGGCTCAAGCTCGAGTACCAGCTGACCCGGGCCATCTTCGTGCGTTACATCGGACAGTATTTCTCAGAGGACCAGGCCGCGCTGCTCGATCCGCGCACCGGGCAACCGCTCCTCGTGCATGACAGCGCGGCGCGCGCGATCGTCTCGAACGACTTCCGCAACGACGTCTTGTTCTCCTACAAGCCGACGCCGGGGACCGTGGTCTTCCTGGGCTACGGCGCATCGCTCACGGAAGCGGACGCCTTCCGATTCCGCGACCTGAGCCGCACGACGGACGGGTTCTTCCTCAAGCTGAGCTATCTGTTCCGGATGTAGATTCCCGCCATGTCCGACGCCGAAGACCGCGCCAAGCAGCGCCAGTACGCCCTGGCGAGCGCCCGGGGGCGCTGGAGGGTAGCCGGTCTCGGCGTGGTGCTGCTCGCCGCCGTCCGGCTCGCCGGCCTCGTGCCCGTCGCGTGGTCGTTCATCGTCGGTTTCGCCGTCGTATTCGCCGTGGTCAACTACGCGATGGCCCGCGTCGCACGAACCGACGAGCTCCCCCCCTGGTACACGCACGCCACGCTGGCGGTGGGCGCCGCCACGATCTCCGCGATCGTCTACGCCGTCGGGCCGACGGGGCATCTCTTGTACGTGGTGTACCTGATCGCCCCGCTCCAGGCCGCGCTCTACCTGGGCCGGAACGAGGCCTGGCAGGCCCTGGTGCTCAACCTGGCGGGCTTCGCGCTCGTCACGGCCGTCCGCACGAGTCAGGGGGCACCGGGCTGGTCGTGGAGCGAGTCGCTGGAGGAGACGCTCGTCCTTCTCGTCACGAGCGCGGCGCTCCTGCCGATGCTCACGCGGATCGTCGCGCGGCTGCGCGCCACCCGCACCACGGTCGCCCGGCTCGAGGCGGGCGACTTGACCGTGCGGGTGCTGGACGACGCCCCCGACGACCTCGGGTTTCTGGGCGTGAGCGTGAACCGGACCACGGACGGGATGGCCGCCATTGTGCGGCAGGTGCAGCGCCAGGGTCAGGATCTCGCCGCCACGGCGCAGCAGCTGTCGGCGTCGGCGCGCCAGCTTCAGGCCGCTTCGCAGGGGATCTCGACGACCACCCAGGGCCTCACGCGTGGCGTCGAGCGGCAGCGCGAGCTGATCGGACATGGGCGCGCCGACTCGGAGGCGGCCGCCGCCGTCGCCTCGCAGCTGCACGCCCGCGCCCAGGACGCGGAGCGTCAGATCGCCGGCGTGGCGCAGCAGGCGCGCCGCCACGGGCAAGAAATCGCCCGGGCGAGTGAGCTGCTCGTCACGCTGGTGGATCACCTGGATCAGGTGTCGCGGGCCGCCGCCACGCTCGAGCTGGGCTCGCGCGAGATCGGCAAGCTGGTGGACGCGATCACGCGGATCGCGAGCCAGACCGATCTGCTCGCCCTGAACGCCGCCATCGAGGCGGCCCGGGCCGGCCCGCACGGCTTGGGGTTCCGCGTCGTGGCCGACGAGGTGCGCAAGCTCGCCGAGCAGAGCGCCCGCTCCGCGGACGAGGTCCGCGCGCGCGTCCGCCAGACGCAGGACCAGATGACCCAGCTGCTCGGCGCCATGGCGGAAGGCCGCCGCACGGCGCAGGGCGTGGGCGCGGTGTCCGCGGCCGTCCGGCAGGCGCTGGACGCCATTTTTGGCGACTTGAACGCGACGGTCCAGTCCGCCGCAGTCCTGGCGGGCGAGACCGAAGGCCAGACGGGCCGGATCCGCGATGTGGTCCGGCGCATGGACGAGGTCGCGGGGATCGCCGAGACGGCGGCGCAGGGGGCGGAGCAGACGTCGGCGGCGACCGAGCGGCAGATCGCATCGCTCGGCGAGCTCAGCACGACGTCGCAACAGCTCGCGGTCGCCGCCGCGAAACTGATCGAGACGATTCAGCACTTCAACGTGGACGGAGCCAGCCTACCAGCCGCGGAATAGCGGCGCGTCCCCGAAGTCCCACAAGACGAACGCGATCAGCCGCGGATGCCGTGGCTCCGGGCCCGTGGCGGGGAGCTCGGCTCCGAGCGAGCCCGCCACGTGTCCGAGCCGGGAGAGCTGCATCCACACCTGCGGGTAAAGCGACAGCATCCGCTCGCCATCCGCCGGTACCCTCCAGCCCGCTTCGAGCATGGGCACGAAGCGCCCCACCTCGTGGCCGACGCCGAGCCGATAGGACATCCCCCCGAACCCCTCTGTCTCTTCCCAGCTGCCCTGGACTTCGCCCTGCACCACGAACGCACCGCCGGGATGGGCCCCGAACGCGAGGAACGGCTCGACCTCCCACACGTCCTGGCGCCCCAGGGGCGGCGTGGCCTCGAGCCCGAGGCTTACGAGCGCGCGCCGCTCGAGACTGTGCCACACGTTGTACTTGAGCGCGCCGGTCACGTCCTCGAATACCTGCGGCTGCCCGTCGAACGCGGTGCCCGCGCTCGCCTCGAGCTGGAGCCGTTTACCCAGGCGGTGCTCGTAGATGTAATCCTGGCCGCGACCCCGATCGCTGATCACGACCTCGTCCTCCGGGTAAGCCTTTTCGACCAGGAACGCCCGCGGGAAGTTCAGCTCGCCCGGCGGCCAGCCCAGCTCGCCGCACAACGAGCGCGCGTAGCGCACGACGGCACGGATCTGAGCGGGCGTTCCGGCTTCCCCAAAGGCCGGCATGTCGAGCGATAGCCCGAATGCCGCGCCGCCCTGTGCGACGATCTTCACCCAGCGATCTTCGGTCTCGGCCGTCGAGCCCTTGCACTCGCGCAGGTCCGCGGGGGGGACCTCGAGCCGCGTCGTGGCCGCGGGCGTGCCCCGGCCGTCCGCCCCGTGGCACGACTTGCACCATGATGCGAACAGCGCGGCACCCGAGTCCAGAGATGTGGGTCCCTGCACCGCGACCGTCACCGCGAGCAGCATGCCGCCGAGCATTACGCGAGCCTCGCCCGGCGGTGCAGCTCGGCGGCGGCCCGATCGGCCTCGCGCACGATGTGGTCGACCGGCGCCGTGAGGAGCTCGTGTCCGAGCACGACGGGGCGGCCCTCGACGAACACGTCGCGCACGTCGCTCGAGCGGGCCGAGTACACGATGAGCGATACGGGGTCGCCCAGCAGCGGATGGAGGTGCGGGCCGGACAGGTCGAGCACGACGAGGTCGGCCCGCTTCCCGGGTGCGATGGAGCCGATCTCGTGCTCGAGCCCGAGGGCACGGGCGCCGCCCAGCGTCGCGAGCTCGAGCACCTGGGCGGCGGGGAGCGCATCGGCGCCCAGGCGCGGCTTCTGGATCAGGGCGGCGAGACGCATTTCGGCGAAGGCATCGAGGCCGTTGTTGCAGGGGGCGCCGTCCGCACCGATGGCCACGCGGCAGCCTGCGGCGAGCATCTCCGGGATCTTCGCCACGCCGCTCGCGAGCTTCAGGTTCGAGGAGGGGCAGTGCACCACCGTGGTTCCTTGACGCGCCAGCCGATCGATCTCGTGCGTGTCGACCCAGACGCAGTGAGCGAGCGCCGCCCGCGGGCCCGCGATGCCGACCGAGTCCAGGTAGGCGATCTCTTCCAGGCCCGTGGTCCGGAGGACGGTCTCACGCTCCACGATGGTCTCCGCCGCGTGGGTGTGCAGCTGCGCGTCGAACCGCTCCGCCAGATCGCTCGCCGCGCGGAGCAAGGGACCCGAGCAGCTGGGGACGAACCGCGGGGCGAAGCAGACGCGCAGCCGGCCGCCGGCGGCCCCGTGCCAGCGCTGGGCCAGCGCCGCGACGTCCGCCAGCGCGTCGTCGGTCGCCTCGGCGAGATCGATCGGCGCGCCCTCGGGATGCGCGTCCATCAGGCACTTGCCGACCGTGGCGCGGATGCCGATCCGCTCGAGCGCCCGGAACGCCGCCGTCGTGTGGCGCACCGTCTCCATGTCGAG
>QHUT01000058.1 GCA_003222055.1 Gemmatimonadota bacterium
ATGGGCCCATTCCGCCCGTACGCCGAGCATGGGGAGGTCATGCAGTATTACGAGGTGCCCGCCGACCTCCTCGACGACCCGGAGGCGCTGCGGCCGTGGGCTGAGAAGGCGATCACTGTGGCGGGGCGTAAGAAGGTCAAGCGTTCGAGTCGCGGCGGCCCCTAACAAGCGCTCGAACCTGGCGGGCGGTGATCGCTCCAATGGAATCCGAGTGTTTGCGCCCTGGTGGGCGCGGACTAACGTCCAATAACCTTGCGCCGGCGGGCGGGTCGCCCGCAGCTGAAGCGCGATCCGTTAGGCAGCCAGCGATGTGACCCTCCTGCCTCAACCATGGGTATAGAACACGTAGGGAGGATCGCGCCATGACACGGACAGCCCAAACGAGTACCTGTCTCTCACAGCGGCGCAGGCCACTCGTCATTGTCTCCGCGGCTCTCGCGGTATTGGCCTGTTCACAGCCGTTAGCCCCTGGGGACCTCTTGCTGGGTACGTGGTCCAGTGCCGATGCCACCCTCAACGCGGAGCGGAGTGGGGCGACCCTCACCATCCCGTGCATTGCCGTTCGATTCGCTGCCCTCCGTCTGGACGACTCGTTGGCATTTCAGGCAACCGGGGTCGTCACACGTGCGGGAGGGCTCGTGACCGTTCGCGTGGGGGACGCCTTTCCACTCACGGGTCGCGTCCTCGGGAGTCGGATTGTGATACCCTACCCTTGGGTGGTTCCCACGTCGGGGCAGGACACGCTGGCGCCCGGCGATCGAGGGATCCACGTCTGCAACGCTTAAGGCTGGCTGCCCAGCAAGCGCTTGAAGCTGACGGGCGCTCACAAGTAGAGAGGAATTGCGTTACCTCGCCCGCGAGCCCTTTTCTCTGCGCCTCCACCTCCTTGCGCCAGCGGCGATTGCGCCCGCAGCTTAAGCGCGATCCGTTAGGCAGGCAACGCACTGTGCCATACGATCCCCCGGCCGTCGCAGCCTACTTCGATCAGTTCGGGGAAGGCGAATGGGAGCGCTTTGACAGATTCGCGCTCGGCGCCGTCCACGAGCACATCCATAACCTCTATCTTGAGCGCTTCGTGGCGCCAGGCTCGCATGTCCTGGAAATCGGCGCCGGCCCTGGGCGTTTCACGCAAACACTTCATCGCTTGGGCTGCCGCATAGTCGTCGCCGACATTTCTGATGTCCAGCTTGAGCTCAATCGTCGCTATGGTGCGGAACGCGGCTTCGCGCGCAGTGTCGAGGCCTACCACAAGCTTGATATCTGCGATCTCACTATCCTCCCGCCCGCGAGCTTCGACGTGGTGGTCGCCTACGGCGGGCCCCTGAGCTACGTCTTTGAGCGTCGAGATGATGCAGTGGAGTCCTGCCGAAGGGTGCTAAGGCCCCGGGGCATGTTCGTGGCGAGCGTCATGTCGCTGTGGGGCACTTTACACCGGCATTTGGCTGCACTCAGAGACCTCCCCTTGCAGAGTATGGCAAACATTGTCGAGACCGGTGACCTGACTCCGGAAAACGATCCCACGTCGTCTCATAAGTGTCACATGTTTCGCTCACCAGGACTGACGGCGCTTTTGGAGCGCCACGGGTTCACGATCGAGGCGTTGGCGGCGTCAAATGCGCTCACAACGAACCTTGAGCCTCTACTGCTCGAGTTGCGTCAGCAGGCGGATCGATGGCAGACACTCCTTGACCTTGAGCGTCAAGCGACAGCGCAGGCCGGTTATGTCGACGGGGGCACACATTTGATCGTGGCGGCGCGTTCTGGACCGTTGGCTGCCTAACAAGCGCTTGAAGCTGGCGGGCGCTCTCGTTCTAAAGGAAGTCGTTGGGTCGTGCCCCGGTGAGCACCGACTGTCGCACCACACTCTTGCGCCGGCGGGCGAGTCGCCCGCAGCTTAAGCGCGATCGGTTAGGCCGCTGCGTCGGAGGTTATCGAGTGTTCAGCCGGACTCCCGTGACCCTGCCCATCCTCCTCAGCGCTTCCGCGATGGCCCGCGCGGGTCGCGCACAGGGCGAAGTCGCTCTCGGGTCCACCACGATCGCAAGGTGCCCAGACCCGCTGTTCAACGCGTGAGCACATCGGTCTTGAACTGGCTCGTCCACCAGTTCCGCGTGCGTCGACGACCCGTCGTCACGGTGGCAGGGGTTAAGATCCGGCTGGGGCGCCACATGTCGCCACAGGTCGAGCGTACCGTCTCGCGGGGTCGATACGAACAGGACGAGTTCCGGCTGATTGAGCAAGTGCTCTCACCCGGTGACGTCGTGCTCGAGGTCGGGGCCGGGCTTGGGCTGGTCTCCGCCTATTGCGCGAAGCGACTCGGGTCGAGCCGCGTGTTTGCCTACGAGGCCAATCCCGATCTCGAGGCGTGCATCCGAGAGACCTATTCGCTCAATGAGGTCCAGCCAACTTTGGACATGTGCGCCGTTGGCGCGGACGCCGGCAAGGTAACGCTGTTCCGCAGCGAGGACCTGTGGGCGTCGTCGGTGCTACGCCCCAGCGGCAAAGTCCGTCCGGTCGAGGTTCCCGTAAAGGCGCTTAGTGAGATTGTCCAGCTCGTTCGGGCCACGCTGCTCATCGTCGATGTCGAGGGGGCCGAGAGCGAGTTGTTCGACCGCGCTCACTTGCCCACCGTGAGCAGGATCATCCTGGAGCTGCACGAGCAGGTGATCGGCACTGTGGGCGCCCGGCGGGTCCGATCAACGTTGTCAGTCATGGGGTTCGAGGAACTCCCTGACCTGTCCGCTGGCACGCACCTCGTGCTGCAGCGCGTCCGGGGGAGCGGCGCCGCTTGAAGCTGACGGGCGGCGTCTTCTCCCACACACTGCTATAGGCATATTCCCGTGCTTCAAACTTGGTGTCTCGTCGCCCTAACGATTATGGCACGCCAAGACACAACTATTGTCGCCGCAGTGCGCGCGATGGCAGCGCGCGATCCGGTCGAAGCCTTCAAGACCGAGAAGGGGTTGGTTCCCGTGCGCGACATCCAGCTCCTCGACGTAGATGGCGATGGATCGCCAGAGGCGTTCGTTTCGATCGATCCTTCGTTTCGACAGACCCCGACGATTCTGGTGTACACCTACGACCGTCAGCACGGACCACAACGGCTCCTCGAGGGGCTCGTGGCGGGCCAACTCCAGCCGGTTTCGGGCCGCTTCACGGACGACCATACGCTCGGCTTCGGCATCGACATGACCGTCGGCGAGGACGGAAAGCCCCTTGATTTCGATCGACTCCTTGCGGCGGCAGTGAAGAACAGGATGTCTCTTGTGAGGTACCGGACCTTCCTCCACGCCGATGGCCGAAAGGGCTTCGTGTCGTTCACCGATCTTTCCGATCGGGCGCTTCCGACGCCAGGAACCAACACCTGCCAGGATTTCGAATTCAGCTCCATTGAGGCACTAGCGGCCGGGACCCTCTCAGGAAAAGGAGCCACGCGCTACCTCGTCGCACTCACAGCGAGCGACATCACGATCTATTACTTCCGTGGTATTCGCTCGAACGGGACTCTTGACAAGCAGGTCTGGGTTCGCCCCAGACTGCCCGGGGCGAGCGGCCTAAAGATCATGCCGAATGGTGAGGTCCAGCTTTCCATGCCGGGTGGTCGCAGCGAGCCGTTGACCGCTCCCTAACGAAGCCGACGCCGCCTAACCAGCGCTTGAAGCTGACGGGCGCCTCCACGTAGAGTAGACTTCCATTTGTGCGCCTGACGAGTCACGGTCAACGAATGAGCTTGCGGTGCGCCGGCGGGCGAGTCGCCCGCAGCATAAGCGCGAGCCGTTAGACAGCACCCAACCGCTTGCCGCTCTTAGTGAGTGCTGATGAAAGTACGCCGGCTCGTGCAGGACCGTCGCAACTCGAGGGTTGAGGTCCAATGACTGCGCCAACCACTCAGGCACAACTCGGCTACATCGCCCCGTTCTTCATTGTGCGCGATGTCATGCCAGCCATCGCGTTCTACAAAGATCGTCTAGGCTTCGAAGTAACGTTTCTCGGCCCCGAGGATGGTCCATACTTCGCCATGCTGAAGCGAGACGGCGTTCGGCTCATGCTCAAGGCCATCACGCCCGAGGTGCAGCCGATGCCGAATCCCAGCCGGCATCACTGGGCCAGGTGGGACGCGTACGTCTATACTCCTGATCCGGACGCGCTGGCCGAGGAGTTCACATCCCGTGGCGTTTCGTTCCGGGAGCCTCTTGGCAACAACTCGGACCAACTGCGCGGGTTCGAAATCATGGATGCGGACGGGTACGTTTTGTACTTCGGGCGACCACTCTAGCGTCCAACGGGGGGCGTGGCCTCGTCCGCCTGAGAGAGCGGTCGCTCGATACATCTTTTCTATTTCCGTGTGAGCTCGGCGTACGAGCTAAGCGAGAAGTAGATCCGCTCCGCCGTCGAGGTGAGGACTCGACCTTGGGGAGGGGGACCTCCTGCTCAGACTCGGGGTGTAAGAAGGGCGACACGGAATTGTGGAGGACATCATGGTGTCTCGCGCGCCCCGGCTGGCTCTAGTTACAGGGGCAGCCGCTCTCCTTGTGGTGTTTGACAGCGGGCCCAAGACTCCTCGTCCGACCTCGCATCCTACAACTCTCCGAATCGAGTCCCTGAGCCAGAACGAGTTATGGGTGAAGGTGGCCTCATCACCCTGGGTGCCGGACTCCAGTCACCTACCCCTGGGTGTGTGGCTCGACTCCGCTACATCGCCTGAACCCAGACGGGAGCTCCTCGTACGAACGCCGGCAGTTGTACACGTCGCCGACTTGGTTCTTGCGCTCCACGTCACTGTTGTCGGGGCCGGAGCCGTCCGCTTACACCTCAGGCAGGGGGATGCGGCCCAAGTGCAACAAGCGGCTCCGTGGGGTCGGGACATCACTCTCGAGCGAGGGGACGACGGCCACTTTCACCCGATCTGGAAGATTCACCCACTGCCGTAGCCAGGGCGCGCTGCCTAACAAGGGCTTGAAGCTGGCGGGCGCTGTCGTTTTGAGGGAAGCCGTCATGTTCGTGCCCTGGCGGGCACGGGACATTCGTCCACCACACTTGCGCCAGCGGGCGGGTCGCCCGCAGCTTAAGCGCGAGCCGGTAAGCAGCGCACCGCATGGTCATGGACCAATCACCATCCAACGAGGTGGTCGCCAGCCTATACGCGGTATTTGGCGACGGGCCGCTCGGTCGTGCCCTGATTGGATGCGAGTGTTGTTCCGATCCGAAAAGGTTCGACCGGTTGGCGGAAACGCCGGCCCGGCACCTACCAGCCGACGACCTCCAGGACTACCTGTACAGCGCGATGTCCACGGTTGGTGACGAGGAAGACTTCAAGCATTTCCTGCCGCGGCTCTTCGAGCTAGCTATTCAAGAGCCGGACAGCGTCGAGCCGGAGCTGCTGGGCATCAAGCTGTCTGCAGCCAAGCGGTTACCGCAGCGCTCGAAACACTATGGCAGGACCTCTTCCTCAAAGAGTACGACGAGTTCGCAGTTGATTCCATCTTCTGTGCATTGGCCCTTGCCAGCACGTCCAGTTCGCTGGCCAAGGTCAATCTCGACCGGTTCAAGGAGCACAATCGGGCCTCCTTGAAGAACAAGCGCATACCTCGACACGGGGCGTGCAAAAGGCAAGGTCGTCATCAAGGCGAGTTAGGATCGCGGGCTGCCTCAGCTGGCGGGCGCCAATCGCTCTCGTGGAAGCGGAGTGTTGTGCCCTAATGGGACACGGACTGTCGTCGAGCGGTCTTGCGCCGGTGGGCGAGTCGGCCGCAGCTTACGCGCGGTCCGTTAGGCGGCACCTTGATCGACCCAGGAGGAGGAGGAAACCATGGCGGGCGCGAAACTTGTTGTTCTCTATCCCTCTCCGCGAGACGTTCAGGCCTTCGAGCGAGCATACACGCAGGATCATGCGCCGATGGTCACTCCACAAACTTTCAAGGGCATCAAGAGATTTATCGCATCCAAAGTGGTAGGCACGCCTGACGGCAGCGCACCTCCCTTCTACAGGATCGCCGAGCTTCATTTCCCCTCGATGGAAGCTCTGCAAGCGGCTGCAGCGTCCGCCCCGGCGCAAAAGGCAGTAGCACACGCTGTATCTATCTCGACTGGCGGGAAACCAGTGTTTCTGGTTGCGGAAGAGGAAGCCAAGACGTTTTGAGGTGCCGCCTAACAATGACCCAACCCCCTTCGTCATCACGGCCATCGCGTGCGCTCTGGCCGGCGCCTGCAGCAACGACCCTGTGCGCCCGGGGGTGGCAATGCGCAAGGTCGTGATATTCGCTCTCGCTCTACTGTGCGCCCCGGCAGGTTTGTTCGGCCAGGCATTGCATCCTGACTCGCTCTTCCCACGCCTTATTGGGCGTTGGCTGCTGCGCGGCACCATTGCCCGCCGACAGACCGTCCACGATGTGTCCTTCGAGTGGCTGCTGGGCCGCGAGTACGTGCAGATGCACGAAGTATCTCGCGGGCGCGCGCCGAATGGCACGCCGACCTATGAAGCGGTGGTGCTGTTTGGTCGCGATCCCCAGACCGGCGCGTATGGCTGCATGTGGCTCGATAACACTGGCGCGGGAGCCTTCGAGCCCCATGGCATCGGCCGCGGGTCCGTAGCTGGCGATTCCGTTCCCTTCCTGTTCCACTACACCGCGACCGACAGCTTCCACACGACCTTCGTGTATGATCGTGCGACGGACTCGTGGCAGTGGCGCATGGACAACGACAGTTCCGGAGTGCGCAGACCGTTTGCACGGGTCACCCTGACGCGGCGGTAGGCGGTGCGCGATTTGCTCCTGACTCGGACGAAGCTGCGTTCGTGCTGGACCGTGTGGCTTGCCGTGGCGTCGGCCTGCTCCGACGCCCGCCCTCAGAAGCAGGCCTTCCAACTTCCCCCTGGGAGTACCCCGACCATCAGGGACACTGTGGCCTCCGCCACTGAGTCTACGGCCGCGCCGATAGACACGGCCCTCGGGCGATGCGGTGTAGCCCTGCAAGCGCCTTCCGCAGACCAGCAAGAAGTGATCGACGCCGTGAGAACGGCCTACGGGCTTGAGGGCGTCCTCTTCCAACGCGCGGGCTCTGACACGATCAGCCGCGAACAGGTCTACGCTCATTACCGACAGGGTTTCAGCGTCGAGCTAGCTCAACAGCTCGCCGACTATTCTTGGCAACCTGAGAGTCACATGCTCCGGGCGACAGATCGTGCGCTGACGGTCCCGGACTCCGTCGGTGTACTCGAGCTGAAGCAGGACCGCGCGCTCGTCGCCTGGATCCCGCCGACCACGTTTCGGCAACAGTGGGGTGCTCCCCGGTGCCTGGTTGATCGCTTGGTGCGCGAGGATGGTCGGTGGATAGTTGAAGCGCGAGAGCCCTAGTGTGGCGCATCTGCCTAACATCCCTCAGGACTTCGCTTTCTTCGAAGGTTTCGACTTGCCAGAACTGTTGAGGGCGACCGCTTGGCGAACCAGCACCTTGAAGGCGGCCTCGTGGATTTCTTCTCCTTCGTGGATGTCGATCGCGCGGCGCACGTTTCCGTCGAGACTCGAGTTGAAGAGACCGCCCGGATCCTTGAGAGACGCGCCCTTGGCGAAAGTAAGCTTCACGACATTCTTATAGGATTCGCCAGTGCAGATGATGCCGTCGTGCGACCAAATCGGAGTGCCCATCCACTTCCACTCCTCGACGACGCCCGGGTCTGCTTGCTTGATGAGCTTGCGCATTCTGCTGAGGGTTTCCCCACGCCAGTCCCCGAGTTCGGCGATTCGTTTCGAGATGAGCTCCGATGCCGACCGGCCTTGGCTCGCGCCCGACTTCTTCATGTTCTCCTCCTAGAGGTTCCGGTCCCTGGGCGAGACGGCCGACCGGGGGTCTCAACGCCGAACTGCGTTGCGTACTCGGCGTTCAGTCGCCGCCAGCCGCCGAACTTCATGGCGTCGGGGCCGACGATGCGTCCAATGGGCTGACCGGCGAGAAGCCGCTCCAGCACATCGAAGCAGATGTGCCAGCCAGCAGCGCCCATCGATATGAAATTCCGGTCGATGTTGGTCCAAAGCGTCAGGCGCGTGCCGCCACCAAAGGCTTCGAGTTCCCACCGCATATCGAAGCCGCCCCAGTTGTACTCAAGCGCCTTGGGAGCGTCGGCTCGTGTCACTGTTGTTTCGGAAACATGCGGCCTGGGCGTTCCCACCGTGGTGAGCTTCACCGTGGTTCCAACGGTACCCAGGCTCCTATCGGCGTCGAAGGGCGCCCACTCGCGTAGCTGCGCCGGGTCGGTCAGCGCCTGCCAGACTTTTTCCGGCGAGTGGCGCAGTTCTCTGACGACGATGAGCGTCCACTTCTCGCCTTCCTTTCGTACCTGCGCCCCGCTGGCCGGACCCGGTGCGTACTGCTCGCGATCGGTCATCTTCTTCGGCTAGAGCGCATAGCGCCCGTAGGCCACCATGGCCGCCAGCAGCCCCATCACGACGCTCCAGACCAGCGGGTTGGTAGCGGCCAGTTTAAGCGAATACCGCGCGTACAGCCCGGCGAGGGCCAGGGTTTCCAGCGCGAGCGCGGCGGCGGCGAGCGGGGTCAGGCCGGGCATCCACTTCGCGGCGGCCGGGACGACCAGCAGGACCGCGCACAACATCTCGAGCACGCCGAGCGCGCGCCATCCGCCGCGCGAGAGCGCGCGCATGTGGGTCGCGAGCTCGTCGAACTTGAACACCTTGTATGACCCCCCGGCGAGGTAGAGCAGGGCGAGCGCGACCTGGAGGACCCACAAGAGGACGTTCATCGGTGTCTCCTCCTTGTCTTCGTTTTCGTTGGTGTTGACTGATCCATGCGGTCGAGGTGGCGTTCCAGAGCATCCACGTGAGCGGACCAGAACCGACGGAACGGAGCCAGCCAGGCAGCGACCTCCTGAAGCGGTTCAGGGTTCAGCCGGTAGAGTCGGCGCTGTGCGTCCACCGTGGATTCCACGAAGCCGGCCTCGCGCAGCACTCGCAGGTGCTTGGACACAGTCGGCTGGGGCATACGAAGTTGACGCTCGATCTCTCCCACCGACTGTTGGGACGAGACCAGGAGGCTCAATATCGCGCGGCGGTTCGGCTCCGCAATGATCTCGAACACAGATTCCATTCTCTTAATATACCCAGCAGAGCATATGCGTGTCAAGGTATATACTGGACTGGGAGCCCAGTCTGGTCGACTTTGGCCGGGGAGTCTATACCGTGATCGGTGATATCGAGAAATCACGGATCAGATCAAGTGCAGAAACGTTAAGCTTCTCTGATCGTTACCGAACCCCAGGGGTGCCGCTTCCCATGTATCGGGTCATGGCCATTTTCATCGAGTACCCCCTGCTCGCGGTGCTCCCGTCAATTGCTTTCCTCGGCTTGTACCGGGTTACTCGGCGCCCGTTTGTCGTCGTGGTAGCTCTCGCTTGGCTGCTCTACGGCATCTATGAATACGCTATGCATGAGCGGATTCTCTGTTCCGGGGAGTGCAACATTCGTGTCGATCTCCTCGCGATCTACCCCGCCTTGGTGGTAGCCTCAGGCGTGGCACTGGGCCTCGCGGCGGCGGGCCTGCGCGCCCGTCTTCGCCGTCCCGGTCCGTGACAATGCTAAGGTTCGCTTCTGCTATCGCGCTGGGGCTTCTTCTCGGATGGACCGCGGCCCATGTCCTCTCGCTTCAATGGTGGACGCTCGTGCCTTGGGGGCTCGCGGCGGTCGCACTGGGCTGCCGAGCGGACAGGGCGACCGCTGTCATGGCCGGCGCGCTTTACGGGTTCGTCGTGTGCTTCGTATTCACGCTCGCGACCTATGGCGGGGCAGCTCCGGCGATCACTCGGGTACCGTTCTTCACGGTACTGGGTCTCGTCGGTGGCGTGTGCGGTTTGCTGCTTGCGCTCCTCGGGACGTCCCTCATGCCCGGGAGACGCGTGCCAGTGGAATCACCGTCCAGGGATGATGCCGCGTAGCAAGCGCTTGAAGCTGGCGGGCACAGATCGCTCTAAGGGAAGCGGAGTGATGATCCAAGCGCTCCTCTTTGACCTCTTCGAGACTCTGGTCACGGAGTCCAGCGCCTCAGTGCGGCGAGCTTCCTCCCTCGCCCGACAACTCGGCGTTGAGGAGGGCGCGTACAGGCAACTGTGGCGGTCGCGGCGCTCGGATATCGTACGCGGACGCTGCTCCTTTCGGGATACACTAGCCGAGATTGTCCAGACACTCGGGGGTACGGTGGAGGAGGCGGTGCTGGAGGGCCTGCGCTCGGAACGCGTGCGACAGAAAGGCGCCGTGTTGCGGAGCATCGAACCGGAGGTCTTGGCAGTACTCGAAGCCCTGCGGGCGAGGCGGCTCAAGCTTGCGGTGGTCAGCCGAAGTGGTGCAGGCTGCCATGGCTGTGTAGGCATACCAGCGTATGTCCATATTGCTGAAACGGGCGTATGAGCCGCCGTCCCGCAGCGATGGCTGCCGTATCTTGGTCGAGCGTCTCTGGCCCCGGGGCCTGTCCAAGCAGCGTGTGAAGATCGACCTCTGGGCCAAAGAGGCCGCCCCCTCCGCGGTCCTGCGTCGCTGGTTCAACCATGACCCGGCAAAGTGGACCGAGTTCAAGCGCCGCTACGTTCGGGAATTGCGAGCTCATCCCGCCGCGTGGGAACCGATCCTCGAGCGGCTGCGAGCAGGGCGGGTCACGTTCGTCTTCGCGTCGCGAGAGTCGCGCCGCAACAACGCGGTCGCTCTCAAGGCTTTCCTGGAGCGCGAGCGCTGAGTGTGTTGTCACGTCAACAGCAGGTATGGTGAGCCTCGGAGATG
Source organism: Gemmatimonadota bacterium (assembly GCA_003222055.1). Lineage (GTDB taxonomy): Bacteria > Gemmatimonadota > Gemmatimonadetes > Gemmatimonadales > GWC2-71-9 > AG41. The sequence goes on from QHUT01000058.1 coordinate 10,776, forward strand.
GCGTTCGATCTTCAACCTACGCTCAGAGGGAAGCTCCTCGAACTCAGGCCGCTCCGCGCTGAAGACTTCGATGTGCTCTTCGCGGTAGCAGCGGACCCGCTGATTTGGGAGCAACACCCGGCCTCGGATCGGTATCAACTGGCCGTATTCCGGACGTTCTTCAAAGAGGCACTGGACTCTGGCGGTGCGTTGATCGCCCTGGATGCTGAGTCGAGCCGCGTGATTGGATCGTCACGATTCTTCGCATACGACGCGCAAGCCAGCCAAGTCGAGATCGGTTGGACGTTCCTCGCAAGGTCATATTGGGGAGGTCGCTATAACGCCGAAATGAAGTATCTCATGCTCGAGCATGCGTTCAGGTTCGTAGACCGAGTCGTGTTCCTTGTCGGTACAGGCAACCGCCGCTCACAGCGGGCGCTTGAGAAGATTGGAGCCCGTCAGGTGGGACGAAGGCCCGATGCGTACGGCCGGGATAGTTTCCTATACGAGATTACGGCTGCTACATTCGCGCAGCGACGCCGTACCGCAAAATGAATGCGGCGACCGATTTCCCCACTGCGCTTAGATTCCTTCCATGCGTATCCTCCTCATCGGTGCCACAGGCACCATTGGCAAAGCCATCGCAACGGCCCTCGGCCCGCGACACGAGGTCCTGCTCGCGAGTCGCCAGCAGGCGTCCCTACACGTCGACATGGCCGACCCGGCATCTATCCGAGGCTTGTACGCCAAGGTCGGCAAGGTCGGTGCCGTGATCAGCGCTGCTGGTCAGGCTCGCTTCAAGCCCCTCGACGAACTCACGGATGCCGACTTTCGTTTCAGCGTCGACAACAAACTCATGGGCCAGGTCAACCTGGTCAGGTATGGACTCGGCTCTGTTATCGACGGCGGCTCGATCACTCTTACGAGCGGCATTCTGGCCCAGCAGCCGTCTCGCGGCAGCGGCGCGATTAGCCTCGTGAATGCGGGCCTCGAGGGTTTTGCCCGAGCGGCCGCGCTCGAGGCCCCCCGAGGTATTCGGATCAACGTGGTGAGCCCGCCCTGGGTTACTGAGACCCTGCAGGCACTCGGAATGCCGCTCCAAGGCGGCTTGCCTGCAGCCACGGTGGCCCAAGCCTACGTCCGCAGCGTCGAAGGCACGGAGACCGGCCGAGTCATTGCCCCATGAGGTCGCCGCCTTGGGCGGCCCGCCGCTGCTTGTACCCACCCCAGGCCGCCTAAACCAGCGCGAGGAACCGGAACAACGGAGCTGCCAGTGTCGATCGGTCGGTTGCTGCTCCCAGAGTTCGACGAGGAGATGGCCGCCACTCGGCGCGTGCTCGAACGTGTGCCGTCAAGTCGGTACGCTTGGAAACCGCACCCGACCTCGATGTCTCTGGGCCGTCTGGCGACGCATGTCGCCGAGCTGCCGAAGTGGGCGCTGGACGCGTTCGTCCGAGACGAGGTAGACATCGCTCCACTCGGCGGGCCGCCCACGAAACAATTGGTCCTTGATTCGGCGACGAGCATCGTCCAGTGGTTTGCAGGCCACGCCCACGCCGCGCGCCAGGCCCTTGCCGCGGCCAGCGATGACGACTTCGCTCAGCCGTGGACCCTCAAGGCCGGCGGCCGCGCACTCTGGACGAAGTCCCGGCTTGCCGTTTATCGCAACGCGGTCAACCACATGGTGCACCATCGCGGGCAACTCACCGTTTACCTGCGGTTGAACGGCGTGCCGGTTCCGGGCACGTACGGCCCTTCGGCTGACGAAGGGGAGCCTCGCGCGTAGCGGCGCGCTCCTACGCTCTCGGCAACGGAGATCGGGCTCGTGACGAAGCGTCGCAAAGTCATCGTCCACATCGCGACCAGCGCGGACGGCTATATCGCGCGTTCCGACGGCGATCTCGAATGGCTGACGTCCCGCCCGGCACCAAAAGGTTTCTACGGCATGAACGCCTTCACGAGGTCGGTTGACACGAAGCTGCTGGGCCGGAAGACCTACGACGTGAGCCTGCGAATGGGGGCGAAGTTCGACTCACAGGGTCGGACGATCGTTTTCTCCCGCCACCCGCCGCCAGCTGACGCCCCTTCAGGCGTGGAGTTCGTGAACGATGCCATCGGCCCATTCGTGAGCCGTCTTCGAGAGCAGCCTGGCAAGGATATCTGGTTGATGGGCGGTGGCGAGATCATCGCCTCGTTTCTTGACGCGCAGGCGATCGACGAGTTCGTCATCAGTGTGGCCCCCGTTTTCATTGGGGACGGCATCCCATTGATCGCGCGGCGACATCGTCACGTGCCGTTGGATTTGCACTCCACTGAACGCTTCGAGGATGGTGTGGTTCAACTGCATTACCGCGTTCAGAAGCAACCTTGATGAGCCTGCATCCCACGCGTCCAGGTATTCAGTCGAACTCGACGTAAACTGGTGCACCCGACCGGGACGCCCGCGTCGCCGCCTGATCAAGTGCTTCACGGACCTCAGTCGGCGTGGCTGTGCGGCCGACCTCGATCCTGGCAGCGCCGGGAGGGGCCTCCGTGATGACTTCTCTTGCGCCGGCGGGCCCGCCACCCGCAGCTTTGATGCGACGTTACCATGAGCTCCTGCTGCTCTTCATTCTTCGCGGCTAACCAGCGTCAGTTCAGCGACGCCGTCGCCCGGCGCGATCTCACGCGCTACCGGGGGCGAGGTCCCGATCAGACGACGCGCCTACTGAGAGATGCGATTCTCGGGGCAGGGCATGGGAAGACGGTACTGGATGTGGGCGCCGGTATCGGTGCGCTCAGCTTCGAGCTCTTGGCCGCGGGTGTCGAGCGGGTGACCGCTGTGGAGGCAGCGCCGGCCTACGTTGCAGCCGCCCGTCAGGAGGCGGGTCGCCGTAACGTCTCCGATCGGCTTGACGTGGTGCACGGCGATTTCGTATCCGTCGCGGGAGCCGTCGCGCAGGCCGACGTCGTGACCATGGATCGCGTGGTCTGCTGTTACCCGTCTTACCAACCGCTGCTCGAGGCGGCAGTGCGCCGCAGCCGGCGTCTCTTGGCGTTCTCATACCCGCGTGACCGGTGGTATGTGCGGGCCGCCGTGGGGCTACAGAATATGGTCCGCGCCCTGTTCAGAAATCCCTTCCGGGGCTTCGTGCACTCGGCACGGGCTATGGACGCCCTGCTGGCACAACACGGCTTCGTGCGGATCGAGCGGCGCGCAACGCTGAAATGGTCGGCGGATCTGTACGGTCGAGCGGACGCCGCCACCACACGCACCCGTTAATGCGCCGCGGACGCCTCCTTCTACTCATCGTAGTTATCGCGCTGGGCCTCGCGGTTGGGCTGGTGACCGTGAGCCTATTGCGCGCGCCCACGCCCACCGTCGCCGAGCGGCCTCCGGCGCCGGTCGTGGAGACGCGCAAGCCGCCGCTTCAAGCCGACGCCGAGGGGTACTACGTCCCGGGCTATAGCTTCACGGTAGATCGGTTCCGATTCGTCCGTCTCAGCCTCCGTCCGGAGGCGTTTGTCGTCATTGCGCAGACGGCCACTGGTACCGACCAGGAGATGGGCTGCGATGAGACTCTCATCAGGGCCGATACGGTCCACCTCCGCTGTGACTACTCTCGAATCGGCATCATTACGATCGACGGCAAATTCCTGACCCGATTGGTCACCACCCGCTTTGACGCTCCCGTCCTGGCTGCGGTCGTGGCGGTTCGTACTCCCAGCGGAGAGATCCTGTATCGCGCGCGGGACTCCTTCGTGTGGCACCCGGCCGAGTAGAGGGGCATTCATGTGTAACCGACTCCTTGCTGCACTGCCCGCACTCGTGCTGGGCTTCCCGCCCAGCGCCGGCGCCGCCCAGACCGCCCTGCAGCTCCGGTGGGAGCTCGAGCGGGACGTCTTCCAAGACGCCGCCGGGGGGCGGGGCCTCTCGCGCGCGGCCTTTACCATCACGAACCGCGACGCGAAGCCGCTCCCCGCGAGCGGCTGGGCGATCTACTTCAACGCCCTCCACTCGGCGCAGCCCGGAACCGTGGAGGGCGGGTTCATAGTCGAGGACGTGGTCGCCGACCTGCACCGCCTCGTGCCGGCAGCGGGCTTCGGCGGACTGGCCCCGGGTTCGAGCATCCGGATCCCGTACCTCACCGACCTCCTCCTCAATGCCAGTTTCGTTCCGCGGGGCCCCTACATCGTTTTCGACGCCGCGAAGGACGTGGGCATTCCCTTGAACGATTTTGTGGCCGTCCCCTTCGAGCGGCCCCCCCAGGGCGCTGGGCGCGATCCCCGCGTGGTGACACCCGAGAATCAGTTCGCGCTCGACTCCGTGATCCGCGCCATCCCCGCGAGCGAGCTGCCACCGGTGTTCCCGACGCCGGTGGCGGTGTCGCAAGGAGCGGGAGCGTTGCACCTCACGGCGATGCCGCCGGTCGAAGCGCCCGAGGCGCTCGGGAACGAGGCGGCGTTCGCGGCGGAGTACCTGCGCCCCTACTTCGGTAATAGGGGAAAAGGAGCGGTCCCGCCGCTGCAACTCGAGGCGGGCCCAGTCGCAGGCCAGGCGTCGCCCGAGGCGTACTCGCTCGTCGTGGATCCCGCGCAGGGCGTACGTATCGTGGGCGCCTCGCCCGCCGGCGTCTTCTACGGTCTCCAGTCCCTACGTAGCCTCTTGCCTCCGCCCCACCCGCGCACGGGCGCTGGGCTCGACCTGGCGGCGATCCGCGTGGTGGACGCTCCCCGCTTCGGTTACCGCGGGTTCATGCTCGACGTCGCCCGGAACTTCCAGCCGAAGGCCGCCGTGCTGCGCACGCTCGACCTCATCGCCCGGTACAAGCTCAATGTCTTCCACCTCCATCTCACGGACGACGAGGGCTGGCGGATCGAGCTACCGAGCCTCCCCGAGCTCACAGCGGTGGGTGCGCGACGCGGCCACACTCTCGGCTCAGGGACACATCTTCCGCCCGCGTTCGGCTCGGGCCCCGCCGTCGACCGGCCCTGGGGCAGTGGGTTCTTTTCCCGCATGGACTACATCGAGATCCTGCGCTACGCGGCGGCGCGGCACATCGAGGTCATCCCTGAGATCGAAATGCCGGGCCACGCGCGCGCCGCGATCAAGGCCATGCAGGGCAACCCGCAGTACCGGCTCAACGACCCGGACGACCGCTCGGTGTACACCTCGGCCCAGGGCTACCACGACAATGTGATGAACCCAGGGCTCGAGTCGACGTACCGGTTCGTCGAGCGTGTGGTCGGCGACCTCGTGGCCATCCACCGCGAGGCGGGCGTTCCGCTGCGCCACATCCACATGGGGGGCGACGAGGTGCCGGCCGGTGTCTGGGAAGGATCGCCGGCGGCGCGGGCGTACTTGAAGGCGCACGATCTCACGAGTGTCGATGATTTGTGGTTCGCCTTTTACGGCCGGGTGGAGCAGATCCTCAAGGCGCAGGGTCTCCTGCCGTCGGGCTGGGAGGAGATCGCCGTGCGCAAGACCAGCCGCGACGGGCACCGAACGACCATCCCCAATCCCGACTTCGCCGGTCGCGGCTGGCGCGCGTACGTCTGGAACAACGTCCCGGGCGGGGGCGCCGAAGACCTCGCTTACCGCCTTGCGAATGGCGGCTACGACGTGGTGTTGAGTCCCGTGAGCAATCTCTACTTCGATCTCGCCTGGAATCCGAATCCGGAGGAGACGGGGCTCGACTGGGGAGGCTACGTCGACCTGCGCAAGCCGTTCCAGTTCATCCCGTTCGACTACTACCGCAACGTCCCGGTCGACCCCGCCGTGTTCGCCGGGAAGGACCGGCTCACCGACTACGGGCGGGCCCACGTGGTGGGGATTCAGGGCAACCTGTGGTCGGAGACGCTCGTCGCCGAGGGGCGGCTCGAGTACATGCTGCTGCCGAAGTTGTTCGGCCTGGCCGAGCGGGCGTGGGCGCCCGACCCCGACTGGGCGACGGAGCGCGACCCCGCAAAGGCCGAGTCCCTCTACCGCGAGGCCTGGTCCCGCTTCGTCAACGTGCTCGGCCAGCGCGAGCTGCCCCGACTCGACCGGGAGGTCTCGGGCCTCAACTACCGGATCCCCACGCCGGGTCTCGAGGTGGAAGGCGGGATGGTGCGCTGCAGCGTGGAGCTGCCGGGGTTCGCCCTGCGCTACACGACCGACGGCAGCGAGCCGACCGTGCGGAGCTCCGAAGTGCGCGGTCCGATCCCCTTCCGCGCGAGCGTCCGCGTCGCCGCGTTCAACACCGCGGGCCGAAAGGGCCACACGGCCCGTCTCGGGCCATGAGCGCATCCATCAGGGTAGCCGTCGTATCGCTCGGCATCGCATGCCTCGTCTGTGCGCAGCCGTCCCGGCCATCCGCCCGCGCGGCCACGGCCGGCATCGACTCGTTGAACGCGGCGTTGGTCCGGGCGTACCGGAGTCACGACCCGCTGGCGTACGCGGCGCTCTACACCGACACGGCGGTGTTCGAGTGGCCGGCGTTCAACACGGTTCGGGGCCCGACCGAGCTGGCGGCGATGGCGCGTGACAACTGGGCCTCGCTGCGCGACATGGACCTCCGTCTGACCGTTTCGAGTCGGCGCGTCGCGCCCGACCACGCGACAGAGTTCGGCGCGTTCCAGCAGTCCTGGCGCGACTCGAGCGGCAGACGCGTGACGGAGTTCGGCAGGTACGTCGCCTTCCTGCTCCGCCTGGAGGACGGCCGCTGGCGGATGGACCGCTTCTTCGGCTTCGAGGACTCGACCCGGCCGCCCTCACCACGACCATGACCGTGAAAGCAAGGCCCCTCATGTCGATCACCCGGATAAACGAGTTCCAAGCGAACCCCGACAAGGCCACGGCGTTGCGCGACTTTCTTCGCTCCGTGATTGGGCGCATCATCGACGCTCCAGGCTGTCGCTCCTGCGAGTTGCTGGTCCAGCACGACGATCGGACGCGCCTGGCCATCATCGAGGTGTGGGACAGCGTGGAAGCACATCAAGCATCCGTGTCCCGGATTCCCCCCGGGCTGCTGCAGCAAGCGCAGACCTTGTTCGCGGCACCGGCGCGGGGCGCGTACTACGATCCAGTGCCCGAGCGCGACCGTTGATCAGAAAGCCGGTCCTCGGCGCAGTGCTGGTCATCGTCGGGCGGCCGCTTGCGCCCGCCGGTGTCCGCCCCGCAGCTTAAGAGAGAAACGTCCCGCAACCGCTGGAGGCAGCTCCGACCATGAGTGAACCGGTCTTCATCCTGGCTCTGACGATCGCCGCCGCCACCATCGTCCTGGTTGCGAAGACGATAGCCGGGGCAGTCGCCGGACGTGGAGCGTCGCGCACCGACGTGGCCCAGATCAAGCAACAATTGGAGCAGCACGCCGCCGCGCTGGAAGACGCCCAGACCACGTTGACCAATCAGTCGACACAGGTCGCAGAGCTCCAAGAGCGCCTTGACTTTGCCGAGCGCCTGTTGGCACAAGGCCGAGATCGCTCGGCCTTGGGGGCCGGGGAAAAGCGCGGATGAGGTTACGCACCTACGCCTCGCGCGCATCGATCTGGCGATATCTCATCCTCGGGCTGCCGCCGTGTGCGCTCGCCCGCTGCACGGATACCACTGGCCCGAGTCTCGGCCCTTGCAGCGGCAGCGTCACGGTGACCGCAACGGCGTCCCTCTCCCCAACGCTGTCGTGGACGCCGAATTGCCTGATCGATCAGCTCGTCATCGACGAGCCGCTGCCACCATCGGTCGGCGGCGTTCATGCGGTGTGGGCGATCAGCGCTCGCACGCCGGGCGAGGGAGCGGCCGCACCGCTCCGCTACGGTACGGTTCCCGCGTCCATGCAGGAGTCGGTCGCAGCCGAACCCCTGATCATGGGTCACTCGTACCGCATCCGAATCTCTGGGAGCGGCGCGCCCGTCGGTGAGGTGCCATTTACGTATTGGGCACCAGACTAGGGCGCCCCACCTCGGAAGAAGGCGACATGAACCCCGACTTTCTTGTCCCACTCATCCCGATCGTGGCGATCATTGCGTTCGCGGCGGTCAGGATCGCTCGGGTGCGTGCCACTCGTCCCGAATCACCGTCGGCCGACGTCGCCGCGCGCCTGGAGGCACTGGAGCGTGAGGTCCAGGGCCTCCAACAGGAGCTGACGGAAACCCATGAGCGGCTCGACTTTGCCGAGCGCTTGCTCAGCAAGGCGCGGGAAGAGCGGCGGATCGGCAGCTAGCGGGTAGGTCACCGGGCAGTCCCATGACCTTCAAGGCGTCGACGTGGTACCCGATCGCCGTCGTGCTGAGCGTCATCAACCTGGCCGGAGCCGGGTTCGCGGTCGCGCAAGCCGAGCCGTCGCATGCCGCAGTTCACGCGTCGCTCGCGCTGGCCTTCGGGCTATGGGCCCGAAGGCTGCGGCAGCGTCCTGCCCGGAGCGACGTCCAGACCAGGCTCGAGGCCCTCGAAGCCGAGGTGGGCAGGCTCGGGCAGGATCTGCGCGAGCTGCAGGAGCGCCTGGACTTCGCTGAGCGGGTGCTGGCACAGGGACGCGAAACGGGTCGACTGGGCCCGGAGCGCTAGGGTCCGACCACGGTATTCGAGGCGGCGCGACACGGACTACCCTCCAACGGCCTTGCGCCGGCAGCCAGGTCACCCGCAGGTTACGCGCGATCCGTTGGAGTGCACGCAACAGTGTAGATCACGACACGTGCGGAGGTCTCATGAAGACAACTCATGCCCGGCCGGTGCGCCGCCGGGGCATCAGTCGTATCGATCAACCCTCCACGCGCACGCACGGCTGGTTCGTGCGCGCGGGCTTCTACCAACGTGCGGACGGCAGTTACGCACCGCGGTACCAGAAGTTCTTCGGCGACGCGAGCCACGGCGGGAAGCGCCGTGCGCTGCGCGCGGCGCAGGAGTACCTGGCCAAAGTGCAGGGGCGAGGGACGAAGCGGAAACGCCCCACGCTGCGGCGCGCCGCCTAACGGGGGTGTCCTGAGCGCCATCGCTTGTGCCACGGCGCTTTTTTTCCTCTGCGGCATTGCCGCCGCGGTGGCCGTCACTCATATGAACAATCTCCCCGCGTTCGTCGTGATAGCGCCCGGCTACATGGTCCAGGCGTGGCTGTTCGAGACTCACCGAGCGCTTGGCGGGTTCGGCTATCGGGTTACGATGGTCGGCGTGTCCGCGCTGGTGTGGACGCTGATCATCTTCAGCGTGGCTGGTGCAATCCGGCTGCTGCGACGTCGCGTGCGGCGATGGCTGCCACGCTTGTCGGTGGGCAACTCTGGGGGTGTCGCCTAGCAGGCGTCCCATGAACAGACCAGGTCAACGGTGGCTGCGGCCGGTGCTCCTCGTAGGAGTCGTGTACCTGGTCGTCGGCGTCACCTTCGCGACGCTCGCCGGTCGATCCGGGTCCGGTCAAATGCGAGGCGTGTGGCGGCTAGTCGCCTGGGTTGTCAGCGCCGTCACGTTCGCGGCTCACATTGGCTACGAGCACTTCCGACTGGGTCATTCACCTCGTAGGACGGCGTTGCACTGCGCCATGGCCGTCGCGTTGGGGGCCTTCGCCCTTGCGGTCGCGGCGAACGTCCATCGCTACTGGGCCGCCTCCAACAACCAGCGCTCCTTCGGTCTCACACTCGCCCTCGTGGCGTGGCCCGCCCTGTGCGGGCTGCCGGCGTTCGTCGTCGCCCGGGCTGCAGCGAGCGGGCTTGCTCTCGTGCGACGGAGCGACTAGCTAGGGGGCCTGGATGATGCATACCGTCAAGGTCATCGTCGGAGTGCACTGATGACCGGTGTTCTCGCCGTTGTGCTGCTCGTCATTGCGGTGCCACAGGACACCGAACCGCGCGTGCTCTTGCGGTTGGAGGACGAGTGGGCGCTCGCGTTGATCCATCGGGACGCCGCGGTGTTTCGACGACTCCTGGCGGATCGGTTCATCTACACCGAGGACGACCACACCATGAGTCGGGACGATGTGTTGCACGAGATCGTCGCCGGAGCGGACACGGTCAAGTCGGCGCACAACGAGGACATGCACGTCCACCGCTTCGGGGCGACGGCCGTCGTCACGGGCTGGCTGGTGGTCGCGGGCCTTGGGCCCGGTGGACCTTTCGATCGCCGGTACCGGTTCACGGATACGTGGGTCAGGCGGGGCGCGCGATGGCAGATCGTCGCGGCGCACGATTACCTTGTTCCGGCCCACCGCTAGCGCCGTCCGCCTCGCGGTGGCGGAGCCCGACAGCCCGGCCGCGCACGCGCATCACTGGTTCGAAAAGACGTTAGCTTAGGTGCGGTCCGTGAGGCGCGCGCTCTTCCCCGGGAGGATCGGATGACCGTACCGTCGCTCCGTGTTTCGCTCATGACCTCGTCGCTGGCGGCGTGCCTCGCCGCGGCGCTGGCCGCTCAAGCGCCCGTCGATACCGCAGCCGCACTCCGGACCGCCGACACGGTCGCGCACGCCTGGCTCGCCCTCGTAGACAAAGGCGAGATCGCCAAGAGCTGGGACGAAGCCGCCCTCTCCTTTCAGCTCGCCGTCACGAAGACCAAGTGGACGCAGCTCGTCGTGAGCGCGCGCGGGCCGTTCGAGCCGTTCGGGGCGCGGCATCAGATCCTGGCGCGATACACGACGGACCCTCCCAATGCGCCACCCGGCCAATATGTCCTGCTGCAATACAAGACCGATGTCTCGGGTGGTCGGCAGGTGGTGGAGACGGTGGTCCCGACCCTCGACGGCAAGCGGGGGTGGCGCATTTCCGGGTATTTCGTCCGGTTGGAGCAGTGAACGGCGGCCGTCGCATGGCCGCGGTGAAGATCGGGATCATCGGCTCCCGCTTTCAGGCGGATTGCATCGCGGGGGCCGTCAAAGCCACGGCGGACGACGCCGAGGTCGTCGCCGTGGCGTCGCCGACGCCCGGACACGCCGCAAGCTTCGCGAAGCGGCACGGCATCCCGCGCTCCTACACCGATTACCGGGACCTGCTGCGCGACCCCGACGTCGAGATGATCTCGATCACGGCGCCCAACCGGCTGCACGCGCAGATCACGATCGAGGCTGCCAGGGCAAGGAAGCACGTGGTGTGCGAGAAGCCGCTGTGCCTGACGCTCGAGGAAGCCGACGCGATGATCGACGCGTGCCGCCGGGCGGGCGTGCTGCTGCTCTACGCCGAAGAGCTGTTCTTCGCGCCGAAATACGCGAAGGCGAAACAGCTGGCGGACGAAGGTGCATTCGGGCGCGTGCACCTGGTGAAGCAGGGTGAGAAACACTCGGGTCCGCACTCGGATTGGTTCTGGGACGTGGAGCAGTCCGGCGGCGGCGCGGTCATGGACCTGGGATGCCACGGCATCGCCTTCTGCTGGTGGTTTCTCGGCAAGCCAAGAATCAAGAGCGTCTACTCGCACATGGCGACGCAGGTGCACCAGGCGCGGACGCAGGGGGACGACGAAGCGGTCACGATCATCGAGTTCGAAGGCGGGGCCGTCGGCATGGTCGAGAGCAGCTGGAACCGCCCGGGCGGCATGGACGACTGCATCGAGGTGTTCGGCGACAAGGGGCAGACCTACGCCGACCTGCTCATGGGGAACGCGCTCCCGACGTACTCGGAAGCGGGGTTCGGGTATGCCGTCGAGAAGGCCGCGACGACCAGGGGCTGGACCTATCCCGTGTTCGAGGAGCACTGGAACTACGGCTTCCCGCAGGAGATGCGCCACTTCGCTCGGTGTGTGCGCGGCCAGGAGACGCCGATTTCGGACGGCGAGACCGGGCGCGTAGTGCAGGAGGTGCTGTATGCCGCGTACGCGTCCGCGGGCCTGGGGCGAAAGATCCCGCTGCCGTTCCGCCCGCAAGGGATCGTGAAGCCGATCGACCTCTGGAAGATGCCGGAACGCGCCCAGGCGGCGCTCTGAAGCCACCGGTCGGGTCGCCGCCGATGCTGCGCCGGTTCGGCCTGATTCACGCCACGGCGCTCAACATGACGAACATGATCGGGATCGGACCGTTCATCACGATCCCGCTCCTCATGTCCGCGCTGGGCGGTCCGCAAGCCATGCTCGGCTGGGTCGTGGCACTGGTGATCGTCGTGTGCGACGGCATGGTCTGGAGCGAGCTGGGGGCGGCGCTGCCGGGATCGGGCGGCTCGTTCGGGTACCTGCGCCGGGGCTACGGCGCGGAGAACGTCGGCCGCCTGATGGGCTTTCTCTTCGTCTGGCAGTTCGTGCTCAGCGGTCCCCTCGAGATCGCGTCGGGGTACATCGGCTTCTCACAATACCTCGGCTACCTCTGGAAGGGGATCACGCCGCGTCAGACGATCCTCGTCGTAACGCTGATCGGACTCGCGAACTTGGCACTCCTGTACCGGCGGATCACGTCCATCGCGACCATCACCGTCGCGCTGTGGATCGGCACGATCGTCACCGTCATCGTGGTCGTCGTGACGGGTGCCCGACACTTCGACTCCCGGGTGGCTTTCGACTTTCCGCCGGGCGCGTTCACGTTCTCGTTGGGCTTTCTCCTGGGCCTGGGTGCCGCGTCGCGCATCGGCGTGTACGACTACCTGGGCTACTATGATGTCTGCTACATCGGCGACGAAGTCGAGAATCCCGGTCGGGTGATCCCCCGGTCGATTCTCATCAGCACGGTAGCGGTCGCGGTGATCTACCTCGCGGTCAATCTGTCGATCATCGGCGTGGTCCCGTGGCGGGACTTCGTCCCGGCGGCCTCACACGCGCAGTCCGGTTTCGTGGTGTCCATCTTCATGGAACGCACGTACGGTCCGGGCGTGGCGACGCTGTTCACGGCGATGATCCTGTGGACCGCGTTCGGCTCGGTGTTCGCCCTGTTGCTGGGGTACTCACGCGTGCCGTATGCGGCTGCGAAGGACGGCTACTTCTTCAAAGTGTTCGCCCGGCTCCATCCGTCCCAGGGATTCCCCAACGTCTCGCTCGTGGTGCTGGGCGTCCTCTCGATCCTCGCCGGGTTCGTGTCGCTGGGTATGGTGATCGATGCGTTGATCACGACCCGGATTCTCGTACAGTTCATCGGACAGATCGGGGCGGTGACGTTGCTGCGCCGGCGAGCGCCGGATCTGCCGAGGCCCTATCGGATGTGGCTCTATCCGGTGCCCAGCCTCGTCGCGCTGGTGGGATGGATCTTCATCTTTGCCACCACGCCGCCTGCAGTGATCGCGTTTGGACTGGGCGCGCTGGCGCTGGGAATCGTGTGTTTCGCCGCATGGTCGTGGAAAGCACGCACCTGGCCGTTCGCGGCACGGCCCCTTCTGACTCCAGGGAGCCACGGATGAAAGCCTACCTGCTGGTCACCGGCCTGTTGTTCGCGCTCATCTTCGCCGCGCACGTGTGGGAGGTCGTCGACCGGCAGCGCGTGTTCGCGAGCGACATCCTCGTCCTCGGCGTGTGCGCCGGACTCAGCGTGTGGGCCTGGCGCCTGGGACGGAACCGCGCCAGCTGACGCGGTCTTGCGCCGGCTGCGCGATGGTCCGCAGCTTAAGCAGCGTGGTCGACCACAAGCGCGCCATCTTGCGGCATTTCCTCGCCACCCTCGCCTATCGGACGCAGAAGGCGCTGCGCGACGCGCCCGTTTCGTTCGGGACGTTCCAGGCAGGTGGGCAAGTGCGAACCCCCATGGAGCTGGTGCGGCACATGACGAGCGTGCTGGGCTACGCGCGCACGTTCTTCGTGGGCGGCCGGTATCGACCGGAGCCGCTGCCCGATCTCGCGGCGGAGGCTGCGCGCTTTCACCAGATGCTCCACGACCTGTCCCGCCACCTGTCGGCCGGCACGCCGCTGCGCGACACCAGCGAGGAGCGGTTGCTCCAGGGCCCGCTCGCCGACGCCATGACGCATGCTGGACAACTCGCGATGCTGCGGCGTCTGAGCGGGTCGCCGGTATCGCCCGAGAACTTCATTGAGGCCGCGATCGACGCGGCCAACGTAGGGCCGGCACAACCACCGCCGGTCAGCCCCGATGAGCACTGGCCGGAGGCGCCGCGGCCGTCCAGTACGCGCAATTCTCGAAAGGACGTTCCATGATCGGTGGGCTTACGACGTTCACGCTGGTTCATGTGGTGCTGAGTCTCGTCGGCATGTTCGCGGGGTTCGTCGTCGCGGGAGGACTGGTGGCGGGCAAGCGGCTCGACGGCTGGACCGGCGTGTTTCTGGTGACGACGGTCGCGACGAGCGTCACCGGGTTCGGCTTTCCCTTCGTCACCTTTCTCCCCTCGCACGCCGTCGGGATCATCTCGCTCGTCGTGTTGACCGCCGTGATCGTCGCGCGCTACGCCAAGCATCTCGCCGGAGCCTGGCGCACGATCTACGTGGCTGGGACGATCCTCGCTCTGTATCTCAACGTCTTCGTGTTGCTGGTGCAGCTGTTCCGGCGGCTGCCGGCGCTGATCGTCGCCGCGCCGAAGCAGCAGGAGCCGCCATTTCTGGTGACGCAGCTCCTCGTACTGGTCCTGTTCGCGTGGCTGGCGCGGGCCGCGGTCAAGGGATTCCGGGTCCAGCCGGGCGGAATGGCGTAGGGTTCAGATCGCCACGCGCTTCCAGCGCTCGCTGTTGAGCCACGCGTAGGACAGGCCCAGGCAGGCGACCCACCCCACGATCTCCGAGGCCCACACCACCTCGAGGGGTAGGCCGAGCAGCGGGCCGGCGCTGTACGCGGACGCGAGCATCACGACCGTGAGCACGAGCTCGATGGCGAGCGTGCTGCGCGTGTCGCCCGTTCCCATGACGGCCCCGAGCACGAGCTCGGCCGGGATCACGACGACGATCGCGAGCGCCAGCACGCGGAGGCAGCCCGCGCCGCGTCGCAACAGATCCGGGTCGGCGGTGAAAACGGCGAGCGGCACGCCCGGGGCGACGAGCACCAGGGCGACGATCGGCAGGACGACGAGCAGCGCCCATTTCGCCGTGCGCCGCACCAGCGCACCGACCTGGGCGTCGCGCGCCTGGCCGAGCAGGTTGCTCACGGTCGTGCACACCGCCTCCGCGAGCCCACCCACCGGCAGCAGCAGCAGCGCGTACAAAGCGTGGACCACGTTCGCCACTGCGAGCGGGGCCTCACCCAGGCGCTCGAGGATCACGAAGAACGCGAACCAGCGCCCGGTGCCGAGCAGCCGCTCCAGCGCCGCGGGCCAGGCGATGGTGAGCATGAGCCGCGTGAGCTTGCGGTCGAGAGTCCGGCGCCGGAACAGCCCGAAGCGACCCGCGTCGCCGGCCGCCACGGCACCCACGGTGAAGTACAGGAAGCCGGTCATTTCCGCGAGGAGCGACCCGAACGCGGCGCCCCGTAGCCCGAGTCGCGGGAGGCCGGCGTGGCCGAAGATCAGGAGATAGTCGCACACGACGTTGGTGAGCGCGAGCGCCAGGGTCGCTCCGATCAGCAGGCGGGTCCGTCCGATACCGACGTACAGCGCGCTGTAGGCCATGTTGAGGCAGTGGAACACCGCGGCATAGGCGAGAATGCCCACGTAGGCATTCACGCCCGCGCGCACCGCGTCCGATCGGATGAGCCACGCGGTGACGTGCTGAGCGCCGAGCAGCAGGAACAGCAGCACCGCGATGGACGTGGCGACGAGCAGGCTCGCGCCGTGGAAAAAGGCGTCTCCGACCGCCTGCGGCCGCTCCTGGCCGGCCCGGCGGGCGGCGACGATCTGGATGCCGTCCGCGAGGCCGAACGTGAGAAACACCGTCACTTCGTAAATAGCCGCGCCGAGCCCCACCGCGGCCAGCTCGAGCGTGCCGAACCGCCCCAGAAACGCGGTGTCGGTCGCCTCGACGATGGTCTCGCTCAGCTCCGCGAGGATGATCGGCACGGCGATCGCCCACAACGCCCGCGCCGACGCCTCGAGCTTGAGCGACCGCGGTGCGGGGCGGGCCGGGCCTACGGCAGAGAGAGGTGGGGGCCCCACGAGGCCGCGGCGCCTAGGTCAGCGCGAATTCATAGGAGTGACGGTTGAGATGCAACAGCATGCAGGACAGGAGGGCGCCGGACTTGTGGTACTCGCTCAGGTTGAAGAAGCTCAGGTCGAATCCCAAACTGACGGCGATGTCCTCCAGCCGGCGATTCTTCGCGACCTCGGCGGCGTAGTCCTCCGTGCCGGCCTGGAGCTCGCTCACGTGCGAGGCGTTGAGGATCGTATTCGACAACCGCACCGAGTTACAAATCCCGGCGTAGCAGTCGTCCACGGACACGTCGATGATATTGGTGTGCCGCTCGAGCGCTCCCAGCTCTTCGCGCCCGTAGAGCTCCGTGCACACCAGGGTGTCGTCGCGGGTCACGGGGAAGACGGTGCAATCGAGATGATACAGGTAGCGGTCCGTTTCCTCGAGTTTGACGACCTGCATGTCGTAGCGCCGCTCCATCCACTCGTAGGCTGCGAGCTCCGAGCGGATGCCGTAGCCACCCGCGTAGACGTTGTCGCGCAGGTGCTTCAGCTCGGCCTCGCCCTCGAACTTGTAGGGTGGTCGGGCGGTGGTGTAGCCGAGCGACTCGAAGAAGGCCAACCCGAGCGGGGCCTCGCCCACGCGCGGCGCGGAGCAGAAGTTGGAGATGAGCGCGGTGTTCTTGTCGGGCAGGTGTTCGAGCACCATGCCGAGATTCGCGGTGAAGACCAGGTCCTGGAGCTTGCAGTCTCCCCGGCTCGGCAGCAGATACACCACCGCCTCGGACGCGACGAAGTGGTAGAGGTCGAGCCATTGCCGCATGGCCTTCCGCGCGTCGGACCCCCGGCGCTCGGTCGGCAGGTCCTCCATCCAGGGATTGTTGGCGACCTCGGTAGAGAGCGAAAATGGCACGGCCAGCAAGAACGCCGGCTTGCCGAGCTGCGTCGGGTTCAGGGGCCGGCTCTGCGGCTCGGCGAGCGCGGCGCGAGCCGGCGCGACGACGGTCAGGGTGGCTGCGGCCTGTGCGCGTATCACGGTGCCTCCTCTGGTGACCGGTGGGCGATGCGAACCAGCGGGTCGATCCCCGCTTCGACGTGCACGCCCGGTTGCTGCAGCGGGCTGAACTCGAAACGCCGCGACAGCGGCACGATGAGATCGACCTGAGATCCGTAGCGGATCTGCGAAAACCGCTGGTTCTGTGCGACCGGGCGGTTCTGCTTCAGCTGGAACGGCATGATCGAATTGACGTCGTAGTCCGCGATCTGCAGGACGAAATACGACTGCCCGAGGGCCGGGGCGTACACCCGGTTGAGCATGCGCTGATTGGTGTGCAGGTAGCCGGCGGCGCCGGTGTCGAGGCGCAGCTCCTGGAACAGGCTCTTCTCCACGCCGAGCATCGGCTGGTTGTACGTGCCGATCTCCTCGAGCTCCTTGTAGGAGAGGCGTCCGGGGAACGGGATACGGTTGATGTGGACGTCCACGAACGTCATGAACACGCCGATCACCAGACTCTCGCGATCGTACGACGGATCGCGGATGGCGTCCCGCAGGGAGTAACTCTTCCCCTTGATGTCCACGATGGGCTCGTCGGGCATGACCGTCTGCTGATAGACGACGATGCCGTCGGCGGGGGAGAAGAAATAGCTTGTGTCGGTGAGGGCCGGTCGCGTGGGATCCCGAAAGAAGTATTCTTCGGCAAGCCAGCGGAGCGGCTTCTCCTTCACGGGCGTCACGTCATTGTCCACCCACTCGCGCAGACTCTTTGCCATCGAACGCTCCCGACGTGGCGTGCGGCCGAGGCGGAAGCAAAAAAAGTACCAAGACGGGCGCGGTCAGTGCGGTTGCACGGTCCGGCCGATCATTTTGGTCACTTCTGGTTACGTCGGTCACGTTTTCGTTCCTGACGAGACACTCCACATCGTTGCCGCGGTGCCGCAGCGATGGCGGCGGCGAGACAGGCGGCCGCAACAGTATTGAACCCGCCGCGTGACCGACGTCACGCGAGCCACGGTCTCGCGGCAGCGATCGTCGCTTCCCGCCGCGCGGGAGCAGCGTCACACGGCCGGTAACGAGTTCGCTTCGACGTTGACTCGGATGGTCACCTGGCGGATGCTCCGGCGCACGGGCAGGACCTTGTGCAGCCGCGCGTCGAGATAGTCCTTGAGCATGGGAGGCCGCGGCTGTCGCAGGTAGCCGTCGGGGTCGCGCCGCAGCGCCGCCGGCGCGACGACGTCCAGGGCTTCGCGCGACGGCACATGCTGCACGATGCACGGCACGTGGCTGACACCCAGGCGGCGAAGCGCGTAGGCGCGATGACTGCCGTTGTTGAGGATCAGTCGCTTTTCCACATACAGCGCGTTCAGGAAATTGGCGCTGAAGCCCACGGCGATCCCGACGACGCCCACGACGGTACCCGGAGGCACGTGGTTGGTGATGTCGGTCTGCTCGAGGCGCATCGTGCCGAGGAAGCGCAGGTCATTCGACGGCGACACGAAGACGAAGCTGTCGTCGTGCTCCCGCGCCCACGTCGCGGGGGGCCGAGGATGGTCGTAGGCGAGACACGCGCGGAAAATCTGCTCACGATCGGGCGCCGGGCCGAGCGTCCGCTCGAGCCGCCGGGCAAAGGCCAAATCGATGTGCTTCTGATAGACCACCAAGCGATCCAGTTCGACCAGCGCGACGTCCGTGGGCACGGTGTTGAACCCGTAGCGCACCAGAGGATCCTTCAGCAGCTCCATCAGGAGTCCCTCGTACTCCGGCCCGAGCGGCGCCATGGGCGGATCGTCGGCGCACCCGGCTTCCTTCGCCGCCAGCTGTCTCACGACCGCGTGAGCGGCGTGCCACTCGTCCGTCAGCGTCCCCTTGCCGGGTTGGGTCGTGGCGTGAGTCCGTACGTAGCGCAGGAACTCACGCAGCGTGGGCCGCCCGGTCAGGTACAGGCATTCGTCCACGGCCCGCCCCTCGGGGGGCGCCGCTTGCTCGGGCCTGACGCTCACCACCATGACCAGAGGTTCACTTTGAGGGTGAGGGCCAAGCGGCGCAGCACGACGTCGACGATCCGCAGTCGATCGCCGAACACCTTTGCTTCGCCGCTCATTCCCGGCTTCAAGAGAAGCGAATCGTTGTCGATCTCCGTGATGACGAGGATCGACCGGGGACTCCTCGCGGCCGCCGACGCGCTTTCGGTCGGTGAGGGACCGGCGTCCGCACTGGTCGCGATCGCGGTCACCACGCCGTGGAAGGTGCGATTGGGATACGCCCTCGCCTTCAGCGCCACAGGCTCCCCTACGCGCACGGCGGCGATCTCCCGCTCCGGCACCGTCACCTCGACGGTGAGCCGTTTCAGGTCGTACACCTTCGCGAGCAGGCTGCCCTGCTGCACGTTTTGGCCCGCCAAGTCGGCCAGTTCCCGGGCCGGGGTGGCGACGATGCCCGAGACCGGGCTGCGCACCTCCACCTGTCGCAGCTCGGTCTCGAGGTAACCGCGCTGCGCCTCGAGGCCGGCAAGCTCCGCCCTCGCCTGCTCGACCTCCTCGGGGCGGGACCCGTGCAGCACCGCCGCAAGCCGGCGGCTCGCCTCGGCTTCGTCATGTTCGGCCGTGGCGGCTTGCTCCTCGGAGTTCTCGAGATCGATCCGAGTGAGGACGCCGCTGTCGGCGAGCTGCTGGTTCCGGCTCAACCGGGCGCGGGCGTACTGGAGGCGCGTGCGGGCCTGCGCCACCGCGGTGCGGGCCAGCGCGATCGAGTCGGCGGTGGGACCGGTCTCGAGCATCCGCAAGCGAGCCCGTGTCTCTCGGATCTGCGCGTTGACCTTCGCGAGGTCCGTGCGATGTGCGCGGTCGGACAGGCGGGCCACGAGGTCCCCGGCCCGCACCTCGTTCCCTTCGGTGACGTATACCTGCTCGACCAGTCCGTCGGTCTCGGTGCGGACGTCCGCATTGCGCACCGGCAGGATGGAGAAGGGTCCCGCGACCCGGAGCCGGGCGTGTCCGAACACGCCGAGCACGCCCGCCCCGGCGGCCAGGACGAGCCCCGTGAGGGCGCGCTTGCGACGCCGGCGGCGGTGCGGATTGGGAGGGCGCGACGGCCCATCGGAGGACGTCGCGGGCGGGCTCGACTCCTCGTCGGCGGGATCGTCGTCGCCGTCGCCGTCCCAATCGTCATCGTCCGAGCCCGTGCCGAAGAGCTTGCGGGCCCGGCGGCGGACCTTGGCGCTGAGCAGGCCGACGAACGCCGCCAGAGCGAAGGGCTGACCGCCGGCCATCAGGAAGCCCATCGTCTTGACGCTCGCCACCGCCAGCAATCCCAGCGACGGCACGGCCGCCAGCAGCCCGTATGCAAGGTACAGGCGGCGCTCGCGGGGCGTCACCTCGGCCATGGGCGACGTGACTCCGCCCCACAGCCGCCGCATGAGGCCTCCAACATAGCGAAACGATCTCCTGCGGAGGTTGGGGGCGTCGAGATAGTCGCTCAACAGGTAATAGCCGTCGAGCTTGAGCAACGGACTGAAGTTCAGGAGCGTCTTCACGCCCGAACCCGCCATCACGATCAGCGCCACATAATTCGCCCAGATGTCCACGTCCGTCAGGCGCCAGGTGAACACCGCTAGCGCCCAGAGAGTGAGCTCGAAGTACGGCCCGGCGAACCCTACCCACAGTCGCTTCGACTTCTCTGGAAACAGCCATGCGTCGCTCACATTGCAATAGAAGGCGGGCTGCAGATAGATCAGCATGAAGCCGAGCTCGTGCACTTCCCCGCCGAAGTGCTTGCAGGTGACACCGTGCGCGAATTCATGCGCGGACGCGGCGATAAACGTGATTGCCAGGAACGGCGGGATCGCCTCGAGCCGGTATAGTCGCGACAAGTCCTGTGTGATGTCGCTCCAGTTCGCGACCGCCGTACCCACCGCCGCGGTAACAAGGGCGGCGCAAAGGAGGCAGAAATGAGGCGTGTAGCAGACCCGCAGGGCGCGCGCGAGTCGGTCGAACAAGCGGTTCGGATCCGCCACCTTGAAGCGGAGGTAGAGCAGACTTCCGCGCACACGGCGGTCGCGCCGAGCGGAGCCGGCCGCCGCCGCGTTTTCCAGCAGGCCCGCCTTGGCGAGACGGTGGAGGAAGGCCCCCAGACGCTCCGGGGCAAGCGCCCCGCCGAAACGCGCTTCCGTCCGCTGCCGGATAATCTCGAGCGGCGTCTCGCCGTCGCACTGCTGCGTGATGAAATGCTCGACGTCGCCGAAACGGAAGAAGTCGCCGGTGCGCGCGTTCTTTACGATCGCGACGGTGCCATCCGCTGTGCGCAGCTCGCGGACGATCAAGTCCCGCCGCAGCCGTGGCGCCGCCGGGCTCACGGCGCGACTGGGACGATGAGAAAGGCCGCCGGAAAGTTTCCGACGGCCTTCCCAACACTTCCCATCGAGCGCCGCGGTTAGTCGCCGCTGCTGTGGGAGTGGGTGTCGTGGGTTTCGCCAAGATCGACACCGACGCCGATCGAGATACCCCCGACGAGATCCGGTGCAATCCGCTGCTCGAGTTTCTCGAGCGCAGGGTTCAGGTGCTTCATGATGACACCTCCATGAAAGACCGGTACATGAAGCCTGGCTTCCGGCTTCGGACGGGGCTCGCGGCAAACCGCATGCCTCGTACAAGCGGGGCCACTTCCTCCTCGAGCGGCACCAAAACGCGGCAGCGGGTGGCCGCCGCCGCCTCAACCCACGCGCACCATGCCCGCACCGAACTCGGGCAACGGGGCGGCGGAGCAGGAGGCCCACGTGTTGCACCGTGGCCACGCTGCCAGCACATTCCCGGCGGCGATGCGCTCCTCTCTGACGATTCCGCCCGTTCTCTGCTACCACCGTATCGGCGGCCCGCCCGAGCTGGGTGTGACCCGCGTGGCCCGCTCGGTGTTCGCGCGCCAGATGCACGCGCTGGCACGATCGGGCTGGCGGACCGTGCCACTCGGCGCGTTCGTGACCCGTGTGCAACGCGGGATCGCGGCCTCGGATCACGAGTTCCTCCTCAGTTTCGACGACGGGTACGCCAGCCTCGCCGACACCGCGTATCCCGTGCTGGCCGACGTCGGGTTCACCGCTACGACGTTTCTCGTCACCGACTTCGTCGGCCGTTCCAATACCTGGGACGTGCGCTACACGTGGCGCCGGCTGCCGCACCTCGGTTGGGACGCGATCGCACGCTGGCACGGGCGTGGGCTCGAGTTCGCGTCGCACACTGCCTCACACGCGCGGCTCACCTGGCTCTCGGACGAGCGGGCCGCGGACGAGCTCGGTCGGTCACGCCAGACGCTGCTCGGGCGGCTGGGACCCGACGCCGGCCGCGCCGTGGCTTATCCGTTTGGTGCCAGCGACCAGCGGGTCGAGCGCCTGGCGCGCGCCGCGGGGTATGACGTCGGGTTTGGCGGCGTGCGGGCGAACGGATCAGCGCTCGGTCTCGCCCGCGTCCCGGTCTACCTGTGGGATGTGGGGGACACACCGCTGGGATTGCGGGGGGACGCAATCGGGGATTTGGGACGACTGGCGGCGCACATCGCCAACCGGTGCGCGGTCGGCACGAGCTGGATGATGAGGCTGCGATCGGGTGGCGCGGCCCAGTGAAGAGTGGTAGCCTCTGGCACATGCGACCCTGGACCTTGCTGCTGCTCGCGACGCCCATGTTGGCGCTTGCCCAACAGCCAGCGCTTGGCGTCTTCGACGGCCACTCGGACGTCGGCCGCACCCGCAACCCAGGCTCGGTGGTGTACGACGCCGTGCACGAGGTGTACACGATCGCAGGGTCCGGCGCGAACATGTGGGCCGACCGCGACGACTTCCATTTCCTGTGGAAGCGCCTGCGGGGGAACTTCATCCTCACGGCGCGAGCACAGTTCTCGGGCGCCGGTGTCGAGCCGCATCGCAAGTTCGGCTGGACCGTGCGCTCCGACCTCACGCCCGGCTCGGCGCAGGTGACGGGGGCCGTGCATGGGGACGGGCTCGTTGCGCTGCAGTTCCGTCGCACGCCCGGGGGCGCGACCGAGGAGGTCCGATCGCCCGTGACCGACGCGGACGTGATTCAGCTGGAACGCACCGGAAATCGCTACACCCTCTCGGTCGGCCGCTTCGGCGACAGTCTCGCACCGGTGCGAGTCGCCGACCTGCCGCTCGGCGACGAGGTCTACGTGGGGCTCTTCGTGTGCGCCCACAACGACACCGTCGTCGAGCGAGCCACCTTCCGCGACGTGCGGATCACCATCCCCGCGCGGGACGGCTTCGTGCCGTACCGCGACTACATCGGGAGCAACCTCGAGATCCTCGACATCGCGACCGGGGACCGCACGATCGTGTACCGCTCTCCCGCGTCGCTCCAGGCGCCCAACTGGACCAGGGACGGCACGGCCCTGATTTACAACAGTCAGGGCCTGCTGTATCGCTTCGACCTCGCGGACCGGCGACCGGTGGCCTTGAACACGGGGTTCGCGACCAGCAACAACAACGATCACGTGCTGTCGTTCGACGGGCGCACGCTCGGGCTCAGCCACCACAGCTCGGACGATCACAACGCGTCGATCGTGTACACGGTGCCGGTGGGCGGCGGGACGCCGCGGCGGGTCACGGCGCTGGGCCCGTCGTACCTGCACGGCTGGTCCCCGGACGGGAGGTTTCTGGTCTACACCGGAGAGCGCGGCGGGGAGTTCGACGTGTACCGGATCTCGGTCGACGGAGGGGAGGAAGCGCGGCTCACGACCGCCCCCGGCCTGGACGACGGCCCCGAGTACTCACCGGACGGCGCGTACATCTATTTCAACTCCGTCCGCAGCGGGACCATGCAGATCTGGCGGATGCGGCCGGACGGCGGCGCGCAGCAGCAGCTCACCAGCGACCGGCATAACAATTGGTTCCCACACGTGTCGCCCGACGGCAAGTGGATCGTGTTTCTGTCGTTCATGCAGGACGTGGCGCCGAGCGACCACCCCTTCTACAAGCAGGTCTACCTGCGCCTGATGCCCGTGGCGGGGGGAAGCCCACGCGTGGTCGGCTACCTGTACGGCGGCCAGGGCACGATCAACGTGCCCTCCTGGTCGCCCGACAGCAGGCGCGTGGCGTTCGTCAGCAATACCGACCTGCGCTAGAGCAGGTTGCCCGTCGCCACCGCCGCGCCCATCGCGTGATATCCCTTGTCCACATAGATCGTCGCGCCCGTGATGCCGCTGCCCAGGGAACTGGCGAGGAAGGCGGCCGTGGTGGCCACCTCACGGGCGGTGAGTGGCTCGGTGAGCGGCGCATTCGCGGCGTAATAGTCGACCATCTTTTCGATCTTGCCGATGGCGCTGGCGGCGCGGGAGGCGAGCGGGCCCGCCGAGATCGTGTTCACGCGCACGCCGTATTTGCGCCCCGCCTCGAACGCCAGAGTGCGGGTATCGCTTTCGAGCGCCGCTTTGGCCGACGACATCCCCCCGCCGTAGCCCGGGACCACGCGCTCGCTCGCCATGTACGTGAGCGAAAGGAACGACCCGCCCGGCCGCATCACCGGCGCCAGCCGGGCGACCAGCGACACCAGCGAATACGCGCTCACGCTCACCGCCGCCAGGTACCCCGGTCGGCTGGTTTCGAGCAGAGGCTTCTTGACCTCGGGGCCGTTCGCGAGCGAATGGACCACGATGTCGAGCGGCCGCTCGCCCAGATCCTGCAGCAGGTGGTTCGCCAGTCCCGCCACCGAGAAGTCGCCCACATCCTTATAGCGCTTATTGCCGCGGATCTCTTCGGGCGCGTCGGCCAGCGTGTCGTAGGCCGCGTCGAGTGGATAGATCTTCTCGAACTGGAGCAGGGAGCCGTCCGGCATGCGTCGGGCGTCGTCGATCTTCCCCCGCTCGAGCAGGTTGAGGAAGATGTTGAGGGCCGGGGGCCACGTGCCGGTGCACACGGCGGCGCCCGCCTCGGCCAGCGCCTTGGCGATAGCGAAGCCGTAGCCGGCGTCGTCGGCCACCCCGGCCACCAGAGCGCGTTTGCCGCGGAGATCAATAGCTAACATTGGACTCCCAAAGATTGCGGATTGCGGATGTCGGATTGCGGATTGGAAATCGCCGGCCCCTAGGAGCGGGTCGTGCCAATCCGCAATCCGCAATCCGACATCCGCATTAGATGAAGAACCTCGCTGCCACCGGGATCAGTTGCGGGTGTTTGACGAGCGCGTGCGTGAAGATGCGACGCAGCGTCCGCTTCTCCGGGAGAATCGCGTTCGCAGTACGCGCCAGCGAGTTGAAGAACTGGTCATCCAAGTCCTCGAGCGCCCGCTTGAGCCGATAGTACTTGAGATGATCGTCCCCGAGCAGCGCCATCCATCCCGCGTGATACGCCGACAGCCGGCTCGCACTGGTGTCGCCGGCCCGGATCGCGGCGGTCGCGACGCGCCCGGCGAGCCGGCCGGCCTTCATGGCGTTCACGATGCCGCCTCCGGACAGCGGATTGATCATATGCGCCGCATCGCCCGCCACCAGGACCCCGTCGGTGTAGGTCTGCCGGATGGTCGTGTGAACGATGACGCCGCCCACCGTGGAGCCGGTCTTGGCACCCCGGGGGTAGCGGCGGGCGATCCAGTCGTCGAGATACTGTCGCGCGTTGCGACCGTCGGCCTTCAGGGCAACGAGGCCGAGCCCCACGTTCGCGACGCCTGGGCCCTTGGGGAAGAGCCACGCGTATCCGCCCGGCGCGATCCGGTCCCCGAACTGCAGATAGATCGCGTCCGGATCGAAATCGCAGCCCTCGAGCACGTACTGCGCGCACGATTCCATGTCACGCGCCGGGACGCGAGTGTCGAGCCCCGCCCACCGGCCGACCATCGCCTCGACACCGTCGGCAGCGATCACGACCCGCGCGCGGCAGGTCTCTTCCCCCGTGACGCCGCGCAGGCGCACCTGCCACCGGCCGTCGGGCTCGCACGTCATGCCGGCCGCCTCGGTGCTCACGCGAAGCTCGGCCCCGAGAGCTACCGCCCGCTCGGCGAGAAACGCGTCGAACCGCGTGCGATCGAGGATCCAGGCGACTGCGCGCCCGGCGACCTTCACTTCTGTATCGTCGGGCGCGACGAACACGATCTGCGTGATCTTGCGAGCGACCCAGGGAGCGCCGTCGGGATCGGCGAACTCGCGCAGCCCGGCGTCGCCGACGCCCTCGGCGCAGCGCACCGGCACCCCCACTCCGGCGTCGCGCTCGAGCAACACGACGTCGAGCTCCGGTGCCGCGCGCTTCGCCTCCCACGCCGCCACCGCGCCCGCCGGGCCCGCGCCAATGACCAGCACATCGGTGTCGTGGGTCACGCCGTGACCATCGCCAACGCGCCGACCGGGCAGGGGGCGATGCACTTGCGGCAGCCGGTGCACGTGGTCCGATCGACGACCAAGTCGGTGAGCCCGAGGTGGATCGCTTCCGGCGGGCAAAGCGGAAGACACAAGCCGCAACGGTCGCAGACCTGGAGATCAACCACAGCAATCTCGGGGACGGCTGGCGTGGCTCGCATCCGCGAACGGTAGCCGCCCCCATCAGGGGCGTCAAGCATCAGCCTTGCTTGGAGTTACGCTTTTCATTAGCTTGATGCGCTCGCGCGCGCCCCCCTAACGACTTTCACCCGACGACCTCGTGCGCTTTCGCTGGCCGAATTGGAAGCTCGGTGCTTGGAGCCCGGCGAATGAGATCGCCGTCGATCTCGGCACGGCCAACACCCTGATCTACGTGAAGGGCGAGGGCATCGTGCTGAACGAGCCCTCGGTGGTCGCGATCGAGAAGGCGACCGGGAAGATCAAGGGCATCGGGCTCGAAGCGAAGCGGATGCTCGGACGCACTCCGGACGGGATCCTCGCGGTGCGGCCCCTCAAGGACGGCGTGATCGCCGACTTCGACGTGACGGAAAAGATGTTGCGGTTTTTCCTGAAGACCATCATCGATCGCCACCTGTTCCGCGTGAAGCCCAAGGTGATCGTGTGTGTGCCGTCGGGTATCACAGAGGTGGAGAAGCGTGCGGTGCGGGACTCGGCGCAGTCGGCGGGGGCGAAGGAGGTCTACATGGTGGCCGAGCCGATGGCCGCGGCGATCGGTGTGGGGCTCCCGGTCGAGACGCCGACGGGCAACATGGTGATCGACATCGGTGGGGGCACGACGGAGATCGCCGTGATCGCGCTCTCCGGGATCGTGTCGGACACGTCGATCCGCACGGGCGGCGACGAGCTGGACCAGGCCATCGTGCAGTTCATGCGCAAGAACTACAACCTCCTGATCGGCGAGCCCACGGCCGAGCAGATCAAGATCCAGATCGGGTCGGCGGCGCCCGTGGGGGAGGAGCGCGAAATGGAAGTGAAGGGTCGCGACCTCGTCTCCGGAATTCCCAAGATTGTGCGGGTGCACTCGAGCGAGATTCGTGAAGCGGTACAGGAGCCGATCCAGCAGATCGTGGACGCCGTACGCCGGGCGCTCGAGATCACGCCCCCCGAGCTGGCGTCGGACATCGTGGATCGCGGGATCGTGATGACCGGCGGGGGCGCGCTGATCCGCGGCCTCGACGTGCTGCTGCAGCAGGAGACGGGCCTGCCGATCCACCTCGACGAGGACCCGATGACCTGCGTCGTGCGGGGGACGGGGCGGATCCTCGACGATCCGGAGAAATACCGCAACGTCCTGACCACCTAAGGCGATGGCGCTCGGAGCGGACCGCTACGCGTCGCGGGCGGACACCCTCGTGTTCCTCGGGTGCGTCCTCCTCTCCGCCGCCGCCATGAGCCTTCCCGGACGGCTGCGCGATCCGCTGACGCGGGCTCTGCGCCAGACCGTGCTCGCGCCGTTCCTGAGCCTGCAGCAGCAGATCGAGCGCCTCTCCGCGTCGCTGGCGCGCTACGATGCCGTCGTGGCGCAGCGCGATTCGGCGGCCCTGGTCGCCACCTTCCTTCCGGAGCTGCGGGGGGAGAATGCCCGGCTGCGCAGCCTGCTCGGGCTGGGGACGCGGCTCGGGACCGGCTACATCCCCGCCGAGGTGCTGCGCGAGCCCGAGCCGACCAGCCCGCTCACGTTCATCGTCTCCGCCGGCAAGAAGCAGGGGGTCAAACCGCTCTCGGCCGTGGTGAGCCCCGAAGGGCTGGTGGGCATCGTGAGCACGGTCGACCAGCAGACCAGCCTGGTGGTGACGTGGGCGCACCCCGAGTTCCGGGCCAGCGCGATGGCGGCGGACGGCAGCGTGTACGGGATCGTCGCGCCGCACGGGTCCGAGGGCCCACGCGTGTGGCTGCTGGCGCTCGAAGGGGTGGCGTATCGGCAGCTCGTCGCCAACGGCACGCTGATCCTCACGTCCGGACTCGGCGGCGTCATGCCACGCGGCATCCCGATCGGCGTCGTGGTCGGCGTCGCGGCCGAGGCGGAGGGGTGGGAGCGCACCTACGTGCTGCGGCCCGCCGTGCACCCGGCCGCCGTCACCCACGTGATGATCCTGGGAGGTACGCCGGCGCGGGGAGACCTGCGGGCGGTGTTCGAAGCGAGCGGGGAAGCGCCGTGAGGCGGAGCGACAAGTACCGCTTCTACGTGATCCTGGGGGTGCTCGTTGTGCTGCAGTTCTCGGCGCGGCGCTGGCTCGGCGGCGATCGGGTCGCGCCCGACTTCCTGCTGCTGGCCCTCCTGATCTATACCATCCGGGCCCGCCCCGGGCCGAGCGCGGTGGCCGGGTTCGTCGTGGGCCTGGTGCGCGACGCCCTCACCCCAGCGTCGTTCGGCGCCGGGGCGCTCGCACACACGCTCGTGGGGTATCTCTCGTCCTGGAGCAAGGCGGTCTTCTTCGCGGAGAACCTGTTCGTGAACGGCTGTCTGTTCTTCGCCGGCACCTGGTGCCGCAATCTGGCGGTGGCGCTCGCCTCCGGGAAGCTCAAGGGCGGCATGCTCGGCTGGGAGCTGCTCGTGTGGTCGCCAATCCAGAGCCTGACCACGGCGGTCGCGGGCGTGCTGGTGCTGTGGCTCGTGGGCCGCCGCATCGCGGTTCGGCTGAGCGACGCATGAGCTCGTTCCACCCGCACCTGCTCGATCGCCGGCTCCGGCTCGTCCGCATGGTGGTGTGGGTGGCCGTGGCGGCGCTCGTGGTCGTGTTCTTCCGCACGCAGATCCTCGAGCATTCCAAGTACCAGCTCCAGTCCGAGACGAACCGACTGCGCCCGATCCCGCTCCCCGCGCCCCGCGGCATCATCACCGACCGCAACGGCAAGCTGCTCGCCGAGAACGTGCCGGGCTACACTGTCTCCCTGCTCCCCGCGGCGGACGAAGATTCGTTGCACGCGACGCTGCGGCGCATCGCGCCCATCGTGAAGCTCGACAGCGTCGGCATCGAGCGCGTCCTGGTTCGCTACCGGCGCACGCCCTACCTGCCGGTCACTGTCCTCCCCAATGCGACCTTCGCGGCGGTGTCGGCGCTGGAGGAGCGGCGCTTGATCTTCCCCGGCCTGCTCATCCAGCCCGAGCCAAAACGCCACTACCCGGACAGCTCGCTCGTGGCTCATCTGGTGGGCTACATCGGCGAGGTAACCGAGGCGGAGCGGGCGCAGCGGCGCCTGGCGCCGGTGCGGCTGGGGGGGCTGCTCGGCAAGGACGGGCTGGAGCGCGAGTACGACGACTCGCTGCGCGGCGCGGACGGCGTGCGGTTCGTGGAAGTGAGCGCGCTGGGACGCGTGGTGCGCGAGGTGGGTGCCGCCTCGACACTGCCGCCCATTCCGGGACGGGCGCTCTCCACCACGATCGACCTGGACCTGCAGCGCTACGTGGCACAGATTTTTCCGGCGGGCCAGCGGGGCGCCGTGCTGGCGCTCAATCCCAACAGCGGGGAGATTCTCGCGCTCTACAGCGCGCCGGGGTACGACCCGAACGCCTTCGTGGGCGGCGTGGATCCCGCGTACTGGCGCTCCCTCACCCTGAGCCCGGCGCACCCGCTGCTCGATCGCGCCATCAAGACGTTTTATCCACCCGGCTCCACCTGGAAGCTGGCGATCGCGACCATGGCACTGAAGCGCGGGATCGTCACCTTGCGCTCGCACATGCCGATCCCGTGCCGCGGCGGGCTGCAGTACGGCAATCGCTTCTTCCGCTGCTGGCACGCCGCCGGCCACGGCGACCTGACGCTCACCGACGCGATCGCGCAGAGCTGCGATGTGTACTTCTATCAGCTCGGCCTGAAGCTCGGGCTTACGTCGTTGCTCGAGGACGCGAGCGGGCTGGGATTCCGCTCCCGCACCGGGATCGACCTGCCGAATGAGCTCACGTCGGTGTTCCCCGGCGGGACGGATTATTATGACCGCGTCTACGGCCCGCGCCGCTGGACCTCCGCCGTCACGCTCAACCTCGCCATCGGGCAGGGGGAAAACGCGCAGACGCTAGCGAACATGGTGCGGTTCTACCAGATGCTGGCCAGCGATGGGCGCGCCCGGCCCCCTTACCTCGTGCACCCCGCCGCCGGCACGACCGCGAGCCTCGGGCTCCTCCCGGACCAGCTCGCCGGCCTGCGTCAGGCGATGGTCAGCGTGGTGGAGCGGGGCACCGCGCGCGGCGCGGGGCGCTTCGGCGGCAGCATCGCCATCGCCGGCAAGACCGGCACGGCGCAGAATTCCCACGGACCGGACCACGGCTGGTTCATCGCGTTCGCGCCCGCCGAGAAGCCGGAGATCGTGGTCGGCGCCATCATCGAGTTCGCCCGCGAGGGCCCGTATGTCGCGCCCCTCGTCACGCGCGTGATCGGGCACTACCTCGGCGTCGACACGACGGCGGCGTCGAACGTCCGGATCGTGCTCCCCGCCGACACCGCGCCGCATTCCAGGCAGCTGCTCCCCGGCCCACCGTCGGTCGAGGATTCCACGATCGTGCCGATCGCGCCCACCGACACGAGCGTCACACCCCCCGATACCGGCAATGCGACCCCCGCTCCGCGAGATCGATAAGCCGCTGGTGGCGGTCACGGTCGCGCTGGCGGCGTACGGGCTCGCGGCGCTCTATTCCGCCGGCCAGACGGACGTGCCGACGTTCGTGACCACCATCTGGCACAAACAGCTGATCTGGCTGGGCGTGGGGCTGGTGGCGTTGCTCCTGATGTACCGCACGTCGCCGCGGCTGCTCGAGTGGGCGACGCCCTACGCCTACGGCATCGGCCTCCTGGTGCTCCTGATCACGCTCACGGCCGGCACCGGGGCGGGCACCGCGGCGAGCGAGCGCTCCTGGATCTCGATCGGCGGGTTGCGCCTGGGCCAGCCGGCCGAGCTCGCAAAGCTTGCCGTCATCCTGATGCTGGCGCGCTGGCTGGCCGAGCGGCGCGAAGCGCCCGCCACGCTGCGCGACCTCGTGCCCCCGTGCCTGATCGCGGGCGTGCCGACGCTGCTCGTCGCCAAACAGCCCGACCTGGGGAGCGCCATCGTCTTCATCGCGGTCCTGTTTACGATGCTGTACTGGGCAGGCACCAAGCCCTCCTTGCTGCTGCTGCTCGGATCGCCGGTCATCGGGTTGATCCTGGCGTTCTCGACCGTGGCGTGGGGCGCGTGGATCGTGGTGCTGTTCGCGCTGCTCTTGTGGTGGCGGCCGTACGTCTGGGAAGGGCTCGCGGTGATGCTGGCGAACGTGATCATGGGCGTCATTGCCGTGCCGTTCTGGCGCCGCCTCGCGCCCTACCAGCAGAACCGCCTGCTCGCCTTCCTGAACCCCGAGGTGGACCCGCGCGCCACGGGGTGGCACGTCATACAGTCGAAGATCGCCATCGGATCCGGAGGGTTCCTGGGCCAGGGTTTCACCCACGGGCCCCAGAAGCGCCTCGCGTTTCTTCCGGCGCAGCACACCGACTTCATCTTCCCCGTGGTGGGCGAAGAGCTCGGCTTCGTGGGGGTGCTCGTGGCCCTCGCGCTCTTCACCGCGCTGGTGCTCGTGTTGCTGCGCGTCTCTCGGCGGGCGACCGATCCTTACTCCAGCCTGTGCGTCTTCGGGATCTCCGGGCTCCTGTTCACCCACATCATCGAGAACGTGGGCATGACGGTGAACCTGCTGCCCATCACCGGCATCCCGCTGCCGTTCTTCTCGTACGGCGGCTCGTTCTTGCTCACGTGCTCGTTGGCAGTGGGGATCTCGCTCCGGGTTGCATGGGAATCGCGCCAGTCAGGGTATGCTGAGCTCTGACAAGGGGTTACACAACCAGGACTAGCGCCGGCTCGGGCCCCCTCCCAAATTGTCGCCTTCTAGCCCCCCAACTATGGCGCGAATGGCCTGGTTCAAGAAAGAGCGCAAGCCGCGCACGTCGGAACGGGTCAAGCTGGAGATCCCAGCCGACGCGTGGGAGAAGTGCGACGAGTGCGGCCACATCGACATCAAGGACCGGTTCGTTCGCGCCTTGAATGTGTGCCCCAACTGCGGGCACCATCGCCGAATCTCCGCTCAGGAATACATCGACCTCCTCGTGGACGAGGGCTCGTGGCACGAGCTCGACACGCGTCTCCGGTCCACCGATCCCCTGCGGTTCGAAAACTACAAGCAGCGTCTGGAAACGGCGGTCCACAAAGCGGGGCCGCTCGAGGCGGTCCGCACCGGGTACGGCCGGCTGGACGGCATGCCGGTCGGCGTCGGGGTGATGGATTTCAACTTCATGGGCGGCTCCATGGGCTCGGTGGTGGGGGAGAAGCTCGCCCGGCTCACCAGGCGCTCGGCCGAGCGGCGGACGCCGCTGATCGTCGTATCGGCGTCGGGGGGGGCGCGGATGCAGGAGGGTGTGCTGTCCCTCATGCAGATGGCCAAGACGTCGGTCGAGATCGCCCGGCTGCGCACCGCGCGCGTGCCTTTCATCTCCATACTCACCAACCCGACCACCGGCGGGGTATCCGCCTCCTACGCCATGCAGGGAGACGTGATCGTGGCGGAGCCGGGAGCCGTGGTCGGGTTCGCGGGCCCGCGCGTGATCAAGCAGACCATCGGCCAGGACTTACCGGAGGGCTTTCAGACCGCCGAGTTCCTGCTCGAGCACGGCATGGTGGACGCCGTGGTGCCGCGGAGCGAGCTGCGCGACACCACTGGCCAGCTGCTGCGCCACATGGCCGGCCGGGCACCGGCGGAGGCTGCCGACTGAGCCGGCTGTCCTTCGAGGACGCCTGCCGCTTTCTCTTCGCACGACAAGGGAGCCGCATCAAGTGGAGCCTCGGACCGACCGAGGGGCTCCTGGACGTGCTGGGCCATCCCGAGCGGCACTTCCCCTCCGTCCACATCGCGGGGACCAACGGCAAAGGGTCGACCTGCGCCTTCGTGGCGGCGGAGCTGCGCGCCCGCGGCCTCAAGGTCGGGCTGTACACATCCCCGCACCTGGTCTCGGTCCGCGAGCGCATCGAGGTGGATGGCGTGCCGATCGGCGAGGAAGCCTTCGCCGAGTGGACGACCTTCCTCCAGTCCGAGATCGAGCGCCTGGACGCGAGCTTCTTCGAGGCGACCACCGCCATCGCCTTCGCCGACCTCGCGGCGCGGGGGGTGGACGTCGCCGTCATCGAGGTGGGGCTCGGCGGGCGGCTCGATTCGACCAACGTGATCACGCCGCTCGTCTCGGTCGTGACCAAGATCGCGCGCGAGCACACCGACTACCTCGGGACCGACCTCGCGGCGATCGCCCGGGAGAAAGCAGGGATCGCCAAACCCGGCGTGCCGTTCGTCACGGGCGAGCGGGATGCCGCTGTGCGCCAGGAGCTCGCGGCGGAGGCGGGCCGCCGCGGCGCGGCGCCCGTGATCCTCGTCGACACGGCACGGCCCCCCACACGACGCCTGGGCCTCGTGGGCCGCCACCAGCACGGCAACGCCTGGGTCGCGCTCGCGGCCTTGAACCGGCTGCCGCCGCCGTTCGGGCCGGCCGGCGACACCTGGCCGGAGAGCTTCGGGCGCGCGTACGTGCCCGGCCGGTTCGATGTCCGCGGCAAGTGGATCTTCGACGTGGCGCACAATCCGGACGGGGCGCTGGTGCTGGCAGACACGCTGCGTGACTGCAATCCGCCGCGTCCCCGTCACGCGTTGGTCGGCGTGCTGGGCGATAAGGATTACCTCGGGATGATCGATGCGCTTTCGCCAGAGGTCGACGCGTTCCTGTTCACCGTGCCCGACACCGCGCCCGAGCGGCGACGCTGGGATCTGGGCCGGCTGGAGCGCGAGCTCGGTGGACTCGCGGTGGCGCACGACTTCGAGCCGGACTTCACGCGCGCGCTGGAGCGCGTCGTCGTGGACGCGGCGACCGTGATCGTCACGGGATCGTTTCACACCGTCGGCGACGCGCTGGCCCGCTTGCCCGGCTTCGCGCCGGTCGCGTAAATTGTTGCGATGCAAGGACAAGCCCTCCCAGGGTTTCGCGACTTTTATCCCGAAGAACTCGCTCTCCGCAATCACATCTTCACGACGTGGCGCGACGTAGCCCGGCGCTACGGCTTTCAGGAATACGACGGCCCCCCGCTCGAGCCGCTCGAGCTCTACACCGACAAGAGCGGCGAGGAGATCGTGCAACAGCTGTACACGTTCCAGGACAAAGGGGAGCGCGAGGTCGCGTTGCGGCCCGAGATGACGCCCACCCTCGCCCGCATGGTGGGCGCCCGCGCGCAGGCCCTGAAGAAGCCGATCCGCTGGTTCTCGATTCCCCAGCTGTTCCGCTACGAGCGGCAGCAACGGGGCCGCCTGCGCGAGCACTTTCAGCTCAACATGGACGTGATCGGCGAAGCGGGACCGGCGGCGGATGCCGAGATCATGGCGGCCGTCATCGACATTGCGCGAGCCTGCGGCCTGACGTCGACCGACGTGCGACTCCGCGTGTCCGACCGACGGATCCTGGTGAACGAGCTGAAAGATCGCCACGCCGTGGCGGATGGCGAGATGTTGGGGGTCCTGAGTGCCCTCGACAAGTGGGGAGACGAGCCGGCGCTGACCGAGCGGCGGCTGCAGCGGGCGCTGGGCGACTCCCCTGAACGGAGGGGCTCGGTAACTGCTTTCTTGGGCCTCTTGGCCAAGGAGGACTCCGCGACGGTAGAGCGGCTGCTGGGGGCTCCCGCGGCGGAACCGCTGCGGGAGTGCCGCACGCGGCTCGACGCGATGGGTCTCGGAGACTTCGTTACGGTCGACTTCCGCATCGTGCGCGGGCTCGCCTACTACACCGGGATCGTGTTCGAGCTGTTCGATGCACAGCGGTCGCTGCGCGCGATCTGTGGGGGCGGCCGCTACGACACCCTGATTCAGGAGATCGCCGGCGTGGATCTCCCCTGCGTCGGGTTCGGCATGGGAGACGTCGTCCTCGGAGAACTCTTGAAGGAGCGCGGGAAGCATGCCGAGGCGCCGAGTCGAGTCGACGCCTTTTTGATTGCGGTGGGGGCCGAGGACGTGGCCCCCGTGCTCAAGCTCGCCCACGAGCTGCGCGATCGTGGCGTCGCCGTAGAGTACGCCTTGCGGGACGCCCCGATCCGCAAGCAGCTCGAGCTCGCCGTGGCACGGGGAGCGCCTCGCGCCGTGATCGTCGGGCCCGACGAGCGCAAAGCCAAGGTGGCCGTCGTGCGGGACCTCAAGAGCGGGCGGCAGCGCAAGGTGGCGTTGACGCAGGTCCGCAAGGGTGTCTTCAAGTGATGGCCCAGGCCAAAAAGATCACTCCGCGTGCGCAGGACTTCAGCGAGTGGTACAACGACGTGATCATGCAGGCGGAGCTGGCCGACTACTCGCCGGTGCGCGGCTGCATGGTGATCCGGCCCCACGGCTATCATGTGTGGGAGCTGATGCAGCGCGCCCTGGACGACATGTTCAAGGCGACGGGTCATCGCAACGCCTACTTCCCCCTGTTCATTCCCATGAGCTTCCTCGCCAAGGAAGCCGAGCACGTCGAGGGGTTCGCCAAGGAAGTGGCGCTCGTGACGCACACCCGCCTCAAGGCCACCGGCAAGACGGGCGCCCAGGCGGTGATGCCGGACCCCGCATCGCTGCTCGAGGAGCCGCTCGTCGTGCGGCCCACGTCCGAGACGATCATCTACGCGATGTTCGCCAAGTGGATTCAGAGCTATCGCGATCTGCCGCTGCTCTTGAACCAGTGGTGCAACATCGTGCGCTGGGAGTTTCGGACCCGGCTATTCCTGCGCACCACGGAGTTTCTCTGGCAGGAGGGACACACCGCGCACGCGACGGAAGCGGAGGCCGAGGCGGAGGCGCGCCAGATGCTCGGCGTGTACCGCACGTTCCAGGAGCAATGGATGGCGATGCCGGTGATCACCGGCTTGAAGACGGAGAGCGAGAAGTTCGCGGGCGCGCTGCGCACCTACGCGCTGGAGGCGCTGATGCAGGACAACAAGGCGCTCCAGGCGGGCACGTCGCACAATCTCGGTCAGAACTTCGCCAAGGCGTTCGGCGTCCAGTACCAGACTGCGGCGGGTGGACTGGAGCACGTGTGGAATACGTCCTGGGGCGTTTCGACGCGCATGATCGGCGGCCTGGTGATGACCCATTCCGACGACAACGGCCTGGTGTGTCCGCCCAAGCTCGCGCCGGTGCAGGTGGTGATCGTGCCGATTTGGAAGTCGGAAGAAGAAAGGGGCCAGGTGTTAGGGGTCGGAGACCAGGTGAAGGCGGAACTGGTGAAAGCCGGCATCCGCGTCGAGCTGGACGCGCGGGATAGCCTGAAGCCCGGCGCCAAGTACTTCGAGTGGGAGGCCAAGGGCGTGCCGCTGCGGCTCGAGATCGGGCCGCGCGACGTGGCGGCGGGGCAGGTGATGACGGCGCGGCGCGGGGGAAGCAAGGCGCCGCTCAAGCTCGACGGGCTCGCTCGGACGGTGGCGACCGCGCTCGACGAAGTGCAGGCTGCGCTCTTCAAGGCCGCGTACGAGCGGCGCGAGGCCCACTCGATTCGCGGCGTCACCAAGCAGCAGTTCCTCGAGTTCATGAAAGGCGCCGGCGGGTTCGCCTACGGCGGCTTTTGCGGCTCGGCGGCCTGCGAGGGCGAGATCAAGCAGCAGACGGCCGCGACCGTGCGCGTGCTACCCGATCCCGAGTTCCGCTCGCCGGAGGGGCCGAAGACGTGCATGTGGTGTGGCAAGCCCAGCGTCGCGGAGGCGGTGTGGGCGCAGGCGTACTAGGGTTCGACCCCGCGCTGCTCCGCTCTATCGCGGAGCGGGTCGGCACGCCGGCGTACGTCTACAGCGCGAACCTGATCCGGGCACAGTATCACGCGCTGCACGACGCGCTCAAGGACGTGCCCCACCGTATCTGCTACTCTGTGAAGGCCAACGGCAATCTCGGCGTCTTGAAGGTGCTGCGCACGCTCGGCGCCGGCGCCGACATCGTGTCCGTCGGAGAGCTGCGGCGCGCGCTCGCCGCCGGGTTCGAGGCCGGTGCGATCGTGTTCTCGGGCGTCGGCAAGACGGCGCCCGAGCTCGACGAGGCGATCCGGGCGGGCGTGGGCTATCTGAACATCGAATCGTCGGCGGAGCTCGACGCGGCGATCGCGGTCGCGCGACGCATCAAGCGTCCCGCCACCCTCGGCATCCGGGTGAACCCGGACGTGGCCACCGAGACGCACCCCTACACCAAGACCGGCGAGAAGACGGCGAAATTCGGCGTCCCGTACGACGAAGTGGTGAGCGTGGCGCAGCGCATCGCGGCCGAGCCGCTCTTCACGCTGCGCGGCCTGGCGATGCACCTGGGCTCCCAGATCACCGACGTGGAGCCGTACCACCGCGGCACCGTGAAGCTGCTCGAGCTGGTGACGGCGATTCGCGCCTCGGGCATCGGCACGATCGACGCGCTC
The DNA here is from genome assembly GCA_003222055.1 of Gemmatimonadota bacterium. Taxonomy (GTDB): domain Bacteria; phylum Gemmatimonadota; class Gemmatimonadetes; order Gemmatimonadales; family GWC2-71-9; genus AG41. The sequence continues at coordinate 48,372 of QHUT01000058.1, forward strand.
GACGTCGGCGGCGGGTTGGGCGTCCGTTACCACAACGAGAAGGCGCCTAGCCCCAAGGCCTTCGCCGAAGCCGTGGCGCCCCCGATCAAGCAGGCGGGGCTCGCCCTGGTGTGCGAGCCCGGCCGCTACCTCGTGGCCAACGCCGGTGTGCTGCTCACTCGCGTGCTGTACCGGAAGCACGCGGGCGGGAAGGAGTTCGTCGTCGTGGACGCCGGCATGACGGACTTCGTGCGACCCAGTCACTACAACGCCCATCACGACCTGGTGCCGCTCGAGAACGGGAGCGGCCCCGAGGAGCTCGTCAACGTGGTGGGGCCGATCTGCGAGTCGGGAGACTTCCTGGCGCTCGATCGCAAGCTGCCCGCGGTCGTGCCGGGAGAGATCCTGGCGGTGCTCGGTACCGGAGCGTACGGCTTCGTGATGAGCTCGACGTACAACCAGCGACCCCGACCGCCGGAGGTGCTGGTGGAGGGCGACCGCTACTACGTGGCGCGTCAGCGCGAGACCCTCGACGATCTCCTGCGGGGCGAAGTGCTCGAGCCGACCACGTGGTACCACGGCGGCCCCCCCGCCGCGGGAGGGAAGGGGACGGGATGAACCGCATCCTCATCCTCGACTACGGATCGCAGTTCACGCAGCTCATCGCGCGCCGGGTGCGGGAGGCGCACGTATACTGCGAAATCCACCCCGCCGCCCGCGGCACCGACCTCGCGTTCATCCGACAGTTCGATCCTAAGGGGATCATCTTCTCGGGCGGGCCCAACTCGGTCTTCGATCCGGGCGCCCCCACTGCCGACCCGAAGCTCCTCGACCTCGGCGTGCCGGTGCTGGGCATCTGCTACGGGATGCAGCTCGTGGCCCACTTGTCGGGCGGGGAGGTGAAGCCGTCGCGCCAGCGCGAGTATGGCCGCGCCGACGTGACGGTGCGCGAGGCCACGGGACTGTTCGCCGGCTTCGAGCCGGAGGCGTGCATCACCGTGTGGGCGAGCCACGGCGACCGGATCGAGCAGCCGCCGCCGCAGTTCCGGGTGACGGCATCGAGCGCCAATGCCCCGGTGGCCGGGTTCCAGCACGAGTCGCAGCCGATCTTCGGGATCCTGTTTCATCCCGAGGTCGCGCACACGCCGCGCGGGCGCGAGATCCTCCACAATTTTCTGTTCCACATCTGCGGGTGCGCCCCGGACTGGACACCGGGGCACTTCATCGACCAGGAAGTGCAGCGGATCGCAACGCTCGTCGGGACCGAGCGGCGGGCGATCTGCGGGCTGTCCGGGGGCGTCGACTCGGCGGTCGCGGCGAGCCTCGTCCACCGCGCGATCGGCGACCGGCTCGCCTGCATCTTCGTGGATCACGGGCTCCTGCGGCAGGGCGAGCGCGAGCAGGTAGAGCATACGTTTCGGGCGCACCTGGGCATGGATCTGCAGGTGGTGGACGCGGGCGCGCGATTCCTCGAGGCCCTGGACGGAGTGGACGACCCCGAGGAGAAGCGGCGGCGGATCGGCCATACCTTCATCGACGTGTTCCAGGACGCGGCCCAGCACGTCCCGGGCGAAGTCGGGTTCCTGGTCCAGGGCACCTTGTATCCCGACGTGATCGAATCCGCGTCGCCCCTGGGGGGGCCGTCGGTCACGATCAAGACGCATCACAACGTCGGGGGACTGCGGCCCAATCTCCCCTGGAAGCTGATCGAGCCCTTACGCGAGCTGTTCAAAGACGAGGTGCGTCAGGTCGGCCGCGAGCTAGGCCTCCCGGAAGAAATCGTGGGACGCCATCCGTTTCCCGGCCCGGGCCTCGCCATCCGGGTGCTCGGCCCGGTCACGCCGGAGCGGCTCGAGCTGCTGCGCCGGGTGGACGCGATCTACATCGAGGAAATTCGCGCCGCCGGCCTGTACGACCAGATCTGGCAAGCCTTCGCGGTGCTGTTGCCGATCAAGTCGGTCGGCGTGATGGGGGACTTCCGCACGTACGATCACGTCGTGGCGCTGCGGGCGGTGACGAGTCGCGACGGTATGACGGCGGATTGGTTTCCGTTCCCGCACGAGGTGCTGGGGAGAATCAGCAGCCGGATCATCAACGAAGTGAAGGGGGTGAACCGGGTGACGTACGATGTGAGTTCGAAACCCCCCGCAACTATTGAATGGGAATAGAGGCGTTACACGACGCCACGACGCCACGTTGCACGAACCAGGCTTAGCGGGACCGATCACTCATCTTCCGTAGGAGCCCGTAAACCATCCGAGCGCAGTTCGCGCGCGTCACCTGTAATCCCTTCATTTCGGAGTCGGGAACGTAGCCTTGAGCTGTCGCGAGTTCGAAAATCGCCTCGAGCTCGTGGAGCGACGATCGAGCGATATCCAGGTACCTGCGAAACTCCGTCGGGCCGCGGCGACTGGCCCCTTCGGCGAGGTTTAGCCCGACGCTGTAGGCCGCACGGCGCCATTGGTCGCCGAGGGCGTAGCGCTCATCGCGAGGGAGTTTCGCGATCGCGGCCTTGGACAAGACCGCCAACTCCTTCGCTTCCTGCCAAGCACGAAGCTCTTTGAAGTCGCCCATATCACGAAGGATCGTTTGCCAGCCACGGGCTCCGGCATCCTTTTCGCGCAGCCGGGTCCGATTTGTCCCTCGTGTAACGTGGCGTCGTGGCGTCGTGCAACGCCTTTTGGATACTAGATGTTCTTATCTTCGAGGAGCTTCAGAAACTCCTGCGGCGTCGTGATCTTCGCGAGCTTATCGGGCACATCCGCCTCCTTCGCAAACTGCGCGATCTTGCCGAGCACCGGCAGATACTGGTTGGAGACTTCGAGCGGGGGAGCGACGATCAGGAAGAAGTAGTGCACCGGCTTGCTGTCGATCGCGTTGAAATCGACGCCTTCGAGCTTGCGGCCGAACGCGACGCGCAGCCGGTTCACCGCGAGCGCGCGGCAGTGAGGAATCGCGATATTGTGGCCTATTCCGGTCGAGCCGAGCGTCTCACGCCGCTTCAGCATCTTCACGAGCGTCTGCTCGGCCTTGTCGTCGAGGCTGAGGAGGCCGACCAGCTCCTTCAGGACATCGTCTTTGACGCTGCTTTGCAGCTGCAGGTTGATCGCGTCTTCGGAAAAAAACTCGCGCAAGCGCACGTGCGGTCTCCAGTGCCTGAACGGCGGCGAAACGTAATGAGTGGTTGCTCCTCGCGCAACGCGTCATTACGTTGTGTGCCATGGACTTCCCGTATCGGACGGGACACGACTGCCCGCTCTTCCTCGCCCCCATGTCGGGCGTGTCGGAATCGCCGTTCCGGCTGCTGTGCCGCCGCTTCGGCGCCGACGTCGTCGTGTCCGAATTCATCTCCGCGGTCGGCGTGGCGCGCGGCCTGGAGCACCTGTTCGAGGACATGCGGTTCGAGCAGGCGGAGCGACCCATCGGCATCCAGCTCTATGGCGCGGACGCCACGATCATGGCACGCGCGGCGGAGATGGTGACCGCGGCCGCACAGCCCGACTTCATCGACATCAACTTCGGCTGCCCGGTCAAGAAGGTCGTCAAGAACAACGGCGGCTCCGGTTGTCTCAAGGATCTCGGCCTCGTGCAGCGGATCATCGCGGCGGTGCGAAGTGCAACGCACCTCCCGGTGACGGTGAAGATCCGGAGCGGCTGGGACGACACCCAGCGTGACCCCGTCGCCATCGCGCTGCGCTGTCGCGAGGCGGGCGCCCAGGCCCTCACCCTCCACGCGCGCACCCGCACCCAGATGTTCTCGGGGAAGGCGAACTGGGACGAGATCGCCCGCGTGGTCGAGGCGCTCGACATTCCGGTGATCGGCAACGGCGACATCACGACGGCGGCCGACGTGGTCGCCATGCGGCGTCACACGCGCTGCGCCGGCGTCATGATCGCCCGGGGCGCGTTCGGCAACCCGTGGCTGTTCGCGCAGGCCCGAGACCTCCTGGCCGGGCGGCCGCTGCGCCCGGCTCCCACGGCGGCGGAGCGGTTCGCCGTCGCGCTCGAGCACGCGCGCCTGGCGCTCGCGCTCCAGGGCGACACGCGCAAGACCGCGCTCGAATTCCGCAAGCACTTCGGCTGGTACACGAAGGGCGTGCCCGGGGCCGGGGGCCTGCGGGAGCGGCTGTTCCAGATCGAGTCGATGCGGGAGGCGGAAGCGATTTTCGCGGCCTACCTGGCCGGGAGCACGGTGGGGCAGGCGGCGTGAAGCTCGACGATCTGTCCCGCTTCATCGAGCGTCTCCCGTTCGCCAGCGTCGATCACCTCCGACCCCTCACGCAGGGGCACGCGGAGGTGATCCTGTGCCAGGGGAAGACGGCCGCCCAGGTCGTGGGGATCGCCGAGCGGCTCGTCGCCGCGTCGGGCAGCTTCCTCGCGACCCGCGCGGAGTCGGTGCATCAAGACGCCCTGGCCGCCCGGTTTCCTCGGGCCGAGGTGGGCGAGCTGGGTCGCACGGTGTACCTGCCGCCCGAGCCCGAGCCCGAACCGACGGGGCGGGGCACGATTCTGATCGTCACGGCGGGCACCAGCGATCTGCCGGTCGCCGAGGAAGCCGCCGTCACCGCGCGGGCGCTGCGCAATCGCGTCGCGCGGTTGACCGACGTGGGCGTGGCGGGCATTCACCGCATCCTCACGCAGACCGAGCTGCTGCGCAGCGCCGCCGTGATCATCGTGGTGGCCGGAATGGAAGGCGCGCTCCCGAGCGTGGTGGGAGGCCTGGTGCCGGTCCCCGTGATCGCCGTGCCGACGAGCGTGGGGTACGGAGCCTCGTTCGGCGGCATCGCTGCGCTGCTCGGCATGCTCAATTCCTGTGCGTCGGGCGTTACCGTGGTCAACATCGACAACGGGTTCGGCGCCGCCGCCGCCGCCAGCCGCATCAATCACTCGTGAAGCTGTCCCCCGCGGGGGTCTGGGTCGGGCGCGGCCTCGCGGCGCTCGGCCTCGTCGCCGTCGTGCGCGCCGTGCTGGCGGCCAATGTGTGGGCGCTGGTGGCCGCGCTGGGCGGTTTTTTGGCCGCCACCGGGCTGGCGCTCGCGCCGCTCGTGCGGGCCTGGCTCGCCGACCAGCCGGTCACCGTCCCGTCCGACTTCGAGCACACGCTCGACCTGCTGTGCCGGGCACACGGCGCCCGGGCGGGATGGGCCGTGGGGTTGGCCGCCGGCGACCTCGAAGTCGCGGACTCCGACGTCGACCGCGCCGTCCGCGAGCGAGGCGCCGCGCTGGTGCAGCTGGCGTCGGCGGATGGACGAGCCCACGTGGCGCGCGAGCCGCCCGGGACCTACGTCGCCGTGGGCGACTTCCCGTTCGGGGCAGGCCTGCTGCTGCCGCAGGCGGACGGTGGGACACAGGTCGCCGCGGCCGTCGCCGACGAGCTGCGCCGCCTGGTCGCGAGTATGCGGCTCGCCCACCTGCACGAGCCGGGAGAGGAGCCGGGGCAGCTCGTGTCGAAGCAGCTCGCGGCCCTGGCGGGCGGAGCGCTCACGCTCGAGCCCATCGCGAAGGCGGGAGTGGAGCTGGCGCATCAGGTAGCTCAGCGCGGAGCGGCGATCGTGCTGCCCGCGGCCGGCGCCGGATCGGGGGGCCGCGTGGTGGCGCTGTCGGGCGGGGCCGACGCGCGGCTCGACAAGGTGACGGTGCCGCCCGATGCGCCGGTGATGCGGGCCATTCAGTCGGGCGTCCCGGTGGCGGCCCGGGGCGCCGACGACATCTTCGGTGCGGCCATTCCCGACCGCCGGCGCGCGGACCGGGCCGGGACGGCCTATCCCTTGCGCGACGGGCACTTTGTGATCGGCGCGCTCGTGGTCACCGGGCCGCCGATCCCGCCCGCCACCCCCGCGGCCGACCTGCTGCAGCGGCTGGTCGCCGACCTCGGCTCGCGGCTCGCGGCGGCGCGCGCCGTGCACGAGGCCGAGCAGCGGGCCGTGCGTGATCCGCTCACGGGGCTCGCCAACCGCCGCGAGTTCGACCACCGGTCCGCCGTCGCCGCCGGCAAGCCGCCGGCCCTCGTCACGCTCGTGTTCGTGGACATCGATCACTTCAAACGCTTGAACGACAGCCTGGGGCACCAGGCGGGCGATTCGGCGTTACGCCACGTGGCCGACATTTTCCGTCGCGCGGTGCGCGACAACGACCTGGTGGCGCGGATCGGGGGCGAGGAGTTCGCGATCTGGATGCCACACACACCCGTCGAGGTCGGCCTGGAGGTGGCCGGGCGCATCCGGGCCACGGTCGAGTCCACGGCGTGGCACTGGAGCGGCCAGGTCTATCCGCTGACGCTGTCGTGCGGCGTGGCGAGCTATCCCGATACGGTGCGCGACCTCGCCAACCTGCGGGGCGCGGCCGACGCGGCGCTGTACGCCGCGAAGCAGGGGGGCCGGAATCGCGTGGAGCGGGCTCACGGAGCTGTGACGCGATAGACCGGATGGATCTCCCACAGGGCGCGCACCGATACGTTGCAGCGCCCGTGCTCGCCGTCGATTTTGTCGCTCCGTCGCCCGCCGCGCCGGTGCTGTCCATCGAAGAACGCTGCTCCGCTCACGCGCGCCCGAAACGGTCGCGCGATGACGCCGCCGCGGCGAATCCTCCGGTCGCCGATCAGCGAGTCGAGCGCCGCCCGGGCCCGCGCGTAGCGGGGGCCGTATTTCGGGGCCGGGATCTCGACCACGATGCAGGAGTCGGAGGGACTGTCGGACCGCTCCGTGACCTCGACGTGCCAGTCGCCGTCGTCTTTGAGCTTGACGACCCGACGTACCCACGCGCTGATGCCGTAGACCTCGCGCTCGCGCTCCGAGCGAGGAGCGCACCGGTCTCGTGGCCCGAGGTCGGGCGGCGTCCAGGTCGCGAGCATCGCCGCGACCGAGGCCGGCCGTGGCGCGAGGTCCGCCAGTGCCGTGTCGATCTTTTGCGTCCAACGGTAGTGGGGCTCGCGGCACCGCTGCGCTTCCGCGGAGGCGCCATGCAGACCCACCAGCGCGAGCCCGATCACGCTCGCCGCGACGTCAGGTCGTAGCACCGGTCAGCGCGAGGAGGCGCTCCTGCGAGCTGCGGGGATCCGCGCCCGGCGTCGCCGTGCGGCGTCGATAGCCGCCGTCCGGATCCAGCTCCCACGCGGTCGGATCGGCCAGCTCGCCCTCGAGGATGCGGTCGAGCCGGGCGCGGCACGCGGCATCGAGCACGGGCGTGACCACCTCCACCCGCTGCCGTAGATTGCGCGGCCGCCAGTCGGCGGAGCCGATGTAATACTCGGGATCGTTCCCATTGGCGAAATGGTAGACGCGAGCGTGCTCGAGAAACCGCCCCAGAACGCTGACGACACGGATGCGGTCCGACAGGCCCGCCACGCCGGGCCGCAGCGTACACACACTCCGCACCAACAGCGCGATCTCGACGCCTGCCTGCGACGCGCGGTACAACGCCTCGATGATCTCAGGATCGGCCAACCCGTTGAGCTTGGCACGAATGCGCGCTGGCCGCCCCGCCCGGGCATGCTCCCCTTCCCGGTCGATCAGCGCGATCAGGCGCTTCAGCAGGTAGGTCGGTGCCACGAGGATGCGCCGAAACGGCGTCTGGGGAGGCCGCGAGGATCCCGACAGCTCGTTGAACAGGTCGTTCACGTCCGCGCCGAGGGCCGGGTCCGCCGACAACAGGCCCAGGTCGGTATACATGGCCGCCGTCGCGGCGTTGTAGTTGCCGGTGCCGATATGCACGTAGCGCCGAATGCCGCCCGGTTCGCGGCGCACGACGAGGGCCGTCTTGGCGTGGGTCTTGAGCTCGACCAGACCGTATACCACCCGGATGCCCGCTTCCTCGAGCTTGCGGGCCCACTCGATGTTGCGCTCTTCGTCGAACCGCGCCTTGAGCTCGACGAACACGAACACTTCTTTGCCGTGCGCGGCCGCGCGTACCAGCGCGTCGACGATCTCGGAGCGCCCCCCCGCGCGATACAGCGTTTGCTTGATCGCCAGGACCTGCGGGTCGTCCGCCGCCTCGGCGAGCAGACGCTGCACCGTCGTCTCGAACGCATCGTACGGGTGATGTACGAGGACGTCCCGGTCGGCGAGTACCGCGAAAATCGACCGACCGGCCTCGATAGGCGCGGCGCCCTGGTGCGGCGCATAGTCGAGCCCGGGGAGCGGCAGGCGAGCCAACTCGCGCACGCTTCCGAGGTCCACGAAGTCGCGCGCCTCGTACACGTCGTCCGAGCCGAGCGGGCTCGTCGACGCCGCGTCCTCGTACTGGAGCTCGCGCAGCAGCAGCTCCCGTACGGACCGGGGCATATCCGCCGCCACCTCCACTCGCACCGTGGCGCCGAAGGGTCGGCGCTTCGTTTCCTCTTCGATCACCTGCAGCAGGCTCGCCGCGTGGTGCTCGTCGAGCTCGAGGTCCGCGCCGCGCGTGACGCGGAAGGCGTATGCCTCCTCGACCACTCGCCCGGGATACACCATGCCGAGATTGGCACGGATGACGTCCTCGACCGCGACGAGCCCGCCGCCATCCGCCAAGTTCACGAACCGGAGCAGGGTGTCCGGCACCTTCAGGTAGGCGAAGT
>QHUT01000134.1 GCA_003222055.1 Gemmatimonadota bacterium
CTCACGCTGTAATGGTGCAGCAGCGGCACGCCGCTCAGGTAGCGCAGCCGGCCCAGCTCGCCCAGCCGCTTGCACAGGTCCATGTCGTCGAGATAGAGCGGCACCGACTCGTCGAAGCCCCCGAGGGCGCGCACCTGCGCGGTGCGGCACAACATCGCCGCGCCCAGCAGGCACTCCACGTCGCGGTCGGTGGTGCCGTCCCATCCCGCATAGTACTTCCAGGCCAGCAGGCGCGAACGCGGGAAGATCCGGGCCAGCCACGTCAGGTCGCAGAATTCCGTCCACCAGGTCGGCAAGCGCCGGGCACAATTGGGCGACATGAACTCGCTCGGCTTGCGCACGCGGGGCCCCACCGCGGCGCGCTCGGGGAACCCATCCAGCTGGGCCAGCATGCGCTCGAGCGTGCCGGGCGCGAGCTCCGAGTCCGGGTTGAGAAACAGCACGTACTCCCCCCGCACCAGCGGCAGCGCCTGATTGTTCGCCTTGGGAAACCCGATGTTCGCGTCGTTCGCGACCAGGCGTACGGCCGGAAACCTGGTGCGCACCGCCTCGACCGTGCCGTCGGCCGAGCCATTGTCGACCAGTATGACATCGACCTCGTGTGGGACCGACGCGGCACCCCGCTCGATCGACTCGAGGCACGCGACCACCTCGCGCACGGTGTTGAAGCTGACGATCACGATCGAGACCATGCTGGACGGTGCGGGCTAAGTCGCGGTCGGTCAAGCTGATACTGACCCCGCGCGCAAGCCCGGAGTTCAAGCCCAGCGTGCATGAGAAGGTGCCGGGCACTAACCTTGCGTGGGGTTCACCCACCACCAACTCCGGCAGGATGCAGGTGCGTCTGTCTCAATGGGCCCGCTTGCTCACCCCCGGTCGCTTGGGACTGCGGGCGGGGGCGTGGTACTCGGTCGTCGGCCGCACCCCCAAGGAGGTGCAGCTGACGGTGCGCGGGCGCACCGTGACCGTCTCGCGCGCCTTGGTTGAGCTGCGCGACACGCCGCCGTCCGAGTGGACCGTGGTGCACCCGTTGGGCGACCGCGAGTCGTACATCGTGTGCCCCGCCTGCCGCCACCGCGCCCAGCTCCCCGAGCGTCACGTCGATACCACGCGCTGCCCACGTTGCAACGCCGCCTTCGCCATCGCCTGGGGCAGCCCCAGGGCGCCGGTCCCCGCGGAGGGACTCAAGCCGGACCGCCGCACCAGCCGCCGCCGCACCCGCTCCGAGCGACGCGGCGGGCACGACCGACGCCGCGCGGCGCGCGCCGCCAACCCGTCGCGCCGCAACGGCGAGCGGCGCGCCGTGCTCGAGCGGCGGCGCAGGGCGGCGGGTCGGTGAGGACCACGGGGAGGGGGCTCGCACTTCTCCTCTGTGCCGGCGTCGCCGTGTCGGCCCGAGCCCAGGCGCGCGCCACCTCGCCCGTGCTCGACGCGATGCGCACCGAGCTGACCCGCTCGCTCGGCACCTTCAAGGGCCAGCCCACCGCGCCCTACTTTCTCAGCTACGAGATCACCGAAGCCCACACGGTCAACGTGGCGGGGTCGTTCGGCGCGATCACCCAGAGCAGCGAGCACCGCCACCGCGCGCTCGACGTGGACCTGCGCGTGGGCGACTATCGCTTCGACAACACCCATCCGCTGCGCGGCGGCTTCCCCGGCCGTGCCTTCATGGGCTTCGGCGAGGGGATGGCGCAGATCCCGGTGGACGACGACCCGGGCGCCATCCGCGCCGCCCTGTGGTATGCCACCGACCGCAAGTACAAGCGCGCCGTGGAGCAGCTCACCTGGGTCAAGACCAACGCCGCCGTCGGCGTCGCGGCCGAGGATACGGCGCCCGACTTTTCGGCGGAGCAGCGCGAGACCTTCACCGAGCCGGTGGCCCGCATCGGCGTCGATCGTCGCGTGTGGGAAGACAAGATCCGGCGCTACACCGCCCCCTTCGCCCGCTACGGCGACATCTACGAGGCCGAGGCCGTCCTCATCGCCGAGGTCGACTCGCGCTGGTACGTGAACAGCGAGGGCACCGAGGTCCAGACCTCGCAGCCCATCTATCGGTTGTACCTCTCCGCCTTCTCCAAGGCGGACGACGGCATGGAGCTGCCCCGCTACGAATCGTTCTGGGCGTTCACCCCCGAGGGCCTGCCGTCCGATCACGCCGTGCTCGCGGCCGTGCAGAAGATGATCGACGATCTGCACGCGCTGCGCCGGGCACCGGTGCTCGAGCCGTATACCGGCCCCGCCATCCTTTCGGGCCGCGCCAGCGCGGTGTTCTTCCACGAGGTGTTCGGGCACCGTGTCGAGGGCCACCGTCAGAAGCTCGGGCTAGAGGGACAAACGTTCAAAAAGAAGGTGAACGAGTCGGTCCTGCCGGCGGAGTTCTCGGTCTACTTCGATCCCACGCTGCGCCGGCTGGGCGGCACCGACCTGGCGGGGTTCTATCGCTACGACGATGAAGGCGTGAAGGCGCGCCGCGTGGCCGTGGTCGACCACGGCATCCTCAAGACGTTCCTCATGGCCCGCTCGCCCATCGAAGGGTTCGCCAGCTCCAACGGGCACGGCCGCGCCCAGCTGGGCCTCACGCCGGTGGCGCGCCAGTCCAACCTGGTGGTCGAGACGGCCCAGCCGCACTCGCAGGCCGAGCTCAAGCGCATGTTGATCGACGAGATCAAGCGCGAGAACAAGCCGTACGGCCTCTTGTTCGACGATATCGAGGGCGGCTTCACCATCACCATGCGCTTCATTCCCAACGCCTTCAACGTGATGCCGGTGATGGTGTATCGCGTGTATCCCGACGGCCGCGAGGAGCTGGTGCGCGGTGTGGACTTCATCGGCACGCCGCTCACCACGTTCTCGAAGATCGTGGCGGCGGACGACCACGTCGCCGTGTTCAACGGCATGTGCGGCGCCGAGTCGGGCTGGGTGCCCGTCTCGGCCGTGTCGCCCGGGCTGCTGGTGTCGCAGGTCGAGGTCCAGAAGAAGCTCAAGTCCGGGGAGCGGCCGCCCATCTTGCCGCCGCCGTTCGGCGGGGCGGTTACGCCGTGAGACGGAGCGTGGGGGCGGCGCTCGCGGGCGCGGCCCTGTGCGTCGCCGCGGCAGCGGGAGCGCAGCAGCAGACGCCGCAGGACCCGCTGGACCGTGCCATGCGCGACGAGCTGGCGCGCTCCATGACCGAGCTGCGGCTCGACACGCTCCCCAAGCCCTACTTCGTCGCCTACCGCATCGACGACATCGAAACCACCGAGGCGGCGGCGAGCCTGGGCAGCCTGTTGAGCGGCAGCGACACGCGCACCCGCCACCTCCGGGTCGAGCTGCGCGTGGGCGACTATGAGTTCGACAACACCAATTTCATCGGCATGGGCGGCGGTCCGGCATTCAGCATGCTGGCGGGAGTGCGGGGCGGCGCGCTGCTGCCGCTCGACGACCAGTATCAGGAGATCCGGCGCCAGCTGTGGCTCGCCACCGACGGCGCCTACAAGCGGGCGGTGGAGCAGCTGGCCCAGAAGCGGGCCGCGCTCCAGAACCAGACGCGTGCCGAGCATCTTCCCGACTTCGCCAAGGAGCCGCCGGCGGTGCTCAGCGACGTCGTGCCCGCGCCGCCGCTCGACCGCGCCGCGGCCGAGGCCCTGGTGCGCGGGCTGTCGGCCGCGTTCCGCGCCTTTCCGGAGGTGTACAGCTCGGGCGTGTCGTGGAGCGCCGGCGTGGTCCGCACCCGCTACTTGAACAGCGAGGGCTCGGCGTTCACGCGGTCGTCGCCCTGGCTGGAGGTTCGCATCCACGCCGCGACGCAGGCGGTGGACGGCATGCCCCTCGGTGACGTCGTCACCCTGTACGGCGGATCACCCACCGATCTCCCCGCCCGCAACCAATTGATGGACAGCGTGCAGGCGTTGGCCACGCGCCTCACGCGGCTGCGCCAGACCCCCGTGGCCGAGGTGTACAACGGCCCGGTGCTGTTCGAGGGCGACGCCGCGGCCGAGCTGTTCAACCAGGTGTTCGCGCCGCGCCTGGTGGCGGCGCGCCGGCCCATGGCCGGGAATCCCATGATGGAGCAGTACGCCGCCCGGGCCGAGAATCCCTTTCTCGACCAGATCGGCGGCCGCGTGCTCCCCACGTTCCTCTCCGCCGTCGACAATCCCACACTCACGAGCTTCGAGGGGCGCTACATCGGCGGCTACCGTGTGGACGACGACGGTGTGGCGGCGCGCGAGACCAGGCTGGTGGACCACGGCATCCTGAAGACGCTGCTCTCGACGCGCGTGCCGGTGCGCGGCATTCCCCACTCGACCGGCAATCGCTGGGGCGCGGCCGCGGTGGTGAGCAATCTCGTGGTGAGCGTCGACTCGGGTGCCACGGACCAGGCGCTGCGGGCGGAGCTCTTGAAGCGCGCCGCGGCGCGGGGGCGTCCCTACGCCGTGATCGTGCGCCGCATCGCGAACTCGGGCGCCCTGGCGATGTCCGACCCGATGGAGTTCCTGGCCGCGATGGGAGACATGGGAGACGACGAATCCGACGGCCCGGCGCTGCGCGCCGCGGTGGCCGTGAAGCTGTTTCCCGACGGGCACGAGGAGCCGATCCGCAACGCCGGCGTCTCCGGCGTCACGGCGGCGAGCTTCAAGGACATCGTGGCCGCGTCGCGATCCCGCACGGTGTACACCAGCCCGTTCCACGGTCTGGGCGGCATGTTCGCGGGCCTCGCCGGGGGCGGCGGCCTGAACTTCCAGATGGCGAGCGCGGGCCTGGGCTACGCGGCGTCGTACGTCATGCCGTCCCTCTTGTTCGAAGACGTCACGGTCAAGGGGCCGAACGGCGATCTGCCCAAGCCGCCGTTGTCGGGCCCGCCGTGGGCGGCGTCGTCACCGCGTTGAGGACTGCTACCGTCGCAACGGCGCCCCGCACACGCTGTCGGCGGCGATCGACTGCGGGACGCTCTGCGCGAGCGTTCCGCGGCCCGATTGTCCCAGGCACCACGGAACGCGCCGCATGAGTGCCAGCCCGCTGGCCGGCGCGCTGGCGCGCTTGCGCTCGACCCAGCGCACACCCGTCACGGCCCCCTCCGCCAGGAGGTAGCTCGCGAGCCGCTGGTTGAAATCTCCCCAGCTCCAGCCCGAGTGGTCCACGAACCGCTCGTAGACCAGCGACCCCAACAGGAACAGCGCGAGCCGTGGCACCGGCTTGCGCCATCCCGACGTCACCCACGGGCCCCGCAGGACCGCGTTCCCGCCCGCGCCCGCGGCCACCTCGTCCACCTGCGCCGCACTCGGGACGGCGGCGCACAGCAACGACACGAGAAGCAGGAACTGCAGGACGCGACGCGACCGCGGTCGGTCGCGGTCCAAATCAGTGTTCTGCGACATGGATGTTCTCCCGGTTACGACTCCTATCACGGGCTACCTGCAGGGAGCGCGTCGGTTCCTTGCGGCGGCGACTCCACGGGCGGCGGCGCAACGGTGGGGCGTGATGGGGGACACGCGGTGAGTCCCTACCGCTTGCCCCGGATGAACCACTCCTCCCACCCGACCTTGTAGATGCCCGCGCAGCGCGGGCAGCGCAGGCTTTGCGGGCTGCCGCGCACCGGCGCGCGGGTGCGGCACCCGGGGCATACCCCGTACAGCTCGCCCGCGCGCACCGCCATGCCGCGCGCCGTGGGGGGGGTGGGAACCAGCGTCCAGGTGTGGGGGGGGACCGACGCGAACTCGAGCGCGCGGCGCGGCAGGCGCACCTCCTGCGCCTCGACCGCGACCACGGCCTCGCGCGACGTCAGCCCCACCACGCGGTACCACGCGCCGCGCCGCAACCCCGCGGTCGCGGCGCCCTTCACCCGAGCCCATTGCTGTTCGATCACGGAGCCAGTCGTCGTCGCCGATGTGTACGATGTAGTGGCCGGCGCGTACGCGTCGTGCGTTATCTCACGCGCTGCCGGCCCACTCGTGTTTGCACAGCGTGTGGGGAACGTGTGGGTGAGATGTGTACGAGATTGTGGAGAACGGCACGACGGCGTCGAGCGTATACTTCTTCATGATCTCGCACCCGCGTGTCGCACCGGAGCTACTTCTCCTCGCCGCCCTCCTGGCCGCGCCCCATGCCGGGCGGGCCCAGACGTTCAAGGTCGCCAAGTTCAACATCGGCAGTGACGGCGGCACGGATTATCTGACCGCCGAACCCGGCACCGGCCGCGTCTTCGTCTCGCGCGGCACACACGTCATGGTGGTCGATGGTTCGAGCGGGAAGGTGCTGGGCGACATTCCCGACACGCCGCGCACCCACGGCATCGCGCTCGTCCCCGGGTCGCATCACGGCTTCATTACCAACGGCGGCGACTCGACGGTCACGATGTTCGATCTCGCGAGCCTCGCCGTGATCAAGAAGATCCCCGTGCGCACCGGCGGCCTCGACGGCATCATGTACGACGACTTCTCCGATCGCATCATTCTCACCAATCACAGTCGTCCCATCGGTACCGTCGTGGCGCTCGATCCCAGGAGTGGCGACCTCGTCGGCACGGTCGAGCTCGAGGACAATGCTCCCGAGGGCGCCGCGAGCGACGGCAAGGGCAAGATCTTCGTCAACAACGAGGGGAAGAGCACCATCCAGGTGATCGACGACCGGACCCTGACGGTGGTCGCGTCGTGGCCGCTCGCGCCCTGCGAGGGCCCGACCGGCATCGCCTACGATCGCGCCACGGACCGCATCTTCTCCGGGTGCGGTAAGACGTCCGTCGTGGTGGATCCCGCCTCCGGCAAGGTGGTGGCCACGATCGCGAACGGCGACGGCGTCGATGCCCTGGGGTGGGACGCGTCGCAGCGGCTGATTTACATTCCCGCCGGGCGCGACAGCAACGTCACCGTCGTGCACGAAGACTCCCCCGACCGCTACAGCGTGCTCGCCACCGTCGCCACGATGCGGGGCGCCAAGACCATCACAGTGGACCCGGTGCGGCACGTGGCGTACCTGTTCCAGCCCGAGTACGGGCCCCCGCCGCCCGGATCGCCTCCGCCGGCGCCCGGGAGCCGGGCCCCCCCGCGCGGTCCGGTGGTCGCCGCATGGTTCTTCGCGATCAGTCACTGAGCGCGCTGCTCGGCGTCGTAGCCGCGCTCGGCGCCGCGTTCGTGAAGCCCATGGCACCGCACCAGGACCGCGGCGTCGTCACCCGGCAGAGCCTCCATTCCGTTGATCAAACCGTGGAGCGGCTCGAGGCTCTGCTGCGTGCGAAGGGAGTGACCCTGTTCGCCATGGTGGACCATAGCGGGGAAGCGGCGAAGGTCGGCCTGCGGCTGCGACCCACCAAGCTCCTCATCTTCGGGAACCCGAAGGCCGGCACGCCGCTCATGCTCGCTGCGCCGAGCGTCGCCATCGACCTGCCGTTGAAGATCCTGGTGTGGGAAGATGCGGCGGGGAAGGTCTGGCTCGGCTACAACAGTCCCGCCTACCTGCAACAGCGCCACGGCCTGCCCGATTCGCTGCTGCCCAACATCGCGGGCGTGGAAGCACTGGCGCAGGCGGCCGCGGAGTGACCTCTACAGCCCAGCGCGCACCCCCGCCGCGAGTGGCCACAGCGTCGCCACGTGCCCCTGATTCGTATCCCACATCCAGTGACGCTCGATGCGCAGCTCCAGCGTCACGCTGGGCGAGACCGCGACGTCCAGGCCGCCGCCGCCCGACCAGAACGTGTTCGTGTGATAGACCGTCTGCCCGCCGTCCGCGCTCTTGAGGCGATACGCGCCGCCGCCCAGCGCCAGCACCGGGCTCACCGCGCCGCGCGGCGCCAGCGCCAGCTCGGCGCGCCCGTATCCTTCGAGCAGGGTCAGCGACACGTTCCCCGTCGTCCGCTCGGCGTTGAGCGAGCCTCCCGCCGTGCCGAGCGCGAGTGACAGGCCCCCGGCCAGGGTGTGCCGCCCGAACACGCTCCAGTCCGCGCCCGACATCCCCGTCAGATTGGGCAGCGCGATCCAGGGATCGTTCGAGCCCAGCCAGGCGGAGCGCGCGCCCACCGCCCACGCGCCTCCCTGCACTCCGATCAGCGCCACGTTCACGCTCACCCGCGTCCGCACCCCCGAGCCCGTCAGCTCCAGCTCTCCGGTGCCGCTGCGGCGGGGCGCGAGCGTCACGACCGCGGCGGAGTCGGCCATCACCGTGGATCGCAGCTCGATGGCGCGCCCCGTCGTCGCGGCCGCGAAGTCCTGGAGCGCGGTGCGGTTGCCGTGGGCGTCGCGCGCCGACACGCGCAACACGACCGTGTCGCGCGAGGCCAGCGACAGTCGCCCGACGAGCGGCGCGCTACCGCGCTCCAGCACCAGCTCGCGCGCCAGCCCGGGATCGGCGTAGACCGTCGCCGTGCGCACGAGCGGGCCCACTCTTGCGGTCACGACCACGGGGCCGGCGCGCTCCCCCAGCGTCACGCGGACCCGCACCATGCCGGACCGGTCCGACGTCGCCACCCCGGGATCCACGCCGCCGCCGGTCGCGCTGAACGTGACCAGCTGCCCCACGAATGGCGCGCCCGTCGTGTCGCGCACTTCGAGCACCAGTGGCACCGCGAGCGCGCCGCCGGCGGTGCCGTGCAGCTCTGTTCCTTGCGTGAACCGCGTGAGTCCGTCCGACACGACGGGCTTGGGGGGGGGCGGGGGCGGCGGCACGATGATGGGCGTGGTGATGAAGTCGATCCGGGTGGTGGGCCCGAGCGGCGGGCCATTGGGCATCGCCACCGTGAGCCGGTACGTCCCGGGCGTCGTGCCCGCGAGCACGCGGAACGTCGCGACGCCGCGCCAGTCGGTGATGGCGACGGGGTCCTGCGTGGCGCCGCCGGGGATGGCGCTGGCGCCGCGCAGCAACAGCCCGACCCCGGGCTGCGGGTCGGTCCCGCGGTACAGCTGCACCGCGACGTCGGCCGCGCCGCCGGCCGGCGCGGCGATCTGCTGGCTCACCACCACACGCAACGGCGCCATCGGTGGCGGGCTGGGAGCGCGCGCGGGCGGCTGAGCGGCGGCGGCAGGCGGACCGGCCGTGGCGGTCGGAGCGCTGGGGCGCGCCGCGGCGCGCCCGCGCAGGCACTGGTCGATCGCCGCGAGCACCGTCTCGTCGGCGCCCGCGGCGCGCAAATCGGCTCGATCGCGCTCCGAGGGCTGGAACGTGACGCAGTTGCGGCGCACCAGCGCCACGACCTCCGTCTTGGTGCGCGCCTTAGTGGCGAGCAGCCGCACCAGCTCGGCTTTGCGGAGCGGCTGCGCCCCCTGCTGGTAGACGAGCCCCAGCGCCACCAGCAGCACGGGGCTCACGGCCGCGGGCAGCCCGAGCGCTCGAAGTCCGCCTCGACTTGGTCGACGTCCGCGGCCAGACCGGACTGGGCCGTGCCAGCGGGGGGCGACGCCAGGGTGTAGCGCAGCCACGCGTCGTCCACATCGGTGAGGCCGCGTGCCAGGTCGGCGCACCCCGTCTGCCGGCTCGCGAACAGACTCGCCTGCTGGCGGTACCCGGTGATGGCCTGCTGTACGGCTTGCGCGGCGCTTGCCTCGGGCGAGGCGGCGGCGGGCTCGGGCAGGGGTGACTCGGCCGGCGCCCGTGGTCCGAGCCCCAGGCGCACGCCCAGCGCCACGGCGCCCGCCACGGCCGCGGCTGCGAGCAGCCACCAGTGCCACGTGCCCCATGCACTCCCCCGGCCGCGCGGGACGCGCCAAGCGGGATCCTCGTAGTCGTCGTCGGGCTCGACGATCGGGATGAAGCGGCTCGCGCCGGACGGCCGCCCCGAGGGCGTCACCCGCGGCGGACGCGCCGGCTCGGCGCGCGCCCGCCACACAGCGGGGTCGGGCGACCAGTAGTTGCTCCAGGCGACGCGCGGCTGCTTCCAGCCGTCGCGGAAGCTCTCGGCGTCGAGCAGCTCGTAGAACGGCAGATAGGGTGCGGGCGAGTCGGGTTCGCCGGCCGGCCGGAAGCACCCGCCTCGCGTTCCGGTGGGGCGGATCGTCACGAGCAGCGCGACCTGCCAGGGGCGCTGGAAGTGCCGCACGTGCGCCTGGTGATCGTCGGCGGAAATCCTGAGCACACCCGTCGGATCGCTCCGGTACCAGCCCACCACAACGCCGTCTTCGGGGGGCAGCATGCGCTGCGCAGCCGCGAGCGCCTGCGCCACCACCCGCTCGCTCGCGCCGTCCACGATCATCTGGGGCACGCGCACCGCGCCGTGCACGATCACGTACGGCGTCCCCGTCTCCGGAGTCTCGAACACCCGTCCGACCAGGAAGCCGAGCAGCGCCTCGTGCGGCGCCGACACGAGGTGGTCCTCCACGGCGGCGAGGGCGTGCTGCGCGAGGAAGATCAGGCTGGGATCGTCGTCGGGGCGCGCCAGCTCCTGCACCGCCGGTCGCCACAGCACCGCCTGCGCAGTGGGAAGGGGTTGGCGCGGGAAACGGGCGAGCGCGTCGGCCCCGCCGGCCCCGTCAGCCCGGTCTGAAGGATGGCCCGCGGTCGAGCTACCAGAGGGTCCGTCGGAGATCATATCCACCCCTGTCGCATACTCAGTACCAGATTGCGCGTGGCGTGGCTGCCGCACAAGTCGCTCGTGCAGGTCCCAGGGGCACTAATGTCCTGTGGCGCCGGTGCGACAGCTAGAGGGGTGGCGGAGCGTTGGGCCGGCCCGGGCCGGTGCGGGGGGGCATCGGGACGGGCGGCGATTTCTTGAGGTAGGGGTTCTCGATCCACACCTTGGGCAGGGCTTCCCGGCTGCGCGTGCGGCGCTGCGGGTGATCGAGCACGTGCAGGCAATACATGTGCTTGGTCCAGTCGGCCCGGCGGAACACCCGGGAATTCTCGAGGAAGCGGTACTGCTCGATCTTGCGGAGCTTGTGCGCGCGATTGAACTCCTCGATCGCGAGCAGCTCGCCGCAGGCAGTGGTATGGCGCTCGTCGTTGACGTCGTCGAAGAACATCACCGTGACGGGCAGGTACTTCTCGGGACTCGCGGTGAGCAGTCGCAGCGCGGAGGCGGTCGAGGAATAGTAGTCGACGTCGACCGACACGTAGCCGATCGGCTCCCTGGGGGACAACGCGTTGATGAACGGACCGACCGTCTCGGACAGGTCGCCGAGCACGAGCTGCGCATTGGCGGGAAGCGCGTTGCGGAGTGCCACGACGTCCATCCCGCACTCGCCCTGCTGATACAGATCGGGGTGGTCCCGGTAGTCCGCGGGGGCCGGCATGCCCTGCCCGGTGTCGAACCCGTACAGGCTGAACTGCACCCCGGTCACGCTGGTCACGCGCCCGGCGATCTCCGCCAGGTTCATCAAGCCGGCGCCGGCGGCGACGCCGAACTCCAGCACCGACACGCGATTGATGCCGAGCTCCCTGGCGTGGTCGGCGGCCTTGAGGACGCCGTAGGCGTTCCACTGTCGCACCACGAGATCGAACGCGACCTTGGCGCGGTAGGAGCCGAACGCCCAGACCAGCAGCGAGAGGAAATTCAGGTGGAGTGGCTCGGTGAGCCGCTCGCGCAGGATTCGTTCCCAGACGTCCTTGTGGCGCAGCTTCTGGAGCAGGTATCCCATGGCCCCGCGTGTGCCGAGGACATCACAAGGTAATACGGCGCGCGTGCGCGCGTCGTTGACCGCGCACGGATGCGCGTTCCTAACTGAGACGCTCGCGGCGAGCCCGGCGCACCAGCGCGCGCAGCCGCGCGAGGTCGCCGTCCGACAGCTCCTTGCCCGGCAAGTCGAGCAGCGCGGCCACGGCGCCGACGCGCGACCCGCGGAAGAACGTGCGCAGCAGGTGCTGCATGGCGCTGCGCTGCGCTTCGGCGTGTGGCACCGTCGGCTCGTACACGTACCGCACGCCGTCGCGGGTGTGGCGCAGGTGCCCTTTGCGCTCCAGGTAGCACAGCATCGCGCGCACGGCGGAGTAAGTGGGGGGGTTGGGCAGGCGGCCCATCACGTCGCCCACGGTGGCGCGGCCCAGGCGGTAGACCACGTCCATGATCTGGCGCTCGCGGCGGCCGAAGTCTTTCGAAGGAGCGATGCGCATGGCATGGCAAAGGTGCTAATCCATTAGCATGACGTCAAGACCGGCACGTGGTGTTGCCTCGTCGCCACATTGCGCCGCTTGCGGCGTCCCTCGCTGCACCACATCATCTCGACAAATTCCAGACACACACTCGCGAGACCACCAATGACCCGCTCGTTCCTGTTGTACGTCAGCGCCGCGCTGACTCTGTCCTTCGTTCCCCCACCCAACATCGTCGAGTATCCGCTGCCGCGCCCCAAGGCGTTCCCGCACGATCCTGCCGTCGGCGCGGACGGGATCGTGTGGTACACCGACCAGGCCAACAGCTATATCGGCCGCCTCGATCCCGCGACGGGCAAGGTGACTGACTACGCCACGCCGACCCCGGTCTCGGGGCCGCACGGGATCGTCGTCGCTCCTCCGCCGGACGGCGGCGTGTGGTACACCGCAAACTTCAAGGGCCGTCTCGGCCGGCTCGACCCCGCCACGGGCGCCATCAAGGAGTACCCGCTCCCCGCCGCGGCGACTGACCCGCACACGCCGCTCTACCATGCGGACAAGGTCTGGTTCACCGCTCAGGGCGCGAATCTCTACGGCGTGCTCGACCCCGCGACGGGGGAGGCCAAGCTCTTCCCCGTGCCGACCCCGCGCGCCCACCCCTACGGCTTGGTCGCGAGCCCGCGCGACGGCTCCATCTGGATGGCGCTGTTCGGCACCAACCAGATCGGCCGCATCGATCCCGCAGACGGCTCCCTGAAGATCTTCCCGCTCCCGGCGTCCGGCGCCCGGCCGCGCCGCCTCATCGTCGATGCCAAGGGCATCGTGTGGTACTCGGACTACGCGCGCGGTAAGCTGGGCCGGCTCGATCCCGCGACGGGCCAGGTACGCGAGTTCTCCTCCCCGGGCGGCGACGGCAGCCGGCCCTACGGCATCGCGGTCGGCACGGACGGGCGCATCTGGTACGACGAGTCGGGCTCGGACCAGATCGTCGCCTTCGACCCGGCCACGGAGCGTGCCGAGACGGTCAAGATCCCCACGCCGGGCTCGGTGGTGCGCAACATGGCCGTGGACTCGACGCGGGCGCGACTGTGGCTGGCCGAGTCTGGGGTCCAGAAACTGGGGAGGATCGATCTCAAGTAACCACCGCCTCGATTCCTTCTTCACCGCCGCCCCCGCGGGCCTCGCGATCCTCGATCGCGAGCTGCGCTATGTGCAGCTCAACGAGACCCTGGCCCAGATGAACGGCCGCTCTGTGGCGGAACACCTGGGCAAGCCGGTGCGGGAGGTGCTACCCGCCATCGCCCCCACACTCGAGCCGCTGCTCGCGCGCATCCTGGAGACGGGCGAGGCCGCGCTGAACATCGAAGTCTCGGGCGAGACGCCGGCCCAGCCGGGCATCACGCGCTACTGGCGCGCGTCCTACTTTCCCCTCGCGGCCCAGCCGGGGCACGCCGACGGCATCGGCGCCATCGTGGTGGAAGACACGCCGCGCCGGCACGCCGAGCGCGCGCTGCGCCGCTCCGGCGCGGACTACCGCGCCATCGTGGAGCAGGCCACCTACGGCATCTATCGCTCCAGCCTCGAAGGGCGCTTCCTCAAGGTCAATCCCGCGCTCGTGGCCATGTTGGGCTACGACTCCGAGGCTCAGGTGCTCGCGCTCCAGCTGGACCGCGACGTGTACGTCGATCCCGCCGAGCGGGCCCGCAACATCGAGCAGGCGCGCGCGCTCGAGCGCGTCACCGGGGTCCAGGTCCAGTGGAAGCGCCAGGACGGCCACCACATCACCGTGCGGCTCTCGGGCCGGGTGGTGCGGAGCGAGCGGGGCGTGATCAAAGGCTTCGAGATGATCGCGGAGGACGTGACGGAGCAGCGGGCGCTGGAGCGCGCCCTGCAGCAGGCGCAGAAGATGGAAACGATCGGCCGGCTCACGTCCGGGATCGCCCACGACTTCAACAACCTGCTGACGGTGATCCTGGCCCAGGGCAACCTGATGGCGAAGGCGCTGCCCGACGGGACCGCCGAGCTGCAGCGCGACCTGGAGGAGCTCACCGACGCGGCCCGGCGCGGCGCCGAGCTGGTGCACCGGCTGCTGGGGTTCAGCCGCCACGAGACGCTCGACCTGCGCCCGTTGAGCGTCCCCGAGTGGGTGCGCGAGGAGCTGCATACGCTGCAGCGCCTGCTGCCCGCCACCATCGAGATCCGCTGCGAGGCCGACCCCGAAGCGGGCGTCGTGGACGCCGATCCGGGAGCCCTGGAGCAGATTCTCCTGAACCTCGCGACCAACGCGCGCGACGCGATGCCGCAGGGCGGCACGCTGCATCTCGACGTGCGCCGCACCCGGCTCGACGCGGAAGACCGGCCGCTGCACGCCTGGGTCGAGCCGGGGGTGTACGTGTGCATCGCCGTGAGCGACACCGGCGCCGGCATGGACCGCCAGACCCAGGCGCGCGTGTTCGAGCCCTTTTTCACCACCAAGCCGGCCGGCGTCGGCACGGGGCTCGGCATGGCGATGGTGTACGGCCTGGTGAAGCAGCACACGGGATACGTCCACCTCTACAGCGAGGTGGGGCAGGGGACGACGGTGAAGCTCTACCTGCCCCTCGCTCACGAGCAGCCGCTGCCCTCGGGGCCATCGGGAGAAGAGGAAATGCTCCCCGGGGGCACGAACGCGATCCTCCTGGTCGAGGACGATCCCCATCTCCGCGCCGTGGCCCAGCGCCTGTTCGAGAAGGTGGGCTATCGCGTGTTCGCCGCCGGGGACGGGCAGGAGGGCCTGGCGGCGTACCGCGCCCACGCGGCGGGCGTGGACCTGGTGATCACGGACATGATCATGCCAAAAATTTCCGGGATGCAGCTGTACGAGACGATTCGCGCCGCGGAGCCGCCGGACAAACGCATGAAGGTGCTGTTCACGAGCGGGTATCCCGCGGCGGACTTCCGCCAGTCGCTCGCGGGCGATCCCGATGTGGCGTTCGTCACGAAACCCTGGACTGCGAGCGAGCTGCTGAGACAGATACGGCAGCTGCTGGAGAAGGACCACTGACCCCCGAAACTGTGATCCAGCCGACAGCCCGAACGGCGCGCCCGGCGCCACACTGAACGGGCGCCCCGCAGGGTTTACCGCTTTGCTGTCATCATCCGCCCTGGAGGGCGACCATGCCGCACACCGAACAATGGGCCCGCACCCGGGTCCGCACCTGCCGCGACTTGCGGCGCGGCGCGTGGTACCGCGTGATGCGCGCGACCCCCGTCGAGGGCGTGCTCGAAGTGAACCGCCGCCTCGTCACGGTCCCACGCAGCTTCCTGCAGATCCTCCCGTTTCGCCCGCAGCTCTGGTCTGTGGTCCCGCGCGTCGCCACGGCGCCGCAGCCGCCCCTCTCGTGGGGATCGACCTACGGCGTCTGCCCGCAGTGCAGCGCGCGGGCGGCCCTGGCCCCGCACGCGCCCAAGGTTTCGTGCCCGCGCTGCAACGGCCTGTTCCCCGTCGCCTGGGAAGACTCCGGGTGGTGTGCGTTCGAAATGTCGGGGAGAGAAACGGCGGTCAGTCCGAAGCGCTGACCGGATAACGGCTGCTCAACGCCGGCGGCGGTCCCGGCTGCCGCGGCGTTCCTGTCCGGTACGCCGCGACCCGATCGTCCGGCGCTCGATGCCCCTGCGCCGATCGACCGCTACCGAGACCGCATTACGACGACGCTCCCGGACGATGCGTCGACCGAGGCTTCGCCGCCGGTCAACGAGACGCCGACGCTGCATAACGGGGATATTTCCTCACAGTAACGGACCGGCCTCAGCGGTTTGCAAACTGTGTGCTCCCCGTCTCAGACTGGCGGGTCACGCCTCGGAACTAGAGGATCTGGCGCGGCCCCGCAACAGTTTTTGGTCCGTAGCGACAATCAGGCGGCCACAATCCGCTGCACCCCCGGGCCTGGCCGTGCTACGATTGGGTGCGCCATGCGACCCGCCCGCCTCATGCTCATGCTCATGCTCTGCCTGCCGCTGCTGTTTCCCGCCGCGGGGCATGCACAAACCCCCAAGATCGGCATTGCCCTGAGTGGGGGCGCGGCCCGCGGCATCGCGCACATCGGCGTGTTGAAAGTACTGGAGCGCGCGGGCATTCCCGTGGACGTGATCACCGGCACGAGCATGGGCAGTGTCGTCGGCGGCCTGTACGCGGTGGGCTACAGCGCGGCGCAGCTCGACACGATCGTGCGGGCCCAGGACTGGTTTCGCCTGCTCAGCGATCCCGTGGACCGGCGCGATCTGCCCATCGATCGCAAGCTCACCGCGGATCGCCTGCTGCTCACGCTGCCGATCTATCGGGGCGGCATCCATCTGCCGAAGGGCGTGGTGCCGGGCCAGCGTATCTGGGAGCTGCTGACCCGGCTCACCTGGTCGGTGCACGGCGTTCACGATTTCCGCCGGCTCCCCATCCCGTTCGCGGCCGTCGCCACCGACGTGGAGACGGGCCAGGCGGTGGTGCTGGACCAGGGCTTTCTCCCGGACGCGATCCGCGCCAGCATGGCACTGCCGAGCGTGTTCGCTCCCGTCGAGCTGGGGCGTGCGGTCCTGATCGACGGCGGCGTGGTGCGCAATCTGCCGGCGCAAGACGCGCGCGCCCTCGGTGCGGACGTGCTGATCTGCAGCGACGTGACCGACCCGCTCGAGCCGCGCGACTCGATCGTGTCGCTGGTGGACGTGCTGGTGCAAGCGGTGTCGTTCCGCGTGTGGGACTCGGAGCGCGCCCAGCGCGGCGCGTGCGATGTGCTCATCGTGCCGGACGTGCGCGCGTTCACGAGCTTCGGCTTCGGGCGCGCCGCCGAGCTGATGGCGCGGGGCGAGGCGGCGGCGCGGGCCGCACTCCCTGAAATCGAGGCGAAGGTGGGGCGGCGGCGGGTCGGTCCCCGCCCCCCGGCGCCCGCGGCCCCGGACTCCGTCCTCGTGACGGCTGTGCGTTTCGACGTCTCGGGTGGTGGGACCGCGACGCCCGCGTTTCTGGCGCACGCGCTCGGGCTCACACCGCCGGCGTGGACTTCGCTCGCGGACCTGGGCGCGCGCATCGAGCGGCTCTACGCCACCGGTTTGTTCGGCAACGTGCGCTACCGGCTCGAGCACGGCGAGCTGACGCTGTTGCTCAGCGCGCGCCCCGCCGGCCGCTTCGGCTTGGGGCTGCGCTACGACAGCCGCTACAAGGCGTCGGTGCTGCTCAACGGCGCGCTCGGGAGCGAGGGTGTGGTGCTGGACGCCCGGCTCGGCCAGCAGATCCGGCTCGGGCTCGGCGCGGCCCGGCCGCTGGGCGAGGGGCAGAGCGTCACGCTCGGCGCGGCGCTCGCGTACGCGCACCAGCCGGTCGACCTGTTCCGGGACGGGCGCCGCGTGGCCGAGGTGCGCGTAGACCTGGGCGCGGTCAGCGCGTCGCTCGAGCGCCGTCTGGGGAGCGGTGCCGGTGTCGCGCTCCGGGTGAAAGCCGAGCACTCACGCTGGGCGGAGGCGGTCGCGGCGGTGGACTCCGCGCCGATCAATCGCAGCTTCGTCACGGTGGCGGGTGTGGCAGACGTCGACACGTACGACAACGGGGTGTTTCCCAGCCGGGGCGTGGGCCTGCGGGCGGTGTCGGAGTGGAGCGGCTCGTTCTCGCACCACGTCGGGGACGTGCGGGGGTACGTGCCGCTGGGGCGCCGGGTCTCGCTCTGGGCGGGCGCGACCCTCGGCGCCTCGGGCGGCACGCCACCGCCCCACTATCTCTTTCTCCTGGGTGGCGCGAACCGCTACTACCTCTTTCCCGACCGCGCCATCGCCTTCGCGGGACTGCACGTGCAGGAGCGACGCGGCCGCCACGTGCAGCAGGCGGAGCTGGGCGCCCAATGGCAGGTGGCCGCAGCTCCCGACCTGTTCGCCCGCGTGCGCTGGAACGCCGGCACGGTGCTCGACCGCTGGAGCTTCGAGCCCGCGGGCTGGGTGAACGGCGTCGGCGTCGAGCTGGGCGCCAGGACCGTGGCCGGGCGTGTCTGCGTGAGCGTGTCCGGCACCGGCGGCACGACGCCGATCGTCGAGCTCGACCTCGGCTACCCCTTTTGAACCAGGTCCCGCGCGGGCATCACCTGCGTCTCGCTGTCCACCCGCACGTGGATGCTGCCGTTCACCGAGATGTGCGCGTTCACCAGATCGTACATCCCCACCGCGGGGACCTGCAGACCCTCCAGCGTGACGTCGGTGGCGAGCGGGCGCTCATCGCCCCGCTGCATCAGCTGTCGCACACGGATCGAGCCCATGTTGCAGAACATGAGTTGCGCCTCGCCCGTGGCGGCGAGCACGGCGACGCGCACGCCGGGGAGATCGACGCGAGCCTCCTCGCCGTGCGAGACCTTGGCTTCCTCCAGTCGCTCCCGCAGGCGGAACGACTGCGACTGCGCTGTGATGCGGGCTTCCATAAGGCACCTCCTGTTGAATCGGGTCCTACGCCGACGGCGCACTCTAGTTCCTGTGCACGCCCCGTGCCGCCGTGGCGAGGGTGTACCCGTACCGCCACGGTGGGGTATCGTGTTAGGTTGCAGGACTTGACCTCTGAAGCCGTTATGACCACTCGGCCGCGCCTCACGCGTCCGCCGCGCATCCTCATCGCCAGCGATCAGGATCACGCTCTCTGGGATGTCGAGGGCACGCTCGGGCGGCAGGGATATTCCGTGCTGCGTGTGTTCGCGGGCACCGCGGTGCTCGCGCGGGCGCGCGCGGCCTGCCCCGACGTGATCCTGCTGGACGCCAAGCTCGCCGACTCGGAGAGTCTCGACTTGAGCCGGCTGCTGCGCGCCGATCCGCTGATCGGCGCGAGCACGCCGATCCTGCTGCTCGTGCACGACCGTCCCACGCGGCAGTACCATCTCAGCGCGCTGCGCGCCGGCCTGTGGGAGCTGCTGCGCGTGCCGGTGGACACGGGCGCGCTGCTCGCCAAGCTCGAGGCCTATCTGGTCGCCAAGCTCGAGGCGGAGCGGGCGCCGAAGCGCAGCCTGGTGGACGAGCTGACGGGGCTGTACACGCGGCGCGGGCTGGCGCGGCGGGCCTGGGAGCTGATTCTCCAGACGGCGCACCACAATACGTCCGTGGCGTGTGTGGTCGTCGCGCCCGAGGTGCGGGGCGATCCGGGTGCGGGAGTGCTGCGCGACGTCGCGCGGCTGGTGCGGACGACGGCGCGCCACTCGGATGCGGTGGGGCGCGTGGGGCTCACCGAGTTCGCCGTGATCGCGCCCGGGGCGAATCGCATCGGGGCGCGCCGCCTGGCGCAGCGCCTCCAAGGCGCGGCGCACGCGAGCGGCAACGGCGGCGGAACGGGAGAGGTGGGGGTGGGACTGCGGGCCGGCTACGACGCGCTGCGCCAGCTGCGCACGGCGGCGATCGAGCCGCGCCGGCTGCTGGGGCGCGCCGCGCGGGCGCTCGAGATGGCGCGGGCCGAGGGGAAGTGGCTGCGCGAAGGCGCTACGGCTCGGGGTTGACCTAGTTCTCCATGATCTGCTGCTGTTCTTCCCACGCGACGTCGAACGCGCCGTTGCAGCGCGTGCAGCGGAGCACCATCAACCGCTCGCGCAGCGGCACGCGCTCGCGGCAGTTGGGGCAGACGCCGTACTCGGCCACGCCGGGGAAGCGGGAGGGATTCTTGGGACGTGGCACGACCGACCAGCGGCGCGGCGGCTCGCTCATGATCTCCAGGTCCGCACGCGGGATTCCCACGCGCTCGCCCACCACGTCCACGACGGCCTCACGCGGCCCCAGCTTCTTCACGTGGTACCAGGCCCCCCGACGCAGCGGGTAATCCACGTCGGCGGCCCGCAGCCGGGCCCAAAAGCGTCTGGGAGTCACCTTCCCCTCCTGGCCGTCGTCAGCGCCACCCTTGGCTCAGCGGTCGGACTTGGGTGGCGGCGCGGTGGACGGCCCAGTGATCGGGTGGGCGCGTGGTGGTCGATGCGCGTCGCAATAATAGCGCTCCAAGCGGGCGGTGCGCTGTGACCGCTGGTGTGTCACCCAGCGCGCCGGCCGGCGACAGCTCTTGCGTGTGGCCCAGTCGTAGAAGTCGCAGCGGGGGTCGCCCATGCGGAAGCCCGACGGTGCCTGCCACTCAGCGACCCGCGGGGGCTGAGGCGTCCGTGCTGCGGGGCTCGAGCAGACTCAGTTGCTCCTCCGCCATGTCGCGACCGATCCACACAAGGTGATCGCCGCACATGATCGCATCCACGGCGTACGGCTGCATCCGGAACGACGCCGCGTCGGAGGTGGGCACGACGGTGCCCGGGAAGAGATACCAGCAGTTTTGGCCGTCGGGATGGCTGTGCACCACCCCCACGGTGCCCGACCAGCCTGCGGCCTCGCAGCTCTGCGTGGGCAGGACGTGGGTGCGGGTGGAGCGGGAGGGCTCGACGTCGGCGGGGGCGATCCGCTCGACCAGCACGGTGCCCCGCTCGATGGTGCCGATCATACAGCCCATGAATTCCGTGGGATAGGAGCGGTACTGCAGCTCGAGATAGCGGCGCGCCTGCTCGGACAAGACGAGCGCGTGCACGGGGATGGGAACGGCGGCCGCGGTCCGGCCGGGGCCGGCGCGCAGCGGCGCGGCCCTGGGCGCGCTACCCCGCTCGCCGGGCTGGACGATCTCGGGACGGCCCGCCAGCACCAGGACGATGCTGGTCGCCACGAGACCGGCGCGCACGACGTGCGTGCGGCGCGGACTACGCT
Organism: Gemmatimonadota bacterium; assembly: GCA_003222055.1. Lineage (GTDB taxonomy): Bacteria > Gemmatimonadota > Gemmatimonadetes > Gemmatimonadales > GWC2-71-9 > AG41. The sequence goes on from QHUT01000134.1 coordinate 20,704, forward strand.
GCGGCACTGCTCCTCCGAACTCGGGCGCGGGGTCTTGATCAGGGCGACTCCCAGCCCGGGCTTAACGCAAGAGCGGTGCCAAACCCCACCCGACCGCCCTACCCCGTTGGGGAGGTTGTGGAGGTTGGGGAGGTTGTGAAAGGCGCTGCGTGGCCGCCGGCCCGAGCGGGTACGCCACGTCGGGACCCCACGTGCCCGGCTCAGAGCGACGCAACCACCGTGACCACGGCTACGTCCGAGCCGCTGAGGCCGTGGCTGTCCGTCACGGTCACGGTGACGTTATGCTTGCCGAGGAGCTCGAGGCCGTACGAGTGCGTCTTCGTGATCGGGCCCTCGCTCGGGGCCGTCCCCCTTTCTGGTGATGACCCGTCGTCCCAGTCGATGCTGTAGCTCCAAGGCCCGTCGTGGTCCTGGTCCGTGAACGACGCGTCCAGCGTGAAAGACCCGATCAGAATGGTCCCGCCGCCTCCGGCGTTCACGACCGGCGCATGGTCTTGGGGTGGCGGAGGCGCGGTGCAGGAGATCGAGAAGCTCACTGTGGTCGTGTTGCCCGCCGTGACTGCGACCGTCTGCGGGTTGGCGTCGCTCACGCTGCAATTGGACGGGATCGGGCTCAGGCCCACCGAGTGGTTCGCGACGCTGAGGCCGTTGAACGTGACGGTGCCGCTCGCCGCGACGGACTGGGTCGGACCGGCGTCCACGGTGACCGTGTAGCCCGATGGCTGATTCTCGCCGCTGGTGTGGGTGGTGACCGTGATGCTGCCCGTCGTGGGCAGCGCGGTGCAGCTCACGGAGAACGCGGTCGACGCGGTCGCACCGGCCGTGACCGACACCGTGCGCGGGTTGGCGCCGCTCACGGCGCAGTTGGACGCCACACCCGTGAGCTCAACGGAGTGGTTGTTCGGCGAAAGGCCGGACAAGACGACGCCGCTGCTGCCGCTATTGGTCGCGATGGACTGACTTGTCGATCCGTCGACGGTGACCGTGTAACCGTCGGGGTCTTGGTCCGAGCCGGACGTGCTGGTCGTGACCTTGAGAGCGCCGGTCGTCGCCGCGCAGGTGACGGAGAACGCCGTCGAGACGGTCTGTCCCGCTATGACGGACACGGTGTGCGTGTCGCCTCCGGTCACCGTGCAGTTCGACGCCATCCCCGACAGGACCACGGGGTGATTGCCGGCGGACAGATTAATGAACGTGACGCCGTCGCTGCTATTGGTCGGGATCGACTGGCTGTTGCCTGCATCGACAGTGACGGTGTAACCGTCGGGGTCCAGATCGGAGCCGGACGTGCTGGTCGTGACCTTGATACTGCCGGTGGTCGGTGGAATCGGCGTGCAGCTCACCGAGAACGCGGTCGAGTTCGGCTGGCCCGCCCTAATGGTGACACTGTGCGAGATGCCACCGCTCACGCTGCAGTTGGACGCCACGCCCGAGAGCGCGACCGAATGGCCTCCGGCGGACACGTTGGGGAACGTGACGCCGCTGCTGTTGCTCGGGATCGGCTGGCTCGTCGTCCCGTCGAGGGTGACGGTGTAGCCGTCGGGGTCCAGGTCCGCGCCCGTGGTGCTCGTCGTCACGGTCAAGTCGCCGGTCGTGGGGGGTGCGGGGGTGATGGTGAACG
>QHUT01000135.1 GCA_003222055.1 Gemmatimonadota bacterium
AGAGCCACGCGCACACGATGGTCTCGTGCGCGTCCGCACGCAGTGCCCGGCTCCCGAGACTGGCCGCCACGCGGAGCTTCGCCCGGGCCAGGAGGGGCATCACGATCAATGAGAGCGCCGTCAGCACGATTCCCACGACGCTCTCGCCGGGTCGATCGCCGGTCAGGAGGCGACGCCCCGACTCTGCCAGGATGTAAGCCGCGAGGGCGAGGAGCAGGACGCCTGCCCAGCGCGCCGCCCGCGCTTCGACAGCGGGTCCGACGCGCGCCGCTCCCAGCTCCGCCCTGAGCCGCCGCCACAGCACCACGCCGCTCGCCACCTCGATCACCGAGTCGATGCCGAACCCGGTCAGCGCCACGGAGCCGGCGGCCAGACCGGCGGCGATCGCTACTACGCCCTCGAGCGCGTTGTAGCCGACCGTTACCTCCTCGAGCGCGACCCCTCGGCGAAGTGAAACCACGCGATTCATTGACCGTTCAATCCTCGGCGTCTCCACAGGTAGTAGATCACTGGGATCACGATCAACGTCAGGACCGTGGACGTCACCATCCCCCCCACCATCGGCGCGGCAATCCGCTTCATGACACTCGCCCCCGCGCCGTGACTCCACAGCGCAGGGACGAGCCCGAGCATGATCGCGAGCACCGTCATGAGCTTGGGGCGCACACGGTTCACAGCGCCCTCTTCGACCGCCGCTATCAGCGACGCTTCCCGCATCCCGCTTCCCCCCTCCCGCGCCTTCCACGCCTGATCCAAGTAGATCAGCATCACCACGCCGGTCTCGGCCGCGACACCGGCTAGCGCGATGAATCCGACCGCGACCGCGATCGAGAGGTTGTAGTCGAGGAGCCACATGATCCACACCCCACCGACCAGTGCGAACGGCAGCGACAGCATCACGATCGCCGTCTCGGCTACCGTACCGAAGGTGAGATACAGGAGCAGCGCGATGATGCCCAGCGTCAACGGCACGACGACTTGGAGCCGCGCCTTCACCCGCTCGATCGCCTCATACTGACCGCTCCAGCGGAGCCAATAGCCGGTGGGGAGCTTCACCTCGCGCCCCACGACGCGCTGAGCGTCGCGCACATAACTCCCGACGTCCCGCCCCCGCACGTCGATCGACACCTGATCGTACAGGTATCCGCCCTCGCTCCGGATCATCGGTGGGCCGGGGCTGAACTGAATGCCCGCCACCTGGCCGAGCGGCACCTGCGGGCCGTCACCGCTGCCGACCAGGAGCCGGCTGATCGTGGTGGGGTCATCCCGGAAGTCACGGGCATAGCGTACCTGCACGGGATAGCGCTCCCGGCCCTCCACCGTGGTCGTGATCTCCTCCCCGCCGAGCGCCAGGCTGATCACCTCTTGCGCGTCGCCGGTGGTGAGTCCATAGCGGGCGAGGGCATCCGCATCCGGCCGGATGTCCAGGTAGCGCCCCCCAAACGACCGCTCGGCGTAGACGCTCGCAGAGCCCGGGAGCGGCGCGAGCGCGCGCTCGATCTCCTGACCGATGCGCTGGATAGTCTGGAGATCGGGGCCGAAGATCTTGACCGCGAGGGTCGTCCGCACGCCGGTCGAGAGCATGTCGGTACGGTTCTTGATCGGCATCGTCCACGTGTTGACGACGCCCGTCAAGCGCAGACGCTGATCCATTTCGACGATCAAGCGATCCTGGGTCATCCCCCTTGGCCACTCGGACTCCGGCTTCAGGTTCACGACGGTCTCGACCATCGACATCGGCGCCCAGTCGGTGGCCGTATTGGCCCGACCCGCCTTGCCCCACACCGACGCCACCTCGGGGAAGGTCATCAGGATCGAGTCTTCCACATGGAGCAGTCGCCGCTGCGTGGTGAGGGATACCGCTGGCAGTGTGTTAGGCATGTACATCAGCGAGCCCTCGTTCAAGGGCGGCATGAACTCGCTGCCGAGACTCGCTAACGGAAGGACCGTCAGTAGCAGGACGCCCGCGGCACCGCCCAGCACCAGCCAGCGGGCGTGCAGCGCCCATTGCAGCAACGGCCGATAGAGCTGGAGAGCCCAGCGGTTGAGCGGGTTCTCCGTCTCGGCGCGGACCTTTCCCTTCACAAACCAGCCCATGAGCGCGGGCACGAGCGTGACCGAGAGCAGCGCCGCGGCCGCCATCGCGAAGGTCTTGGTGAGTGCGAGCGGCCGGAACAGCCGGCCTTCCTGGTCCTCCAGCGTGAACACCGGCAGGAAGGAGAGTGTGATGATGAGCAGCGACATGAAGAGCGCCGGCCCCACCTCGCGTGCCGCGGCGAACACGCGCTCCCAGTGCGGTCGGTCCGGCTCGTGCTCGATGTGCTTGTGGAGATTCTCGAGCATCACGATCGCGGCGTCGATCATGGCGCCGATCGCGATGGCGATCCCGCCGAGACTCATGATATTGCCGTTGATCCCGAGCCAGCGGGTGACCGCGAGCGACACCAGGATGCCGAGCGGGAGCGTGGCGATCGCCACGAGCGCGCTGCGCGCGTGCAGCAGGAACGCCGCGCACACCAGCGCGACGATCACCGACTCCTCGAGTAGCGTGCGCCACAGCGTCTTGATGGACCCGTGGATCAAGTCCGAACGGTCGTAGGTCGGGACGATCTGGACGCCCGCCGGCAGCGCGGGCGCGATTTCGGCGATCCGCTGCTTGACGCCGTCGATCACCCGCAACGCGTTCTCGCCATAGCGCATGACCACAACCCCACCCACGGCCTCGCCTCTGCCATCCCGCTCAGCGATCCCGAGTCGCAAGTCGGGCCCGATCGTCAGCCGGGCCACATCGCCGACCCGCACTGGGCGGCCGTCTTTCCCGACGCCGACCGCGACCTTCTCGATGTCCCCGACTCCGCGGAAGTAGCCGAGCCCGCGGATCGCATAGTCCGAGCCCGCTACCTCTACGGTCCGCGCGCCGACGTCCTGGTTCGCCCCACGGACCGCGGCGATGACCTCGCGCGCCGTCACGCCGTAGGCCAGGAGCCGGGCCGGGTCAAGCAGAACTTGGTACTGGCGCACGAACCCGCCCAGACTCGCGACCTCAGCCACGCCCGCCACAGACTGGAGCGCATAGCGTACCTGGAAGTCCTGAATCGTGCGGAGCCGGTCGGGCGAGTAGCCGGGACCTTCGAGCGCGTATTGATAGACCCAGCCCACGCCGGTGGCGTCCGGCCCCAGTCGGGTCTTGGCACCGGCGGGGAGCCGGCTCTGAATCGCGCTCAAGTATTCGAGCACGCGTGAGCGCGCCCAGTAGAGATCGGTCCCGTCCTGGAAGATCACATAGACGAAGGACGAGCTGAACATCGACTGCCCGCGCACCACCTTGACTTTGGGCACAGCGAGAAAGGTGGTGAGCAGCGGATAAGTGACCTGGTCCTCGACGACCTGGGGCGCCTGGCCCGGGTAATCGGTGTAGATGATCACTTGCGTGTCCGAGAGATCCGGGATCGCATCCACCGGCATCGTGCGCAGCAAGTACACGCCGGCCACGAGCACGAAGATCGCGCCGAGCGCCACGAGCTCACGGCGCCGGATCGACCACGCAATGAGTTTGTCGATCACGGCCGCTTCCCCCTTCCCTCTTCCCTCTTCCCCATTTCCATTCCGCCCATGTTCAGCCCCATCCCCATCTGCAACATGAGTCCCTGAATCGCCGCAGCGAGGTTTGATTCCGAGTCGAGCAGGAACGTCGCCGAGGCCACGACTTCGTCGCCCGGCCGCAATCCTTCGACGATCTCGACGAGCGAGTCACCCCGGAGCCCCACACGCACCTCTCGCGGCAGGAAGCGGCCGTCGCCGCGGTTCACGAAGACGAGGTCCTTCGTCCCGGTGGGCAGGACCGCCTCGAGCGGCACGCTCACACTCCGCCGGCCCGCCGTGGCGAGCGCCGCCGTCGCGTACATTCCCGGGCGCAAAGCGCCGTCGCCATTCTCCACCGCCACGCGGGCCGTGAGCGTGCGGGTCTTCTCGTCGAGCTGCGGGTAAATGAACGTCACGCTGCCACGAAACGTCCGTCCGGGGAGCGCGTCCACGGTGATCGTGACTGGAGTGCCGACGCGGACCGCTGCCGCGTCCTGCTCGAAGATCGCGGCGTCCACCCACAGTACTCGCGCGTCGGCGATCTGGAACAGGTTGTCCCCAGCCTTCACCGCTTGGCCTTCGATGACCATCTTTTCCGTGACTTCGCCGCTCCGCGGGGCGCGCAGCAACAGCGTGCGCGTCACACTTCCTCGCGTCTCCAAGCTGTCGATCTGATCGGATGGGATGTCCCACAGGGCGAGGCGCCGCCGGGCGCTCGCTGCGAGCGTGTCGTCCTTCAGTCGCCGCGCCAGCAGATACTCTTCCTGCGCACTCACGAGGTCAGGCGAATAGAGCGCGAGCAACGGCTCTCCCTGCTGCACGCCCTTGCCTACGTAGTCCGCGTACAGGCGCTCCACCCAACCACCCACTCGAGCGTTGACGAGCACGAGGTTGGGTTCGGCGTACTTCAGTATCCCGACTGCGCGCACCGAAGTTCGTACCGGGCGCTCGGCGGCCCGCGCGAACGTGATGCCGAGCCTCGCGGCCTCGGCACGATCCAGCGCGACCCCTGACGTGTCGGCGCCGGCGGCCGGCATTCCGGACATCCCTTGCATGTTCTTCATGCCCGCCATGTCCTGGCTCGGAGCGGGTGCCTTCCCGCATCCCGTCAACGTCACGGCTGCGACGAGCAGCCCGATAACGATCTGTTTCATGGCTGCGTCTCCCCTGCGGTCAGCTGCCGCAGCATGACGAGTTGCGCCTGGTAGTCCGCCGCGACCGCGACCGCCTCCAGCTCGGCCCGGTACCGCGCGTCTTCGACCGATAGCAGCGTCAGGAATTCGGCGCGACCGACCTGATAGCTCCGCAGCACCGACTCGACTGTGCCCCGCGCATTGGGCAGGACAGCGTCCACGAGGAGCGCGAGACGTTGCTGTGACGCCTGGACCCGGGCGGCGGCTGCGGTGACATCGCGACTGAGCTGGAGCTCCGCGTCCCGCAGCCCGGCGGCGGCCCCAGTTGAATCCGCGCGGGCCGCGTCGGCGAGTCTGTTCTGCTTCCGCCACGCCCAGATCGGGAGGCGCAGGCCGACGAAGGCAGAGAAGAAATCCGGAAAGTTGAACCCGAACGCGACAGGCCTGTACCCATAGCGCGCGGATAGCGTAAAGTCGGGACGCGCCCCCAGCCGCTCGACCTGAATGGTCCGGGTTGCCTGCTCGACCGCGGCGCGCCCTGCGGCCAGTCGCGGGTGCATCGCGAGAGCCACGGCGACGAGAGAGTCGGCGGGATTCACCGGCGTCGCGGCGCCCCGCACCACAACGGGGTCTATCGGGGTGACCGCCACCGAGTCTCCGGGTGCCCGGTTCCGCAGCGCATTCAGTGCGGCGAGCGCGGCGACGCGCTCGCTCTCCAGTGCGAACCCCTCGGACCTCAGGCGATCGCGGGCCAGCTTCGCCTGGAGGGGATCGCTTTGCGGCGCGGCACCGGTGGCGTAACGCGTCGTGCTGAGCTGGACGGCTGCCTCAAGAAGGTCTCGTTGGTGCCGCAGCGTCGCGAGTGCCGTCACCGCGTAGCTAAGGCGGTAGTAGGCGACCGCCATCGCGGTCGTTACGTCGCGGCGGACGGTGGCTTCGTCCGCACGGGCGCCGGCCGCGGCAGCGCGCATGACTCCTGAGCGAGCCCCGAGTGAGCCTGGCCATGGGATCTCCTGGCTCACCTCGACGTCCGCCTCGGTGAAGTCGCTTTGGTTGAACTCGAAATGCGGCAGCACCAGGTCCATCACGCCGACGGTCAGCATCGGGTCGGGCAGCGAACCGGCCGGGCGGACGCGGAGGGTGGCGGCTCGGACGGCCGCCTGCCGCTGCGCGACCGTCGGGTTGCGAGCGAGCGCTTCAGCGACGAGCGACTGCAAACCTGAGTCGCCGGCGACGGGCGCTGAGCGTTGCGCGTGCGCCGGACCGGGGCTCGCAAGCACGAGCGCGCTCACGGTCAGAATCAATTGTCGGACTTGCATACCTCTCCTCACCAATCAGTTCCCGACGGAACGCGCCGGAGCCCGCGCCTGTGAGAGGCGCGTCAGGACACACTACGCTTGGGAGAGGCTAGGCTTGGGGAGGTGGAGAGAGCGGGGCTCGCGGATCGGCCGGCGCGAACGTCGAAATGCCGAAACCGACGATGTGGGATTCTCCTGCGGAAACGGAAACTGCTCCGCCAGGCGTGACCACCCCAGTCGTGGTGGTCGCGCAGAACGCTGAATTGGCGCACGGGGCAGCGTGGGTCGTGGCGGCAACCGCCGGCCCAGACGCGTTGGACGCCATCTGGTGCTCGCAGCTCGCCGGCGTTCCCCGCTGGACTTGGTCACACAACAGCGGCAGGCCAAGCGGCAACATCTGGCCGCTCAAGAGCAGCGTGGCGATTAATCTTACCAACGAGAGTTCCATGTGGGCTCGGGAATATACTACGATGCCGTCATCGTAGTGACGACCTCTCACTCTGCCGAGGCGGGCATCGGCTTGAGCCGTACGAACAGAAGACGCAGCAATCCCCGAGCGTGGGCCGAAGAACCGTTCGGCATGCCGAGCACTCATAGACGTTCAGACAGGCGTTGGTTGGCCTGGTCCCCGTCTTCTTGTGGCTGCAGTTCGGGCAGGTCATAGCGACTGTTCATAGCGACTCATCCTAAGCCAGCAATCCGTGGGTGCGAAAAAACTCTAAGACTCCGTGCGACGGGTTTCCGCGGCTCACACGATGCCATTGCCATGTCCCTAACTTGGCGCCGGGCCGCGCGATGCGGTACTGCATGGCGCCTGCAGGCGATGAGCGCTAGGTTCCGCGCCATGTGGCGCATTGAGCACCTTCTCGTTTGCACCCTCGTGCTCGGCGCGTTGAGCTGTGGTGGAGACGGCTCCACGGGACCCGACCCGGTGGCGTCCGTCACCATTTCGGTCGTCGGTGACACGGTGCTCCTCCCAACCCAACGGACGCTTCTAGTCGCGGCGCCCGAAGATTCCCACGGTAGGGTCCTCACGGGCCGCACCATCGAATGGAGCAGCTCCAACCCCAGCGTCGCCACGATCGCCCAGACGGGGTGGGTCACGGCGGTCGGCCCCGGGGACGTCCTCCTCGCGGCCGCGAGCGAGGGCAAGGCCGCCACGACACATCTGCTGGTACGCCCGGTCCCGGTTGCGTCGGTGAGCATCACCGTCCAGGGCGACACCGTGATCGACGATGGGACGACCCGAAGGTTGACCGCCACCGCGCTGGATTCCGTGGGCGACACACTGGTGGGAAGAACGTTCACCTGGTCGAGCTCCGACAACGCGGTTGCCACGGTGACGAATTACGGCCTCGTGCGGGGCGTGTGGACCGGCAGCGTCCGCATCAGCGCGACCACGGAGAGTCGATCGGCCACCGTCGGGTTGCGTGTGGTGCCGCGTCCTGTGGCGTCGGTCACAGCGCCCGCGGGCGAATTCGATGCCCTGTACCCTCAGGACTCGCTCGCACTGCGGGTCACGCTTCAAGCCGCCAACGGCGACACCCTGGATCCGTCGCATCGGCCGGTGACGTGGAACAGCTCGAACCGAGCCGTAGCGACGGTCGATACGGCCGGCATGGTCACCGGTGTGGGCTCCGGCCTTGTGACGATTAGCGCGACTCGCGAGGGTCACACCGGCTCGGCGAATCTCGCCGTCCTTCCCGCCCCGACGCCGAACTGGGCTGCAGCCACCGATTGGGTGACGTTCCAGGGCAACGCCGAGCGCACCGGCCACGTCGCGGCAACCGCCGACCCGCGCGCCTTCCGCGCGCGGTGGACAAGGGTGGTGGTCCCGGGGGCGCCGCTCAGCCCGGCCGTCACCAGCAACGGGCGAGTGTTCGTCGCGACGGAAACCTATTTTGGAACGCAGGTCCTCGTGGGACTCGATGCCGCCACCGGTCAATCGCTCTGGACCCAGAACTTCGGCCCCATCAACGGAGTCCATCAACCGGCGGTCGGGAATGGGCGCGTGTACGTCACCACCAGTGGCCAGGGCGACTCGTTCCTCTATGCGTTCGATGCCGGCACCGGCTCCCGGGCCTTTCGTTCCCCGTACGGAAACCAATGGGAGCGATACTACGCGCCCATCGTGACCCCGGACGCGGTGTATCTCGCGGGCGGCTATTACGGCGGCATGTACCGCTTCGACGCCATTACCGGACAGAGCGTCTGGTTCTTCCAGACCAACCAGTACGACATGTGGACGCCGGCACTGCGGGACACCGTCGTGTACACCTATACCGGCTCCTACTCGCCCAAGGTCACGGCCAACAGCGCCAGCAGCGGCGTCGCGCTGTACGCGATTCCCGATTCCAGCTTCAACTGGAACGGGTGGAGCATGAACACAGCACCCGTGCTCGGCGCCACCAACGACATCCTCGCGACGCAGAGCAACCGCCTGGTCGTTTTCGACCTGGCGACACGTTCCGTCCGGTGGGAGCGCAACGACCAGTTCAAAGGAATGGTATCCGTTGCCGGCAGCGCCCTGTACGTGGTGAACGGCGACAGAGTCGAAGCCCGGTCGGAGACGGACGGCACGCTCCTGTGGGACTGGGAGGTCCCGGCGGGAGCCGGCACTCCGGGCGGAACGCTCGCCCTTACGGACAATCTCCTGTTCGTCAGCACCGACTCGCGCACCTTCGGGCTCGACCTCCAGGGCCGGACGGCGGTGTGGAGCCATCCGGCGGGCGGGAAGCTTTCCATCAGCAGTCAGGGCATTCTGTACATCGCTCAAGCCAACGGCACGCTCCGCGCGATCGCGCTGCAGTAGAGACCGCCGCTCGGCCTCGACGCCCTTGCCGTCCCCGCCCGGGTCGGCGCATAATATGCCCTCGCATGACGAACACCGCTGACACGTTCTTCGGCAAGCTCACTGGCCCGTGGCACAAACGGGCCCTTCAGGCGTTCCTCATCATCGTCATCGCGCATTGGGCCGAGCATCTGGTGCAGGCCTATCAGGTGTACGTGCTGAAATGGCCGCTGCACCAGGCGCGCGGCGTCCTGGGCCAGGCGTTCCCGTGGCTGGTACACTCCGAGGTGCTGCATTACGGGTATGCCCTGATCATGCTGGCCGGCATCTGGGCGTTGCTGCCGGGCTTCGTGGGCCGGTCCCGCGCGTGGTGGCTCGCGGCGCTCGTGATTCAGTTCTGGCATCACATCGAGCACGCGCTGCTCCAGGGTCAGGTCATCGCCGGCCGGACGCTGTTCGGGTCCCCGGTGCCCACGAGCATCGTGCAGCTGTGGTTCCCGCGGCTCGAGCTGCATCTGTTCTACAACAGCGTGGTGTTCGTTCCGATGATGGTGGCCATGTACTATCACCTGTTCCCGAGCGCCCCCGACGCCGCGCGGATGCGGTGCAACTGCGCGCTCCACCCTTCCCCCGCGACCCGCTGATCCGGCAGCACGCCTTCCCGCGAGCGCCCTCCTTGTCGATTCCGGGGCCTCTGGTTCGACGCTTCTATACAAAACCGGGTTGGCCCCGGCACGAACCCGCAACCGGAAGGAAGGGAAGGCCATGCGATTCATGATGCTGGTGATCCCCAAGGGGTACGAGAAGGCGGCGGCGGACTTCGCGCCCCCGGCCGAGCTCGTCGCCAAGATGACCAAGTACAACGAGTCCCTTACCAAGGCCGGCGTGCTGCTCGGGCTCGACGGGCTGCAGCCCCCAGCCAAGGGCGCCCGCGTCAGCTTCGGCGGCGGCAAGACCAAGGTGACCGACGGCCCGTTCACCGAGGCGAAAGAAGTGTTGGGCGGCTACTGGATGATCCAGGTGAAGTCCCGAGCAGAAGCGATCGAGTGGGCCAAGCGCGCGCCCATGCTGGACGGCGACATCATCGAAGTGCGCCAGGTGCAGGAGATCTCGGACTTCCCGCCCGACGTCCAGAAGGCCGCGGGGAGGTAGCCATGCCAAGCATGAGGGAAGCTACGGGTGGCCGGCTCCCGGGAGCGTCAGCGCCGTGCAGAACGCGCTGAACACCGGCTCCGACCAGTGCCCGCGACAGCGGTCGATGGTGGCGAGCGCCGCCGCCAGCGAGAACGCCGGGCGGTAGGGGCGTGTGGTGGTGAGCGCGTCGTACACATCCACGATGCCCACGATCTGTGCCGACACGGGGATCTCGTCGCCGCGCAGGCGGTCGGGATACCCGGTCCCGTCGTAGCGCTCGTGGTGCCAGCGGATGACGGGCTTGATATCCCACGGGAATTCGACCCTCGCGAGCAGCTCGATGCCCCAGACCGGATGCATCTGGACCACCTCGAACTCGTCGCGCGTCAGCGGGCCGGGCTTGCTGAGTATCTCGTGCGGGACGCGGACCTTTCCAAGATCGTGGAGATAGGCGCCTAACCGGACCGTCGTCCGCGCATGCTCGTCCATCCCGAGTGTGCGCGCGACGGCCACGCTCAGCTGCGCCACGCGCTCGCAGTGGCCGAAGGTGTAGGTGTCGGCCGACTCGAGCGACTGGCCCCACTCGCGCACCACCGCGAGATAGGCGGCCTCGAGCTCGGCCATCTTCCCGGCGACGTGGACCAGGTGGGCGCGGGCGTCGAGTCGCCCGAACAGGCGGTGCGCGGCGTTCAGCAGGGTGAGCGCCTCCTGGTTCCGGCCCATCGCCTGATACAGCAGGGCGAGCTCGCGCGACGCTTCCGCCTCGTTCAACACCGATCCCGCGCCCACCGCCAGCTCGATCGCCGACTTGAGCCGCGACTCGGCGAGCGCCGGTCGGCTCGTCTCGCGGTAGATCATCCCGAGCACACGATACGCGTCGGCCTTAGCGCTCCCCACGCCCAATTGATCGAACACGGCCAGGGCGGCTTCGGCGTCCAGTCGGGCGTTCTCGTATCGCTCCCGGGCGACGTGCACCTTGGCGTGGTTCACCAGGCACAGGCCCCCGAGGTAGGCGTCGCCCGCGCGATCGGCGATCTCGTGACTCTGCCGGAAGTAGCGCTCCGCTTCGTCGTACCGCGCCCGGTCCGCGCTCGCCATGCCGAGGTTGTGGTAGGCGATCGCGCGCCCGTGGTCGTCGTTCGACTCGCAGTAGGCCTGGAGGGAGCGCCCGTAGCGCGCCAGCGCTTCGTCGAAGTCCCCCTGAATGTTCGCGAGAATCCCCAGGTTCTGCTCGGCCCGGGCACAGAGCTCGCGGCTGTGCCCGCCCAGCTCCAGGGCGCGCAAGAAGTGGCGACGTGCGTCGGAGACGGCGGCGGTCTCGAGGTCGATCCCGCCGAGCGTGTTGAGCGCTTCCGCCGCGAGCAGGTCGTTCCCCGCGGCGTGCGCCACGGTGTAACTGGCGTGGCAGAGCCGTCGCGCCTCGTCGGACTCGTTGCGATGGTGACGGATGACCGCAAGGCGGCGCAACGCCTCGGCGAGCAGCGCGGGCTCCCCGGCACGCTCGGCGGCTGCGATCGCGGCCTCGTATGACGCGATGGCGTCGGACATGCGGGCGGCGCGCTCCTGCGCGCGGGCGTCGTGCAGCAGGTCCGCCGCGGGGCGCCCCGCCGTGCGCGAACCCGTGAGCAAGGGACTGATCTTCAGCGGCGCGGGCATGGCGACCTCACCAGGCGATGGCGTAGTTGGAGAAGTGGTTCAGTCGCCCGGTCACGTACTTCGTGAAGAGGTTATCCAGCGACAGCACGTAGCTGAGGATGGTCAACGCGTCGTTGGTGTACGCGATCCGTTTCGGCAGGAGCGTCCCGAGCAGGTTGCAATTCGCGTAGCTCATCGTGAGCGTGGCAGCCCGCTGGAACACGAGGCCCTCGGGCTGGAAGCGAACGCGGTTCACGTTGTCCGACGGAGCCGTCGCCGTGATGGTCACCGGCGCGTTCAGCGCGCCCGCCGGGATCGCCAGCGTGTGCGGGCCGATCCTGATCACTCCGCCCGCCGCGCCCACCGTCTGCGTGGCCGTCGCGGTCGGCATCGGTGTGCACCCCAGCAGCCCCGTGGCCTGGAGGATCGAGCCGATCAAACTGGCTTGCGGCGGCGGCGGGACAGGGCCGAGCGGAGGCTCACCGCAGCCCAGCAGCGCGGCCGCGGTGATGACCAGCGCTGCCCATCTCAGATGTGCGACTTTCATGGCTGTGCTCTCCAGGCTGAAGGAACCATCGTGCCACCTCACCACGCGATCGCGTAGTTCGAGAAATGCTGGATCTGCCCCGTTACCTGCTGCCCGCTCGCGTTGTCCGACGAAGGCACGTAGTACAGGATCGCGAGCGAGTCCGTCGTGTACGCCACTTGCTTGGAGGTGCTCGATCCCGTCGTGCTGCAGTTCGCGTAGCTGAGCACCAGGGAGGCCGGCTTCAGGAAGGCCAGTCCCACGGGCTTGAAGTCGACCGCGTTCCCCGTACCGCCCGCGGTCTTGGCGCTGATCGTCACGGGTTGCGCGAGCGCGCCGGATGGGACCACGAACACGTGCGGACCGATCTGCATCGTGCCGCCCGCGGTGCCGATCGTCTGCTTCACGGACGACGCGGCCAGCTTGGTGCATTGCAACAAGCCGCTTGGCGCTTGGGTCGAGAACTCGGCGGTGATCCCGGTCGGCGGCGATCGATCCGACAGGCAGCTACCGCAGAGGAGCCCGATACCCAACAGGACAAACACCGAGACGAGACGAGCGTGGCGAACCATCGGTAAACCCTCCCTGAGCTCCGTTAGCGTGGTGCGACCGGCAGCGTCGCCTCAAACGCGTCCAGCTTGCCGACCTCTGCGTTCGCGCCCAGCCGGTCGAACGTCGCACGCGCCGCCCGTGCCATCGCCGTTGCCGCAGCGCCATCGCCTGTGCGGTGCAGCAGGCCCGCGAGATCACGCTGGGCGGTCGCCACGAGCAGCGGCCGGTCGTGTTCCGTCGCGCGTGCGATGACGGCCCGCAGCATGTCTTCGGCGTCGCGCATCTTCCCCGCGAGGCCCAGCGCCCCGGCGACGATTCGCAAGTCCTCCATCTCGAGGACACCGTCGTTCCGCTCACGGTGGATCGCCAACGCTTCCTGGGCTTCCCGGATGGCGAGCTCGGGCTTACCCTGGGCCAGGCGGATCTCGGCCCGGCCCGCCAGCGCCTGGGCCTTGAACCCCCGGTCGTCCAGCCACTCGGCGTCGCGCACCGCCGCGTCGGCAGCCTCGAGCGCGTGGTCCAGGCGTCCCTGCTCCCGGTAGGTGATCCCGAGATTGTGACGCGACTCGGCGATGCCCCGGTGGTAGCGGGCCTGCTCGTACGCCGCGATCGCGCGGGTGTAGGCGCCGACCGCCCGGGCGTAGTCCCCCTGCATGTTGGCGATGATGCCGAGGTTGTTGGCGCACCGGCCCACGGTGGCCATGTCGTTGTCCTGCATCGCCTGCTCTTGCGCGCGCGTGAAGAAATACGAGGCCTCGTCGATGCCGCCGCGTTCCAGGGCGACGGCCCCGGAGACGTTGAGCGCCCGCACTTCCAGGGTCCGATCTCCCAGCATGCGCGCCCGCAGCTGCGCGACCATGGCCCACTGCTGGCCCAGGTCCAGCCGGCCGAGGCGGCTGTGCGCGATGCCGCACAGCAGCGTCAGCATGGGCGAATGCTCGAGCTCCTCCTGCGAGCGCCCGCTCAGGTAGGTGAGCAGCTCGACGTAGCGCCCCGCATCGGCCAATTCCTGCGCCACATGGAGCGGCGCGAGCGAGCCGCGCAGCTCGGCCGCGAAGTCTTCGTCCCAGGTCTGCCGGGCCAGATTCCGGAGCTCGCCTTCCGCGCCGAGCCGGGTGAAGATGTCCGTCGCCGTCCGTGCCGCCGTCTGCGCGTCGGCGCGGCGCCCCGTCCCGCGGAGCACCATGCTCAGGTCGCGCGTCGCCTCGGCCTGAAGCAGCGGCCGCTCGTGCGCCTCCGCCCGCGCGATCACGTCGCGCAGTGCCCCCTCGGCCGCCGCCCACTGACCTTCGGCCACCAGCAGCGACGCGACGACCCGCGCATCCTCGGCCTCATCGGCAGGATCGGGCGCGCGGGTGCGGAGGTCCCGGACCCGGTCCAACTCGCGCCGCGCCAGCTGCAGCTCGCCGCGGGATATGCGGATCTCCGCCCGCCCCCGGAGCGTGAGGGCCCACAGCGTGTGATCCCCGGACACCTCGGCCTCGGCCACCGCCCGGTTGGCCTCCGCGAGGGCGCGGTCGAGCGCTCCCTGCTCCCGATACGTGATCCCCAGGTTGTGGTGGCACTCCCCGACACCCTGCCGCCAGCCGGCCCGGTCGAAGGCGGCACGGGCGATCTCCCAGGATCCGATCGCCTCCGCGTGTCGTCCGCGCAGGTTACTGACGATGCCCAAGTTGTTGGAGCAGCGGCCGACCGTTGCCAACGCACCGTCCAGGCTGGCGAGCATGAGGGCCCGCGTGCAGTAGTCCGCGGCCTCGTCGAGGCGCCCGCTGACCAGCGCCATGGCCCCCCGTGCGTTCAGTGCGCGACTCTCGACGGCTCGTTCGCCGCCGCTGCGCGCCCGCTCCAACGCGGCGTCCAGCCACCGGAGGCCCTCATCGTGGCGCCCGAGCCGCGCCTGTGCGGTCCCGTACAGCAGCGCCAGGTCCGGCGAACCGTCCAGGTCGCTCGCGTCTCGCGCGCCGAGGTACGCGATGACCTCGGTATGGCGGCCAGCCGCGGCGAGCTGCTGAGCCTTATCGACTAGGATTGACGACGTCTGCATGGTCCGTATCTCCCGCGTACCTACCAGGCCACGGCGTAGTTCGAGAAGTGGGGCAGCAGCCCGCCGACCCATAACGACCCCAGATACGTCTTGTACTTCACGACAACCGCCGAGTCGGCGGTCGTCGGCGCCTGCAGAATCCCTAGGATGCTCAACGAGTCGGTGACGTTGACGACCTGGAGAACCTGATTGGGGTGCACGTTGCAGTTGTCCAAGTTCGTCGCGACCAGTGCGCCGATGCCGTGCACACCGTGCTTGAATTTCAGGCCCTCGGGGCGGAAGCGAACCAGGTTCACGGACTGCGATGGCGCGACGGCCGTGATCTTCACCGGGCTGCTGAGTGCCAGCGAATCGACCACCAGGACGTGGCCGCCCGCGACGAGGAACCCTCCAGCGGGACCGATCACCTGGGTGACGGAGTCGTACGCGAGCGGGGCGCACGAGATCAAATGACCGCCGCCGACCTTTTGCGCGGCGAGTCTCGGGGGCTCGACGCCGACCGGCGATGGGTCGCTGCAACTCGACGCCGCTGCGCTTGCGCCGGCGAGCAGCGCGAGCGGGATCAACCACCGCCGGACAGAGGGACGATTCATGGAGTCCATGGGTGGCCTACCACGACACGGCGTATTGCGAGAAATGATGCAGCACTCCCGCGACGTACTGGTTCCCCTTACTCCAGACCTTCTTTCTGACCCTGATCCAGGTCGAGTCGGGCGGGGCCAGGTAGCGAATGATGTTCAGCGAGTCCGTGACCTGCGCGATCCGGAGCGTATCGGCCGTCGGCACGCCGCAATCCTTGAAGCTCGTATACAGCAGTGCCGACCATCCGGCGCCGTTGGTCCGGAACTGGAGGCCGTTGGGGTAAAAGCGGACCCATCGCACGGTGTCCGCCGGCGCCACAGCGGTGATGCGTACCGTGTCGCTGAGCGCCATCGAGTCGACCCACAGAAAATGGCGGCCAACCGTGATGAGCCCCCCCGCGGGTCCGATCACCTGCGTCACGGAATCGTAGGTTTGCGAACACGCGACCAGACCGGACCCCGCCGTCTCCGGTACGCTCCATCTGCCCCCTTGCTGGAAGGCGGGCGCCGGCACGTCGACGCCGACCGGCGAAGGGTCCCCGCAGCTCACGGCTGCCGCCGTGGCGCTGGCGGCGAGCGCGAGCGGGAATAGGGCACGGCGAACGGACATGCAGGCCTCCGAGCTCATGGTCAGTCCTACCAGGCGACGGGGTAGTTGGAGAAGTGCTGGAGCTGACCGGTGACGGTGTGGCGTCGACGTCGTTCGTGGACGGCACGTACTGGAGGATCTGCAGCTGATCCGAGACCTGGGCCACCTTGAGCTGGGTCGCGTTGGCCAGGCTGCAGTTCGAGTAGCTGATGGTCAGAACGGTCACGCTTCATGGTCGGACGCTCTCTATTGGTGACGGGCGGGACGCTCCCAAGTCGTGAGGCAGGAAGCGTTCCGCGTGCCTGCGCTCGACCATCCGTTGATCTATTGCGTACTTGCGAGCCGGCGCGGCCGCCGGCGGGCCGGCGGGGAGGGTCGTTTTGTCCCTACGAGTGGGCCGATACGGCCCAGGAGCCGGCGCCGCTTACTCGGGTCGCACGAGGCCGTGCGTCACCGGCCGGGCGAACCGCCCGCGCCATCTGACGCCGGCCCGTGCCGTGTGGAGGAGCGGCTGGGCGAGATCGTCGCCTTCGAGGTCGAGGCCCGGGTCCTCGCCGTCGTGCAGCAGGCGCCGCAGGCGCCGGGGAGAGATGCCGAGCCGGCGAGCCGACTCGCTGCGATTACCGCCACACAGCTGCACGGTCGCCTGCGCGGCCGCGGTCGTGATCGTGTGCAGCGGCGCGGGGAAGGGGATCGGTCCGTCGTGTTGCGCGCATGGCTCCGCGGGCGGCACCAACTCGTCGGCCGAGAGCTCGCCCGCGGGCGAGAGGAGGAGCGCCCGCTCGAGAGCGTTCTTGAGCTCGCGGACGTTGCCGGGCCAGGGGTGGGTGCGCAGGCGGGCGTGCAGCTCGGCCGTGAGCGCCGGCGCCGCGAGATCGTGCTCTCGCGCGAGCCGGCTGAGCAGGGCCTGCGCGATCAGCCGCACGTCGTCACCCCGCTCCCGCACGGGCGGCAGCGTGAGCATGACGGTGCTCAAGCGGAAGAAGAGGTCCTCCCGGAAGGCCCCCTCCCGCACACGGGCCGGGAGCACGGCGTTGGTCGCCGCCACAATGCGGATGTCCACGGTGCGCGATTTCGTGCCCCCGACGCGCCGGATCTCTTTGTCCTCCAGGGCGCGGAGCAGCTTGGCCTGCACGCCCAGAGGCAGGTCGCCGATCTCGTCGAGGAACAGCGTGCCGGTGTTCGCCACTTCGAACAGGCCCGGCTTCGCGGCATGCGCATCCGTGAATGAGCCGCGCTCGTGACCGAACAACTCCGACTCGATGAGGTGCTCCGGGAGCGCCGAGCAGTTGATGGCGACGAACGGGGCGTCGCGACGCGGTCCGCCGGCGTGCAGAGCCCGTGCGAGCAGCTCCTTGCCGGTGCCTGTCTCGCCGACGATCAGGACGGTCGCGTTGCGGTGCGGCAGGAGGCGGGCGGCTCGAGCCAGCACTGTCTTGATGGTGTCGCTCTCGCCCACGATCGCAGCGAACGCGTCCTCGCGCCCATCCGGCGCTGCCCCGCCCCGCGCCCGTCCCCGGGCTACCGCGCCAGCGACGGCGGTGCGGAAGATCTCGAGATCGTCCGGCAGCGCGAAGTAGTCGCTGGCCCCCCGGGCCACGAGCTGCATGGCCGTGCGCCGCCCCGGATCCGTGCCCACGACCAGGGCCGGCAGGCCCGGGCGGACGCGATGCGTCTCGAGCCACTGCGTGGCGTCCCGTTCGGCACCCCCGGCCGCGACGATCACGGCCACCGTCTCGGGCGACGACGTGACGACTTCGGCGGGACCGACGAAGTCGATCGCGGCGCCCACGTCCACGGCGAGGTCGTTCCAGAATGCCTGGAACGCCTGAGACAGCGCGATCACGCTCAGTCGCGACACGGCAATACCTCCTCGATCACACAATTGCCCCCGCGGCCCTTCGCCAGGTACAACGCCCTATCGGCCGCCGCAATCAGCAGCGCTTCGGAAGCGCCCGTCGCGGCGGGAGAGAGCTCCGTCAGGCCGCCACTCACGGTGACGTTGATCGACGCGTCAGACGCCCCCGCCTTGGCGCAAATCCGCTCGGCCACGAGTCGCGCGGCCCGGGCGTCGGTATCCGGCAGAATCACGGCGAATTCGTCGCCGCCGTAGCGGGATCCGATGTCGCAACCGCGCAGGCTGTCCCTGATTGCCCCTGCCACCCGCGCGAGCATCTGGTCCCCCGTCTGGTGCCCCCACCGGTCGTTCACCGCCTTGAGCTGGTCGACGTCCAGCAGCAGCAGCGAGAGCGGCGACTGGTGGCGCAGGCACCGAGCGGCTTCCCGTTTGAGCGTCGCTTCGAAGTGATACCGGTTGAAGAGCCCGGTCAGCGGATCGGTCACGGAGCGGTGCTCCAGCACCTCGAGGATCTCATGTTCGATGATCGTGGGAGCGACCAGGTCGCCGCTGATATTGAGCAGGTAATCGAGCGCCGCGACCGACAGGCCGACGTTCCGCCCCAGCCGGGCGCTGAGCTCACCCTGATGCGCGGTGATCGCCGCGGTACGCTGCGCCGCTTCGGTCTCATTGAACCGGGCATGGGGCAACAAGCGCCCGAGGGGAACCGGCTCCCGGTCGCGCGCCGCGCGCTCGGTCGCCGTCCCTAGCCAGAGACGCCGGTCTCCGCCGCGGCGCCGCTCGCTACCGCTGCGCCGTTCCGCGCCCGCGCTCAGGGACATCCCATTTTTCCTGGCTTGACACAGGCTGGCATGCGCGACACCTTAGGGTCATTGGAGCAGTTTTTCGGGCCATCACTGGGCCCGTGAGATCGCTAATTTGGAGTCATATTGGGATCTGTCAAGGTCGCAAATAGCTCCGGATCAGGCCCGATAGGAGAGCGCCTCGCCACCCTGCTGGCCGTTTTCAGCCCGTGGGAAGGTATCTCATTGACTTATCGGCAGTTCGCCGCCGAGCTCGGAAAGCCGGTGACGGCAGCCGCCGTAAAGAAGTGGCCCCAGCGCAAGCACGTCCCGGCGGATGCCGCGCGTCTGATCGTCCTGAGGGCGCGGGATCGAGGGATTGGCGGCGTCACGCTGGAATGGGTGTTGTTTGGGGATGGGCCTGGGCCTGAACGGGAACGACTCGCGGGCCTCGAGGCGGTTCACGGGGCACTCCCGCCCGCCGGGCAGGAGCCCCACGGGCGCTTCCCGGCGGCGATCGCCGGGGCCCTGCAGGCGGACCTGAGTCATAATGAGCTCGGCCAGTGGTCCTCGATCGAGGTCCAGCGGACGGTGCTGTGGGCGCTGAAGGACCTGGCCCGGCGACTGCGCACGTTGCGTTTTGATATGGGGAAGACCTTCGAGCTGACGGACGAGTGGGCCGGGAGCATCGGGCTGCCCGTGCGTCCGCCGGAGCGGGCATCGGACGAGCCGGGCGAGACTCCTTCCAACGCACGTCGGTCGCAATAGAGCAGACGAATAGAGGCCCCTCTTCTGTCGATTTCGCACCACCTCGTTCGACTACTAAATGGACTAGAGACAGGCAAGCCGACCAGAGCCAGTGTGGCCGGGAGCCTGTAGATTTGTCTGCCGTCAATCACCGGGCACGTCATGAAAGGAGTGCGTCATGAGCGGCGTACGGGTTCTGGTAGGTACCCGCAAGGGTGCGTTCATCCTGACGGGGGACGGCAAGCGCAAGCAATGGAACGTGAGCGGCCCGCACTTCGCGGGGTGGGAGATCTATCACATGAAGGGATCGCCCGCCGATCCCAATCGCCTATACGCGTCTCAAACGAGCGGGTGGTTCGGTCAGATCATGCAACGCTCCTGCGACGGCGGCAAGACGTGGGAGACGCCGGGCGGTGAAGTGATGCCCACGCCCGGCAGCATGCCGGCCGGCCAGAGCAACAAGTTCGTCTACGACGTCTCTCGCGAGACCGGCAAGCCGCTCACCACGCACCAGTGGTACGACGGCACCCAGCATCCCTGGGAGTTCAAGCGGGTCTGGCACCTCGAGCCGTCGCCCACGGATCCCGACGCCGTCTACGCCGGCGTGGAAGACGCGGCGCTGTTCCGCACGAGCGACGGCGGCAAGACGTGGCAGGAGCTTCCCGGACTGCGCGGCCACGGCACCGGGCCCAAGTGGCAGCCGGGGGCCGGCGGGATGTGCCTCCACACGATCCTCATCGATCCGAAAGACGCGAAGCGGATCTACGTCGCCATCTCGGCGGCCGGCGCGTTCCGCTCCGACGACGCCGGGAAGACCTGGAAGCCGATCAACCAGGGCTTGCGCTCGCAGTACATCCCCGACCCGAAGGCCGAAGTCGGCCATTGCGTCCACCGCATCGCGCTGCACCGGTCGCGCCCCAACGTGCTGTTCATGCAGAAGCATTGGGACGTCATGCGATCCGACGACGCCGGCGACTCGTGGCGCGAGGTGAGCGGCAACCTGCCCACCGACTTCGGGTTCGTGATCGACGTGCACGCTCATGAGCCGGAGACGGTTTACGTCGTGCCGATCAAGAGCGATTCCGAGCATTACCCGCCCGACGGCAAGCTGCGCGTGTACCGCAGCCGCAAAGGCGGCAACGAGTGGGAGGGGTTGACCAAGGGCTTGCCGCAACAGGACTGCTACGTGAACGTACTGCGCGATGCGATGGCCGTCGACTCGCTCGAGCCGTGTGGCGTGTATTTCGGCACGACCGGCGGGCAGGTGTACGCGTCGGCCGACGCCGGTGACAGCTGGGCGCCCATCGTCCGCGATCTGCCCGCGGTCCTGTCGGTCGAAGTCCAGACGCTGCAATGATCCGCGTGGTGCTTCCCCCGCACCTGCGGACGCTGGCGCAGGTCAAAGGCGAAGTGCAGCTCGACGTCCCGGGCCGGGTCACTCGGGGTGCGGTGCTGGACGCGCTCGAGGCCCGCTATCCCATGCTGCGCGGCACGATCCGTGACCACGTCACCGAGCGGCGACGGCCGTTCCTGCGGTTCTTTGCCTGCGAGCGGGACCTGACCCACGACCCGCCCGATGCCCCGCTCCCGGAGGCGGTCGTATCGGGGGCGGAGCCGTTCCTCGTGATCGGTGCGATTGCTGGTGGGTAGTCCTTAGTTCCCCCTCTCCGCGTATGCGGAGAGGGGGACAGGGGGTGAGGACTTCTCGGGGGGACAGGGGGTGAGGCCCTCTCGGGGGGCCAGGGGGTGAGGACTTCTCGGGAGCGGAGCAATGTGGCCACGCACGGAGGCGCACTGATGCGATACATGCTGTTGATCTATCTGGACGAGCAGGCTCTGAGCGAGGCCGAGCGGCAGTCGTGTTACCGCGAATCCACGCAGCTGGCCCACGAGCTCGCGGTCGCGGGGCAGTACGTCGCCGCCTCCCCGCTCGAGCCTACCTCCACCGCGACCAGCGTCCGGGTCCGCCAGGGCAAGCGCGTGGTGACCGACGGTCCCTTCGCGGAGACCAAGGAGCAGCTGGGCGGCTACTTCATGATCGACGCGAGCGATCTCGAAGAGGCGATCGCCATCGCCGCCCGGATTCCCATGGCCCGTCGTGGCACGGTCGAGGTCCGGCCGGTCGTCCAGCTGACGGATCTGCCGCCGGACTGAGGCCGGGACGCGACCATGCCGGCGAC
>QHUT01000059.1 GCA_003222055.1 Gemmatimonadota bacterium
CCACGTGAACGTCGGGACGATTGGGCACGTGGACCACGGGAAGACGACGTTGACGGCGGCGCTGACCAAGGTCGCCGCCGATAAGGGGCTGGCGACGTACGTGACGTACGACCAGGTGGCGAAGGCGAGCGAGAGCCAGGGCCGGCGCGATGCGACGAAGATTCTGACGATCGCGACGAGCCACGTGGAGTACGCCACGGCGAACCGGCACTACGCGCACGTGGACTGCCCGGGGCACGCCGACTACGTGAAGAACATGATCACGGGGGCGGCGCAGATGGACGGGGCGATCCTCGTGGTGTCGGCGGTGGACGGCCCGATGCCGCAGACGCGGGAGCACATCCTGCTCGCCCGGCAGGTGAACGTGCCGGCGATCGTCGTGTTCCTCAACAAGTGCGACCTGGTGGACGACGCGGAGCTGTTGGACCTGGTGGAGCTCGAGGTACGGGAGCTCCTGTCGAAGTACGAGTTCCCGGGGGACGACGTGCCGGTGATCCGGGGGTCGGCGCTGAAGGCGATCGCGGGGGACAAGGCGTGGGTGGGGAAGGTGGACGAGCTGCTGGCGGCGCTGGACAAGAACATTCCGATCCCGAAGCGGGAGATCGAGAAGCCGTTTTTGATGCCGGTGGAGGACGTGTTTTCGATCACGGGGCGGGGGACGGTGGCGACGGGACGGATCGAGCGGGGGAAGGTGAAGGTGCAGGAGGAAGTGGAGATGGTGGGGTTTGGGACGGACAAGAAGACGGTGGTGACGGGGGTGGAGATGTTTCGCAAGCTGCTGGACGAGGGGCAGGCGGGGGACAACGTCGGGTTGCTGCTGCGGGGCGTGGAGAAGCACGAGGTGGAGCGGGGGATGGTGCTGGCGAAGGCGGGGAGCATCACGCCGCACACGCAGTTTGAGAGCGAAGTGTACGTGTTGACGAAGGACGAGGGGGGCCGGCACACGCCGTTTTTCAAGGGGTATCGGCCGCAGTTTTACCTGCGGACGACGGACGTGACGGGGACGGTGGAGCTGCCGGCGGGGGTGGAGATGGTGATGCCGGGGGACAACACGAAGATGACGATCGAGCTGATCACGCCGATTGCGATGGAGGAGCAGCTGCGGTTCGCGATCCGCGAAGGCGGCCGCACGGTCGGCGCGGGGGTAGTGACGAAGATTCTCAAGTAATTGCGGATTGACGATTGCGGATTGCGGATTGGACCTCCGCCCTACGAATCCGCAATCCGAAATCGAGGACCTATGGCCGGAAGGATTCGGATTCGCTTGAAGGCGTTCGACCACGCCCTGATCGATCAGGCCGCGGCCGACATCGTGCGCACGGCGGAGAAGACCGGAGCGCAGGTCTCGGGGCCCATCCCGCTGCCCACCAAGCGGCAGCTGTGGACGGTGCTCAGGAGCCCGCACATCGACAAGAAGAGCCGCGAGCAGTTCGAGCTGAAGACGCACAAGCGGTTGATCGACATCCTCGATTCGCGCTCGCAGACGATCGACGCCTTGACCAAGCTCGATCTGCCGGCCGGCGTGGACGTGGAGATCAAGGTACAGTAGCGCTATGACCGGACTCATCGGCAG
This sequence comes from Gemmatimonadota bacterium, assembly GCA_003222055.1. Classification (GTDB taxonomy): domain Bacteria; phylum Gemmatimonadota; class Gemmatimonadetes; order Gemmatimonadales; family GWC2-71-9; genus AG41. The sequence continues at coordinate 1,574 of QHUT01000059.1, forward strand.
GAAGCTCGGCATGACGCGCGTGTTCGACGCCGAGGGCGCGCACGTGCCCGTCACGGTCATCGAAGCGGGCCCGTGCCCCGTGGTGCAGGTCGCGGGCACCCAGATCCAGCTCGGCTTCGGCGCCAAGAAGCCCAAGCGCACGGCCAAGGCCTTGGCCGGTCACGTGAAGAAGGCCGGTCTCGAGACGGCGCCGCGCGTGCTGCAGAGCTTCGTGCTGGCCGCAGGGGGCGAGGCGCCGAAGCCGGGCGAGAGCGTGACCGTCGCGATCTTTGCCGCGGGCGACCGTGTGAAGATCACGGGCGTGACGAAGGGCCGCGGGTTCCAGGGGGTGGTGCACCGCCATCACTTCGGCGGCGGCCCCGAGACGCACGGCAACACCCGGCACCGCAAGCCCGGCTCAATCGCTCCCGGAACCGACCCGTCACGCATCATCAAGGGCAAGCGCATGCCCGGCCACATGGGAGCGCGACGCTTTACGGAGCTGGGCCTGCGGGTGGTGAAGGTGGATGCCGAGCGCAACTTGCTGTTCGTGCGCGGCTCGGTGCCGGGCCCGTTCAACGGTCTCGTTACGGTGCGCAAACAGGGAGGCCGGAGCCGCCATGATTGAGGCGCCGCACTACTCGGCCGCGGGCGCGAAAAAGAAGGCGGTGCGCCTGCCCGCCGCGCTGTTCGATGGCACGGTGAACGAGCACCTGCTGCACCGCGCGGTGATCACCTATCTCGCGAACCAGCGCCAGGGGACGCACGACACCCGGACCCGGAGCGAGGTCTCGGGCGGGAACCAAAAGCCCTGGCGCCAGAAGGGCACCGGCCGGGCGCGGCAGGGCTCGACCCGCGCGCCCCACTGGCGGCACGGCGGCGTCGTGTTCGGCCCGCACCCGCGCAGCTACCGCCTGGGGATCCCCAAGAAGATGCGCCAGCTCGCGAAGAAATCGGCGCTGAACGCCCGGGCGCGCGAAGGCGCGCTGTTCGTCGTGGACGCGCTCGAGTACGAGAAGCCGAAGACCAAGACATTGGCGGAGCTGCTCGCCAAGCTGGGCGTGGCGGAAAAGAAGGTGCTGGTGATGACGGGCGGCGCGGCGCACGCGCACAACGTGTACCTGTCGGGCCGCAACCTGCCGAAGGTGCACGTGATGCGGTTCGCCGACGCCACCGCGTACGAGATCCTGTGGGCGGATGCGGTGGTCGCCGAGCTGCCGGCGCTGGGTGCCGCCACCGAGAAGCCGGAGGCCGAGGATGCCTGAGCAGCACCACTTGATCGTCGGGCCGGTGATCACCGAAAAGTCCTCGGCGGCGTTCCAGGCCCGCAAGGAATACGCGTTCCGGGTGCAGGCGCAGGCCACCAAGCCGCAGATCCGCGCCGCCATCGAGGCGCTGTTCGAGGTGACCGTGACGGACGTGCGGACGCTGGTGGTACGCGCCAAGCGGAAGAGCTATGGCCGCTACGTGGGCCGCCGCCCGGCGTGGAAGAAGGCCATCGTGACGCTCAAAGAGGGCGACGCGATCCAAGTGTTCGAGGGCTGACATGGGCATCAGACAATTCAAGCCGGTGACGCCGGCGACGCGGTTCCGCTCGGTGTCGGACTTCGGGGAGATCACGAAGACGACCCCCGAGAAGTCGCTCGTCGAGCCGCGGCGCGGCACCGGCGGCCGCAACAACAAGGGCCATATCACGGCCCGGTATCGGGGGGGCGGCCACAAGCGGCAGTATCGCCGCATCGACTTCCGGCGCGAGAAGTTCGGCGTGCCGGCCAAGGTGGCGGCGATCGAATACGACCCGAACCGGACGGCGCGCATCGCACTGCTGTTCTACGCGGACGGCGAGAAACGCTACATCCTCGCCCCCAAGGGCCTCGCCGTGGGCGACACCGTGGTTTCGGGGCCCGGCTCGGACATCCGGGTCGGCAACACGATGCCGCTGTTCGAGATCCCGCTCGGCACCACGGTGCACAGCGTCGAGCTCAAGATCGGGCGCGGTGGCCAGCTGGCCCGCTCGGCGGGCACCGGTGTGCAGGTGGTGGCCAAGGAAGGCAACTATGTCACGCTGCGGCTCCGCTCCACCGAGATGCGGATGGTGCGCGGCGAGTGCCTCGCCACCATCGGCGAGGTGTCGAACGCCGAGCACGAGCTCCTGTCGGTGGGCAAAGCGGGCAAGAGCCGCTGGCTGGGACGCATGCCGCGGGTGCGCGGCGTGGCGATGAACCCCGTCGACCACCCGCTGGGCGGCGGCGAAGGCAAGACGTCGGGCGGCCGGCCGCCCACCAATCCCTGGGGCAAGGTCGAAGGGAAGAAGACGCGGCACAAGAAGAAGCCGTCGACGAAACTCATTGTTCGGGGACGGAAACGGGGGAAGGCCACGCAATGAATGCGGATTGGCGATTGCGGATTGCGGATTGGACGCGCGTGCTTCGAATCCGCAATCCGAAATCCGCAATCCGCAATTAGGAACGGAGATTTGGAATGGGACGGAGTGTGAAGAAGGGCCCCTACGTCGAGCCGTCGTTGCTCGTCAAGATCCAGGCCCTGAACGAGAAGAACGAGAAGAAGGTCTTCAAGACCTGGTCGCGGCGCTCCACGATCACGCCCGACTTCGTGGGCCACACCCTCGCGGTGCACAACGGGAACAAGTTCATCCCGGTGTACATCACCGAGAACATGGTGGGCCACAAGCTCGGCGAGTTCGCGGCGACGCGGCTGTTCCGCGGCCATTCGGCCAAGGGCTCGGCGCAGGAGCGGGAAGCCGAAGCCGCCGCCGAGCAGCCACCGGCGTAGCCGATGGAAGCGCGAGCGATTCAGCGGACCGTGCGCCAGTCGGCGCGCAAGATGCGCCTCGTGATCGATCAGATCCGCGGCCGGGCGGTGCCGGAGGCGTACGCCATTCTCCGGTTCTCGAAAAAGCTCGCCGCGAAGCAGATCCATAAGGTGCTCAAGTCGGCGGTGGCGAACGCCGAGCAGCGGGCGCAGCGCGAGAACGCGGCGCTCGACGTGGACCGCCTGCGCGTCAAATACGCGGTGGTGAACGAAGGGCCGACCCTGAAACGGTTCACGCCGGCCGCGATGGGCCGGGCGACGCCCATCAAGAAACGCACCAGCCACGTGGAGATCCACGTGGAGGCCGCGGCGGAGACGCGGGCGCCCAAAGCCCCGCCCACCAAGACCGAGGCGAAAGCGGAAGCCATGGCCCGGCCCGTCAGGGCCGGGGAAGCGAAAGGCAAGCGTCCGAAGGCAAAGAAGGCGGCGAAGTCCAAGAAGAAGAAAGCGAGCAGATAAGTGGGCCAGAAAGTACATCCCTACGGGTTCCGGCTCGGGATCATCAAGCCGTGGCGCTCGCGGTACTACGCCCGGCGCGACTTCCCCGAGCTCCTGAAAGAAGACGACCTGATCCGCAAGTACCTGAAGACCAGGCTCAGCCACGCGGCCATCGCCGACGTGCACATCGAGCGCAAGCCGGGTAAGGTCACGGTGACGGTACACACGGGGCGGCCGGGCGTGGTGATCGGCAAGCGCGGCGCCGAGGTGGACAAGCTGCGCGACGAGCTGGCGCAGCTCACGGGCAAGGAAGTCGGCATCAACGTCGAGGAGATCAAGCGGCCGGAGCTCGACGCCCAGCTCGTGGCGGACTCGGTGGCGCACCAGCTCACGCAGCGCATCTCGTTCCGGCGGGCCATGAAGCGGGCGGTCCAGAGCGCGATGCGGATGGGCGCGCAGGGCATCAAGATCAAGACCGCGGGCCGGCTGGGAGGCGCGGAGATCGCCCGGACCGAGGGTTACCACGAAGGGCGGGTGCCGCTGCACACGCTGCGCGCCGACATCGACTACGCGACCTCGACGGCCAAGACGACCTACGGCACGATCGGCGTGAAGGTCTGGATCTTCACGCGCGAAATGACCGAGGAGCTGTCGGGCCGGACGTACTCGACGGGGGTCTGACGGGATGCTGGCACCGAAGCGCGTCAAGTTTCGCAAGCGGTTCAAGGGCCGCACCAAGGGGATGGCTACGCGCGGCAACACCGTCGCGTTCGGCCATTACGGTCTCATGGCGCTCGAGCCCGGCTGGGTCACCAACCGGCAGATCGAGGCGTCGCGTGTGGCCTTGACGCGCGAGATGAAGCGCGGCGGCAAGGTGTGGATCCGGCTGTTCCCCGACAAGCCGATCACCAAGAAGCCGGCGGAGACGCGGATGGGGAAGGGCAAGGGGAATCCCGAGGGGTGGGTCGCCGTGGTGAAGCCGGGGCGGGTGATGTTCGAGCTCGAAGGGATCGCCGAAGACCTGGCGCGCAAGGCGCTCGATCTGGCGGCGGCGAAGCTGCCGATCAAGTCCAAGTTCGTGAAGCGGGAGGAGCGCTAGCATGGCGCGCAAGAAGCCGGAGGCGCTCCGGGAGATGAAGCAGGAGGAGCTGGAGCAGCAGCTCGCCGTGCTCACGGAGGAGCGGTTCCGTCTGGGGTTCCGGCGGGCCACCGAGGCGATCGAGAACCCGCTCCAGCTGCGCGCCATCCGCCGCGAGATCGCGCGGATCAAAACCATTCTGGCGGAGAGGAAGCGGGCATGAGGGGCCGGCGCAAGGTTCGCACGGGCGTGGTGGTGAGCGCCAAAATGCAGAAGACCGTCACGGTCTCGCTCACGCGCCGGTTCGCCCACGGGTTCTACGGCAAGCAGGTGGTCCGCACCAAGCAGGTCGCGGCCCACAACGAGACGGATGCCAAGGCGGGCGACACCGTGCGGATCGTCGAGACCCGCCCCCTGTCGAAGACCAAGCGCTGGCGCGTGGTCGAAGTCGTCGAGCGCGCCAAGTAGCGGCGGAGGAGGGGGGACCGTGGTGCAGCAGGAGTCGATACTCAAGATCGCGGACAACTCGGGCGCGCGGCGCGCGCTCGTCATTCGCGTGCTCGGCGGGTCCAAGCGGCGTTATGCCGGGTTGGGCGACATCGTGGTGGTCACGATCAAGGACGCGATTCCCACCGGCCAGATCAAGAAGGGCGAGGTGGTGAAGGCGGTGATCGTGCGGACGGCCAAGGAGACCAAGCGCAAAGACGGCTCCTACATCCGGTTCGACGAGAACGCCGCCGTGCTCATCACGGACCAGGGCGAGCCCCGCGCGACCCGCATCTTCGGACCCGTGGGGCGTGAGCTGCGCGAGAAGCGGTTCATGAAAATCGTGTCGCTCGCGCCCGAGGTGATCTGACATGAAGCCGCTCGTCTTCAAGAAGAGCCGCCGCAGCGCCGGGCCGCGGGAGCCCGAGCGCCACAAGCTGCACATCGCCAAAGGCGACACGGTGCGGGTGATCTCGGGCGAGCATCGGGGGAAAGAGGGCAAAGTGCTGCACGTGTACCCCAAGGAGTTCCGGGTGGTGGTGGAGGGCGTGAACATCGTGAAGAAGCACAAGCGCGCCGCCACGCCGAACGAGGAGAGCGGCATTATCGAGCTGCCCGCCCCGCTCGCGGCGTCGAAAGTGATGCTGCTCGACCCCAAGTCGGGCGAGCCGACCCGGGTGCGGCGGCGCCTGGACAAAGATGGAACGGCGGAGCGGATCGCGGTCAAGTCCGGCCAGCCGATTCCGCGCGTGAAGGCGAAATAGCCCATGGCGGACACGAAAGAGAAGGACCCGACGCAGGCCGGCCAGGCTGACCCCGGGGCGACCCCCCAGGGTCAGGAGCCGCAGGCCGCCGACGTCGCTCCTGCGGAGGCCCCGGCGGCGCCCAAGCTGAAGCAGAAGGAAAAGCAGAAGGACAAGCAGAAAGGCAAGAAGCCGGCCGAGGGCAAGCCGGCGGCGCCGGCCGAGCCTGCAGGCCCTCCGCCCGAGCCCGCGCCGCCGCCGCGGCTGCACGAGTACTACGAGCAGAAGGTGCGCGCCAAGCTGGCGCAACAGTTCGGCTTGAAGAACCCGCACGAGGTCCCGAGACTCGTGAAGATCGTGCTCAACGTCGGGATGGGCGACGCGACCAAGAACCCCAAGGGGCTCGACGCGGCCGTGGCGGAGCTGGCGGCCATCACCGGCCAGCAGCCCGTGGTGACGCGGGCCAAGAAGGCGATCGCGAACTTCAACCTGCGAGAGGGGATGGCGGTCGGCTGCAGCGTGACGCTCCGCGGCGCGCGGATGTACGAGTTCCTCGACCGGTTCATCTCGATCGCGGTGCCGCGCATGCGCGATTTCCGCGGGCTGCCGTCGGACAGCTTCGACGGCCGGGGGAATTACACGGTGGGGATCAAGGAGCAGATGATCTTCCCGGAGATCGACTACGACAAAGTCGAAAAGATCCATGGCATGGATATCACGCTCGTGACGACCGCCGGCCGGGACGACACCGCGCAGGCGCTGTTGCGCGAGCTGGGGATGCCCTTCCGGGGCGAAGCCCCGGTCGCGGTCGCATAGGAGACTCTGACGATGGCGAAGCGGACGTGGATGGAGAAGGTCAAGCGGAAGCCGAAGTTCAAGGTGCGCGGCTATTACCGCTGTCAGCGCTGCGGCCGCAGCCGAGGGACGCTGCGCAAGTTTCGGCTGTGCCGCATTTGTTTCCGCGAGCTCGCGTTGCGCGGGGAAATTCCCGGCGTGCGCAAAGCCAGCTGGTAAAGGACGGACACGAGATGAGCGTGATCGATCCAGTCGCCGACATGCTGACCCGGGTGCGCAACGCCTGTCAGGCGGGCCACCGGCGGGTGGACATGCCGGTGTCGAAGCTGAAAGTCGAAATCGCGCGGCTGCTCCGCGACAACCACTACGTCCAGGACTTCAAGGTGCTGGACGACGGACGTCACGGGCTGCTGCGGCTGTACCTCAAGTACCACAACGACTCCCCGGTGATCCGCGAGCTACAGCGGGTGTCCGCGCCGGGCCTGCGACGCTATGTCAAGGCGCGCGAGATTCCGCGCGTCAAGAACGGCCTCGGCATGGCGATTCTGTCCACGCCGCAGGGCCTCATGACCGACCGCGAAGCCCGCACCGCCCGCATCGGCGGCGAGCTGCTCGCGGTGGTTTGGTAGGAGCGGGGACCATGTCGCGCATCGGCAGGAAGCCGGTCCCGCTGCCCGAGGGCGTCACCGCCCAGATCGAGGGACGCCGCATCACCGTGAAAGGGCCCAGAGGCGAGATCAGTCGGGTGGCGCATCCGGATCTCGCGCTCACCATCGAGGACAACGCCGTCGTGGTGCGACGGCCCTCCGACGAGAGCCGCCACAAGGCGCTGCACGGCCTCACGCGCACGCTCGTGGCCAACATGGTGGATGGCGTCACCAAGGGGTTCACGAAGGCGCTCGAGATTCAGGGCGTGGGCTACAAGGCGGAGCCGAAGCCGTTCGGCGTGCAGCTCGTGGTCGGGTTCTCCCATCCGGTCCCCTACCATGCGCCCCAGGGGATCAAGATCTCGGTGGACAACAACGTGATCGTGAAGATCGAGGGCGTCAACAAAGAGCTCGTGGGGCAGGTGGCCGCGGAGATCCGCGCCATCCGGCCGCCCGAGCCGTACAAGGGCAAGGGCGTCCGTTATGTGGGCGAGCAGGTCCGGCGCAAGGCCGGCAAGACCGCCCAGGCGGCGAAATAGACCATGCGAGCGATCCACAAGATTCGAACCCAGGCGAGCCGTCGCTACCGGCGGCACCTGCGGGTACGCCGCAAAGTGGGGGGCAGCCCAGAGCGACCGCGCCTGGTGGTGTTCCGCTCCTCGAAGCACATCTACGTCCAGGTCGTGGATGATACGCGTGGCGTGACGCTGGTCGGCGCGGCTGACTCGTCCGAGGGGATCGAGGTCGAGGGCAAAGGCAAGACCGCCAAGAGCTTTGCGCTCGGGCGGCTCATCGCCGTCAAGGCGAAGGCGAAGGGGATCACCAAGGTCGTGTTCGACCGCGGCGGCTACCAGTATCACGGGCGCGTCAAGGCCGTCGCGGACGGTGCCCGCAAGGGCGGATTGGAGTTCTAATGGCGAACCAACACGAGCCCGGGCCGTCAGGCCCCGGCGCACCGTCAGGTCCGGCGGGCCCGTCCGGGCCCGCGACGACGGAGGCGCCGGAAACGGCGCACGCCGGAGGCGAAGGGCATGCCGAGGAGCGGCCGGCTGGCACCGGTGGGGGCGGCGGGGGCGGCGGTGGCGGAGGCGGCGGTGGCGGGGGGGGCGGGGGGGGAGGCGGAGGACGCGGTCGGGGCCGGGGGGGCCGCGGTCGGGGGCGGGGGGGCGAGCGACGCGATTCGGCGGAACGCCAGCGTGAGGGCGACGGGCTCATCGAGAATGTGATCGCCATCAACCGCGTCGCCAAGGTGGTGAAGGGCGGCCGGCGCTTCGGCTTCAACGCGCTGGTCGCCGTGGGCGACGGACACGGGCATGTCGGCGTCGCGACCGGCAAGGCGAACGAGGTCAGCGAAGCGGTGCGCAAGGCGGTGGAAGCCGCGCGCCGCCGCATGATGGAGGTGCCGCTCACGGGCACCACGATTCCGCACGAGATCGTCGGCCATCACGGCGCCGGGCGCGTGCTCTTGAAGCCCGCGGCGTCGGGCACCGGAGTCATCGCGGGAGGCGCAGTGCGCGCGGTGCTGGAGTGCGCCGGCGTGCGCGACATCCTCACGAAGAGTCTCGGGTCGACCAACCCCCACAACATGGTGCGGGCTGCGCTGGACGCCCTCCAGCACCTCACCACGGCCCGGCACGTGGCCCGGGAGCGCGGCGTGGAGCTCGAGGCGATCCACTACAAGGCCCGGCAGGAGGCGGTGCATGGCTAGGTTGCCGCCCACGCGAAAATACCGCAAACGCAAGCCCGGGCGCGACCGGGTGCTGCCGCCCCCGGGCAAAGGCGCGCTGCGGATCGTCCAGGTCCGCTCGGGGATCGGCCGGCCCGCGTTCGAGCGGCGCACGCTCGAAGCCCTGGGATTGAAACACCACCAGGACGTCGTGGTGAAGCCGGATCACCCGGCGCTCCGGGGCATGCTCCATCAGGTGCGTCATCTCCTCGAGGTGACGCCGGCGAAGGCGCGGGAGTAGACGATGCCGAAGGCGAAGCGGCAGGCGAAGGCGAAAGCGAAGCCGAAGGCCAAGGCGCCGCGGCGCGCGACCCCGCGGGCCAAGACGCCCGCCGGGCCCACCGGGGAAATACGGCCGCTCACCCTGTCGGGACTGCGGCCGCCGCCCGGCTCGCATCGCGCCCGTATCCGCAAGGGTCGCGGGCCCGGCTCGGGAATCGGCAAGACCGCCGGCCGGGGAGGGAAGGGCCAGACGGCGCGCACGGGTGGTCAGACCCGGCCCGGGTTCGAGGGCGGGCAGATGCCGCTCATCCGCCGGATTCCCAAGCGCGGCTTTACCAACCCGTTCAAGCAGCCGGCGCAGGTGGTGAACGTGCGGCACCTGGGCCGGCTCGCCGAGGGCGTCGAGGTCACGCCCGACACCCTGTTCGGCGCGGGGCTGGTGCGCCGGCCGGACCGCCCCATCAAACTGCTCGGCATGGGGGACGTCCAGCGCAAGTTCAGCGTGAAGGGTGTGACGGTATCGGCCTCCGCCCGCTCGAAGATCGAGCAGGCGGGCGGGACGATCGCGAGCTGACCGCATGACCGCTCCCCGGCTGCCCAACCTGTTCAAGGTGCCGGAGCTGAAGGAGAAAATTCTCTTCACGCTCCTCTGCCTGGTGGTGTATCGCGTCGGCGCGCACATCGCGACGCCCGGCGTCAACGTCCAGGCGCTCGCCGATTATCTGCGGAACCAGGCTCAGGGCACGCTGTTCGCCCTCTACGACCTGTTCGCGGGTGGCAGCTTCGGGCGGGCGACGGTGTTCGCGCTCGGGATCATGCCGTACATCTCGGCGAGCATCGTCTTCCAGCTGGCGGCGCCCGTGTTCCCCGTCGTCGAGAAGATGCAGCGCGACGAAGAGGGCCGGAAAAAGCTCACGCAGTGGACCCGCTATCTCACCGTGGTGCTGTGCCTGTTCCAGGCGTACGGCTACGCCCTCTTCACCGAGCAGATCGCGGGCGCGGTCGCCCATCCCGGATTCTTTTTCCGGCTGACCACCGTGCTGACCCTCACCACGGGCGGCGTGTTCGTCATGTGGCTCGGGGAGCAGATCACGGAGCGCGGCATCGGCAACGGGGCGAGCCTGCTGATCTTCTTTTCGATCGTGGAGCGAATCTTTCCGGAGACGATCCGGACGGTCGACGCCCTCAAAGCCCGGAGCCTCTCCCTCCCGATGCTGGTCCTCGTGCTCGGCGTCATGGTGCTCGTGGTGGCGGGTACCGTGGCGGTGACGGTCGCGGCGCGGCGCATCCCGATCCAGATCCCGCGGAAGGTGATGGGGCGCGGACGGATCCGCGAGGGACAGAAGACCTTCATCCCCCTGCGGCTCAATACGGCTAACGTGATGCCCATCATCTTCGCCCAGTCGCTCATCATCGTGCCGGGGACGATCGCGGCCTTCAGCGGCAACCAGACCTTGAAGCACCTGGCCGAGTATTTCAGCGTCACGTCGCCGGTGTACCTGATCTCGAGCGCCGTCTTGATCATCTTCTTCGCGTACTTCTACACGTCCATCATCTTCAACCCCGTGGATCTGGCGGAGAATCTCAAGAAGCAGGGCGGTTTCATCCCCGGGGTGAAGCCCGGAGCCGCCACCGCCGACTACATCGATGAAGTGCTCTCCCGGATTACGTTGCCGGGCGCGTTGTTCCTGACGCTCGTGGCGATGCTGCCGATCGTGGTGTCGAACATCCTCAACATGCCGTTCGGCTTCGGCGGCACGGCGCTGCTCATCGTCGTGGGCGTGGCCCTCGACACGGTACAGCAGGTGCAGCAGCATCTGCTGCTGCGCCATTACGACGGCTTCATGAAGGAAGGGCGCGTCAAGTTCCGCGGGCGCCAGCGCTACATGTAGGCATGCGGTGTTCATCCTCCTGTTAGGCGCGCCGGGCTCGGGCAAGGGAACCCAGGGAAAGATCCTCGCCGAACGGCTGGGTCTGCCGAAGATCACGACGGGCGACATCCTGCGCGCCGCCGTGCGGGCCGAGACGCCGCTCGGCCGCGAAGCGAAGAAGTTCATGGACGATGGGAAGCTCGTGCCCGACGGCGTGATCCTGGGCATGATCAAGGAGGAGCTCGCCAAGCCGGAGGCGCAGCAGGGGGCCGTGTTCGACGGGTTTCCCCGCACCGCCGCCCAGGCGGAGCTGGTGGACCGTACCCTGGCCGAGCGCGGCCAGCGCCTCAATCACATCGTGCTGCTCGACGTGCCCGAAGAAGAGCTGGTGCGTCGAATGACGGGCCGGGCGGCCCACGAAGGGCGCTCGGACGACACGCCCGACGCCATCCGGACACGGCTGCTGGTGTACCAGCGCGACACCGCTCCCCTCATCGCCCATTACGCCGAGCGCGGCATCGTCAAGCGCATGCCCGGCGTGGGCGGCGTGGAGGAGATCGCGACCGAGATCAAGCGCGTGATCGGGCGATGATCACCATCAAGTCGCCGCGCGAGATCGAGACGATGGCGGCCGCCGGCCGGATCGTCGCCGCGACGCTCGCGCTCGTGGCCCGCCACGTCCGCCCCGGACTCTCCACGGAGGAGCTCGATCGGCTCGCCGAGCAATTCATCCGCTCGCACCCCGGGGCCCGCCCGTCGTTCAAGGGGCTGTACGACTTCCCCGCCACCCTGTGCACCTCGATCAACCAGGAGGTGGTGCACGGCATCCCGTCGTCCAAACGGGTCCTCAAAGCGGGCGATCTCTTGAGCGTCGACGTGGGAGTGTGGCTCGACGGGCTGCACGCGGACTCGGCAGCGACGTTCCCGGTGGACGCCGTGAGCGCGGACGCGGAGCGGCTGCTCGCCACCACGCGGACCGCCCTCGCGGCCGGCGTCGCCCAGGCGCGGGCCGGCAATCATGTCGGCGACATCGGGCACGCGGTGCAGCAGGTGGCCGAGGGGGCGGGCTACTCCGTGGTGCGCGAGCTCGTGGGACACGGGATCGGAGCGTCGTTCCACGAGGATCCTCAGGTGCCGAACTACGGCAAGCCGCGGCGCGGACCGCGGCTCGTGCCGGGGATGACGATCGCGATCGAGCCGATGGTGAACGTCGGCGGTGCCGACATCCGCACGCTCGACGACAGGTGGACGGTGGTCACCCAGGACGGCTCGCTCTCCGCCCACTTCGAGCACACGGTCGCCATTCTCGAGAACGGCGGACCGCCGCGGGTGCTCACGACCGCGGATTGAGGACTAGGGACTCACGCTCGGCCGCGCTCCATGACGCTCGGCCAGGTCGAGGAACTCCCTCTGGGCCTGCGGCTGCGGCAGCAAGCTCCGCGACACCAGCAGGTTCTGGCCGCTCACCTCGAGCACCAGTACCGCGAAGGCCGCCAGCACCTCCGCATCGGTGAACTTGCAGTGCCCATATCGATTGATGGTGAACGCGGTATTCAGCAGTCGACTGCGCAGATTCAGCCGCCTGCGATATAGCGCCTCGTGCCATATCGGGACGATCGGGTCGCCCGTCGTGTGGATCGTCACCAGGGGCCGCCGCAGCCGCGCGGACGTCTGCAACGTGGCGAGCCGCGCCGGGTCCGCCGTCGGCTGGAAGCGCGCGACGTCCGCGTTCAGGGCGTCGTCCTCGCTCGAGCCGCTGTAGCGGCGGTCCACGTTGCCGAACGGCAGTCCCCCGTTCTTGGCAATGGCGTCATTGGTGCCGCGGAAGCTGTACCAGAGAATCCCCAGGGTGGTCCCTTTGACGGTTGCTGGGTCAGCGGGATCGGTCGGCGCGTGCGTCACGTCCAGCACTTGTCGGATCCGGTCGGCGTTCGTCGGATCGTCGAGCGCCGCCCCGGCGCTGCTCTCGGCCGCTCCCCAGGAGTTCGGATCGATGTATCCGGGATCGCCGGCGCTCAGGTCTTGCCTCCACACCGGCCACGCCGGGATCACCCCGGCAAAGAAGTGGTCGAAGACCGCGCGGAAGTCTGCGACGTATGCGATCTGTCGCCCGTAGTCGCCGATCGGGCCGCACCCCGCCAGCCCGCCGCTGAAGATGTTGGGATACTGCTCCACCGCCATCACCGTTCCCAATCCGCCCTGCGACCCTCCGGTCTGATAGACATAACGGGTGGCCCGGCCGGTGGTGCTGGAGAGCAGCGCCTTGGCCGTCTCCACCAGCTCGAGCAGATCGCCTCCGATCCAGGTGTCTCGCTCGATCAGGCCGGTGGCGCGAAAGCTCGTGGTGGCATAGGCGTAGCCGAGACCGCTGAACAGCACGGCCGAGGCCGTAGGGGAGAGGTCCGCCGGGAGCGTCGGGGCGCTGGCGGGATCGTGATACCCCGGAATGAACACGACGACATCACGGTTCCAGTGGTTGGGGTCGAAGCAGATCTTGAACAACGCACCCGAGCTGAGTTTCGCGTCGGGCGCGGTGCACGACTGTCCGTTGGCCTGCGGCAGCAGGGGGGGCAGCGCGGGCTTGGCTTGCTCACGCACCCGCGGCTGGACCGGCGCATCCGAGCATCCGGCGAGCGCGAGCATCAAGACCACGGCTCCTGCACACGCGAAGGTGCGGCCGGAGCGTTTTGCGGCGCGTTTCATAACGACAACCTCCTGCGGGAGACATCCGCACGTTTCGCGTTCCCGCGCGTGGCAAACGTCGTACCGCCGAACCGCGGCTGCGTTCGAACCCGTGACGTAGCGTGTTGGTGTTGTGATGGTGCGATGCCGCAGCACGTCAGGGAGGAGAGATACCTACGCGCGCAGGTCTCGCTCGAGTCGCTCGGTTTCCGCCAGCAGCTCCTTTCCCAGCCCCGGATCCGACAGGCCGGCCACGTTCACCCGCACGTTCTCGATCGCTCCGGCGACGGCGGCGCGGGCGAGCGCTTCGGCGACCTTCGCGTCGGAGCGGGCATTCTTGTTGCCGATCCGCGCGATCTCGCGCGCGAGCGTGACCAGGCGCGCGGCCCGCCGAGCGATCTCGACCGGCGGTTGCGCCGCGCCGAGGAGGCCCGCATCGACCGTCCGGCCGCGCGACGGATCGTCCTTGGGAATCCCGTAGGCCGCACTGACCTTGGCGTAGGCGGCGGCGTCGTCGTCGACCAGGCGACGCAGCTCGGCCCGGAGCCCCTCCGCTTCGGTCAGAATCTCCGCGGCACGCGGCTCGACGGCGGCATAGGTCTTCCGGCCCACCGTGAGTCGGGCGACCATCGCCACGAGCGCGCCCGCCAGCGCGCCGGCGAGCGCCGCCGCGCTGCCGCCGCCGGGGACCGGCGCCCCGCCAGCCACGTCCTCGAGCCAGCCGTCCAGGGTCGGTCCCTCTGCCGCGCGGATTTTCGCTTCGAGCAGGTGGTCGGCGGCGTCGGGCAGCCGCAGGGCGGCGGCACCCGCGCCCAGGATCGCCCGCTCGGGCACGAGTCCCACGACCTCGCTCTTCACGATGGCGACGCCGCGGCCGCGCGCCTCCGCTTCGACGGCGCCGTACACCGCCGACGGCGGCGTCGTGTCGATGTCGAGCAGGTTCATCGACACCTGAGCCTGCCCCCCGACCTCGAAACCGGAGGCCTGAACCGCCGGCAGACCGCCGCTCGAGGTGCGGATCCGCTTCGCGATCTCTTTGGCGATCGCCACGTCCGCCGTGTCGAGGTAGATGTTGAACGCCACCAGGAAAGGTCGCGCGCCCACGGCGGTCGCTCCCGCCGTGGGATGGATCCGGCGCGGGCCGAAGTCCGGATCGACAACCGGATCCGTGCCGATGCGCTCGCGCAGGCCCTCGAACTCCCCTTTCCGGATGTCCGGCAGACGCTCCCGCTCCGGCCGCACGGCCGCCCTGGCGTAGAGATAGATCGGGATCCGGAGCTCGCCCGCGGCCCGCTCGCCCAGCCGTCGGGCGAGCGAGACGCACTGGTCCATCGTCACGTCGCGCACCGGGACAAAGGGTACCACGTCGGTCGCGCCCATGCGGGGGTGCTCGCCTGTGTGTTGCGTGAGGTCGATGCGCTCGGTGGCGACCCGCATGGCGCGCAACGCCGCCTCTACGCTCGCGTCCGGGGGGGCGACGAACGTGAACACGGAGCGGTTGTGCGACGCGTCGGCCTGGACGTCGAGCAGCCGGACGGTGGGGACGCTGGTGAGCGCCGTGCGGAGGGCGTCGATGGTCGCGGCGTTACGGCCTTCGGAGAAATTCGGGACGCATTCTACCAACGGTGTCGCCATCGGATTCCTCAACAAGAGATTGCGGATTGCGGATTGTCGATTGCGGATTGGAAGATCGCCCTTCGATTCCGCAATCCGAAATCCGCAATCCGCAATAATCTCACGCGCTCCTCAACACGTCCATGAGCCACTTGTGCATCACCGGATTGCCGGCGACCACCGACCCGTGCCGCAGCACGTCGTCCGACCCGTCCAGCGTGGTCACGATACCACCGGCTTCCCGGATGAGCACCACGCCTGCCGCCACGTCCCATGGCGCCAGCGTGAGCTCCCAGAAACCGTCGAGGCGGCCGGCCGCCAGGTCCGCGAGATCGAGCGCCGCGGCACCGGCCCGGCGGATGCCGCTCGTCGCGCCCATCACCGCGGCGAACTGGTCCAGGTAACGGCGCAGCAGCGGGAGATTCTTGAACGGGAACCCCGTGCCGACGAGCGCGTGTCGCGGCTCCGCGAGGCGCGAGACGCGAAGCGGACGTTCGCCCTGCCACGCGCCGAGTCCCGTGCCACCCCAATACGCCAGGTCACGCGCGACGTCGTGCACGACTCCCGCGCGCAGGGCGCCACGCACCACGCACGCGATGGAGACCGCGTACTGCGGGTAGCCGTGCAGGAAGTTCGTGGTGCCGTCCAGCGGGTCCACGATCCACGCGACCTCGCCGGCGGGCGGGGCGTGCGGCGACAGCTCTTCGCCCATGACCGCACTTCCGGGTACGTCGCGCGTGAGCGCCTCCGTGATCAGCGCTTCCGCCCGGCGGTCGGCCTCGGTCACGAAATCGTGGCGACCCTTCTCGATCCAGTCCGCCTCGGGCGGCGCCGGTGTGTCCCGCAGCAAGGCGGCCGCGCGTCCGGCGGCCCGTCGTGCCACATCGACTAAGTCTTTGAGTTCTCGCACCTTGCGGCGCTTGCCTCCAGTCGCGTAGGTTGTGGGCCCATGGCGCGCGTCTTCTCCGGCATTCAGCCCTCGGGCGAGCTGCACATCGGCAACTACCTGGGCGCGGTCGAGAACTGGGTTCGGCTGCAGCACCAACATGACTGCCTCTTCTCGGTGGTGGACCTGCACGCCATCACGCAGGCCTACGACCCCGCGACGCTGTCGCAGCGCACGATCGACATGGCGGTCGGGCTGTTCGCCTCCGGGCTCGACTCCGAGCGGGCGATCGTGTTCGTGCAGTCGCACGTGCCGGAGCACGCCGAGCTGAATTGGCTCTTGAACACCGTGACGCCGCTCGGGGAGCTCGAGCGCCAGACGCAGTTCAAGGACAAGGCGCAGCGCCAGGAGAGCGTGCCCGCGGGACTCCTGAACTATCCCGTTCTCCAGGCGGCCGACGTCCTCCTGTACGAAGCAACCCTCGTGCCCGTGGGCGAAGACCAGCTCCAGCACCTCGAGCTGATGCGCGAGATCGCCCGCCGCTGGAACAGCCGTTTCGCGGATGGCTTCACGTTCCCGGAGCCCCAGGCGTTGCTCTCGACGGCCAAGCGGGTGCTCGGGCTCGACGGTCAGGCCAAGATGTCGAAGAGCCTCGGCAACACGATCGGTCTGTTCGAGTCACCCGAGACTATCTGGGAAAAGCTCAAGCCCGCCGCCACCGATCCGGCGCGCGTCACCCGCAAAGACCCGGGCAATCCGGACGTCTGCAACATCTTCACGATCCACCAGGGCTTCTCCCCGCCCGACACGATCAAGCTGGTGGCGCACAACTGCCGCACGGCGGGGTGGGGCTGTCTCGACTGCAAGCGGGTGCTGGCGGACAATATGATAGCCGCGCTGACACCCATCCGCGAGCGGGCCGAGGCGCTGCGGGCGAAGCCGCGCACAGTGACCGATCTGCTGCGGGGTGGCGCGGCCAAGGCCCGCGCCATCGCGCGCCGCACCATGGGCCAGGTGCGGCGGCGCATGGGGTTGCTCGGCGAGGCGGACGGCTGATGCAGCATTTCTTCGCAGGCGTCATCCAGATGTTCCGGCTGGAGCTGTTTCTCCAGCTGTGTCTCGCGACCGTGTTCGGCGGCGCCATCGGGCTCGAGCGCGAGCTCGGCGGCAAGCCGGCGGGGTTGCGGACCAACATCCTGATCTGCCTCGGCTCGGTGATCTACACCAAGCTGTCCGTCGCCATGGCCACGGGGACCGCCGATCCCACGCGCATTGCGGCGCAGATCGTGACCGGGGTCGGGTTCATCGGCGCGGGGACGATCCTGCACGCGCGCGGCGCGGTCGTCGGCCTCACCAGCGCCGCCACGATCTGGGTGGTCGCCGCCATCGGCGTGGCGCTCGGCGCCGCCTTCTACTGGGAAGCCGCGGGTACCACGCTGCTCGTGCTGGTCGTGCTCCAGGGGCTGGGGCGCGTCGAGCGGCTCGTGGCGCGGCAGTCCACGCAGAGCACCCTGCTGGTGCACGCCCGTCCCGAGCCCGCGGCGCTGGACGAGCTGGAGACGGTGGTGCGCCGGACCGGTCTCGAGATCGAGCGCCAGGCGAGCCGTCGCGAGAACGTGGATTTGGTGATCGAGTTCACCCTGCGCGGACCCAAGCGGCTGCACGACGAGGTGATGATCGCCCTGCTGCATCACCCCGGCGTGCGCACGGTGTCCACGGGCGAGTGACGCGCCGGCTGGTGGTCGACCTCGCGTCGCCCCGCGCCGCGTGGCGGATCCCGCCCGCGGCGGTGCAGACGATCCGCGCGGCGCTCGGCCCCGGCTGGGAGGTCCTCCAGGTCCAGGCACCCGCGACCTCGGACGGCGACGGCGGCTCGGGGAGCCCCGAGGCGGTGGCCGCCGCGCGCGGCGCGGAGATCTATCTGGGGTACGGAGTGCCGCCGGGGGTGGCCGCGGCGGGGCGGGGGACCCTGCGCTGGATCCATACCGGCACCGCCGGGGTGGGTGCGAGCCTGTCGCACGTCGCCGGGAGCGACATCGTGCTCACGAACAGCGCCGCCGTGCACGCCGAGCCGATCGCCGACTGGACGATCGCCGCCCTCGCCTACTTCGCGCGCGGCCTGGACCGGATGCGCGCGTTCCAGGCGGCGGAGCACTGGGCGAGCACGGAGCTCACGGCGGTCCCGGTCCCGTTCCGCGAATTCGCCGAGCTGCGACTTGGCGTGTTCGGCCTGGGCGGCATCGGCGGCGCGATCGCGCGGCGCGGTCTCGCGCTCGGGATGAGCGTCGCGGGCGTGCGCCGGCGGCCGGAGCTGGGCGGCCCGCCCGGGGTCCGCTGGGTGATGGGGCTCGACGCGCTGCCCCGGCTCGCGTCCGAGAGCGATTGCTTCGTGATCGCCGCGCCCCACACGCCGGAGACCAAGGGGGCGGTCACCCGGGCAATGCTCGAACGCCTCCCGACGGACGCGATTGTGGTCAACGTTTCTCGCGGGGCGCTGCTGGACGAGACCGGTCTGCTCGACCTGCTCGACGCGTCGCGCCTGCGCGGTGCGGCCCTCGACGTGTTCGCCGTGGAGCCGCTCCCGCCGGGCCATCGCTGTTGGCGCCACCCGCGCGTGCTGGTGAGCCCCCACGTGGCCGCGGTGACGGCCCGCTTCTGGGACCGGGAGACGGGGCTCATCGTGGAGAACATCACGCGCTATCTTGCAGGGTCCCCGCTCACCAACAAGGTCGACCTGGAGGCCGGCTACTAGTGGAAGAGAAGTCCAAGAGCACCCGCGCGAGCGCCGCGACGCAGCAGCGCGGGATCGAGCAGATCATCAAGGCGGCGATCGACCGCAATGCGTCCGACCTCCACATCAAGGCCGGCGACGTGTTCCGCGCGCGAATCGACGGCAAGCTGGTGCCGCTGACCAAGCAGCGCCTCACGCCGGAGCAGACCAAGGCCATCGCCCAGCACCTCATCCCCAACGACGAGGACCGCGCCCGGCTCGACAAGCTCCGCGACTACGACTGCTCCTGGGGCATGCCCGGCGTGGGGCGGTTCCGCGTGAATATCCTGCGACAACGATCGTCGTTCATGATCGTCATGCGCGTCATTCCGTTCGACATCCCGACGTTCGACAGCCTCAAGCTCCCCCCGATCCTGTCGACCATTGCGGCGGCGGAGCACGGCATGATCCTGGTAACCGGCGTGACCGGCTCGGGAAAGAGCTCGACCATGGCGGCCATGGTCAACCAGATCAACCAGACGCAGCACAAGCACGTCGTCACGCTCGAGAACCCGATCGAGTTTCTGCATCGCGACATCAACAGCTCGGTGACGCAGCGGGAAATCGGCGTGGACACCGACGATTTCCGCGCCGGCCTGCGGGCCGCCCTCCGGCAGGACCCCGATGTCGTCATGATCGGCGAGATGCGGGACGCCGAAACGATCGACACGGCCTTGAAGGCGGCCGAAACGGGGCATCTCGTCATATCCACGCTCCACACCCCCGACGCCGTCACCACGATCACGCGTCTCGTGTCGATGTTCCCGACCGAGGAACAGGAGGTCGCGCGCACGCGGCTGTGCGAGGCGCTCCAGGCCGTCGTGTCGCAGCGGCTGCTGCCGCGCGCCGACGGCCGCGGGCGGGTGCCCGCCGTGGAGGTCCTGATCTGCACCGCCGCGGTGCGCGACATGGTCAAGGACCACGCCCGCACGCCCGAGCTGCACGACTACATCCGCGACGCGCGCGAGCAGTTCGGGATGCAGACCTTCGACCAGCACCTGATCGAACTGGCGATGGACGAGGTGGTGAGCTACGAGGCGGCGGTGGCGGCGGCCACGAACCCCAAGGAGTTCGAGCGCCAGATGCGCGACGAGCGCCGCCACGCACGCGTCGCCGCGTCCGCGGAGGCGACCCCGCGTCGGTGATGGGGCAGTGACGGCACGGCAGCTCGCGGGCGTGCTCGCTCCCATCACCACGCCGTTCGACCGGACCACGGGGGACGTCGCCCCGGTCCACCTGCGGGACAACGTGATGCGCCTGGTGCAGGACGGGCTCGACGGGGTCGTGGTGGCGGGCTCGACGGGGGAGTCGGCGCTGCTCGACGCGGACGAACAGCGGCGCATGGTGGCGTGGGTGCGCGACGTCCTTCCCGATCAACGCTGGCTCGTGGCCGGTACGGGCGCCGAATCCACGCGACAGGCGGTGGCCCTCACCCGTGCCGCCGCTGCCGAGGGCGCGGACGCCGTGCTCGTGCGCCCCCCGAGCTATTACTCGGCGGCCGTCTCACCCGCGAGCTTGGTCGATTACTATCGCGCCGTTGCCGAGGCGAGTCCCATCCCGGTGCTGGTGTACAACATCCCCAAGTACACGCACCTCCCCGTCGCCGCCGCCCTGCTGCAGCAGCTCGCTGCCCACCCCAACGTCGTGGGGGTCAAGGACTCATCGGGAGACGCCAAGAACCTCGCCGCCTACCGCGATGCCGTCCCCCAGTGGTCGGTGCTCGTCGGCTCGGGCTCGCTCCTGTACACGGCCCTCGAGCTGGGGTGCGACGGCGGCGTGCTCGCGGTGGCGTGCTTCGCCGCCCGGCTGTGCGCCGGCGTTCTGGCGGCGTTCCGGGCCGGCGACCGCACGCGGGCGGGGAACCTGCAGGAGCGCCTCGTGCCGCTCGACAAGGAGATCGTGGCCAAGCTCGGACCGGCGGGGGTGAAGGCGGCGATGGACGCCGTGGGAGGGGGGCTGTACGGCGGACCGGTGCGCCCGCCGCTCGCGCCCGTCGCGCCGGCCGACCGGGAGCGCGTCGCCAAGCTCGTCGCCGCGTGACCGACTACCGGGGCCTGCTGGACGAGGTGGCCGTTCCCAGGCTCGCCGGCACCAGCCCCGCCGAGCGCGTGCGCGAGGTGCTGAAACGCGAGCTCGCGGCCCGCGGCTTTGTCGCCATGGAGCACCGCTTCACCGGTCGATCCCTGCTGCACCGGTTGGCCCGGGTCCCGGTCTCGGGCGTCAACCTGATTGCCGTGCGTCCCCGCGCCCGCGTGGCCACGTGGCTCGTGGCGCATTACGACTCGAAAGGCCAGCCCCTCTCCATGGCCGCACGCCTGGTGGCGGCGGCCCTCACCGGAGTCGGTGTGGTCGAGGTGCTCGGCCTCGCGCTGCGCGCCCTGCTCGGTACGGTCCAGCCGGGGCCGCTCGACGGTGTGATCGGCGGCGCCGGTGCCGCGGGCGCCGCCCTGCTCGCGCTCAACCGTGTGACCGCTCGCTCGGCGGGCGCGGTCGACAACGCGGCGGGCGTCGTCACGGCACTCGCCACCGTCGATGCCCTGCCGCCCGAGGCCCCGGTCGGCGTGATCTTCCCGGACGCCGAGGAATACGGCCTGCTGGGCGCGCGGGCCCTGGTTCGGGAGCGGGCCAACCTGCTGGCCGACACGACCATCGTCAACTTCGACGGCATCGACGACCGTGGCACGACGATCGCCCTGATGCATCGCGGTGGTGCGACGGTCGAGCGTGTGGCCCGTGCGCTCGAGGCGAGACGCGCGCGCTGGCTCCCCGTCGTGGTGGATGGGCTCGCGCTCGCGCCCACGGCGCGCGAGTGCGTCACGATCATGCGGGGTACCTGGGGGACTGCGACGGTCGTCCATACGCCGCGCGATGTTCCCGCGCGACTGACCCTGGACGGCGCCCGCCGCGTGGCGGGGGCGGTCGCGGCCGCGCTCTTCCCAGGCTGAAGCCTGGGCCCGGCGACGCACTGCCCTGAAGGGCAGCGCACCAACCGGGCCCACCCTTTAGGGTGGGAACGGATGCGTTGACGCCCCTTGCTCCAGGGTCTAGCTTCCCACGGAGGATACTAGAACGCCCCGGCTGTCGGGGCGTTTTTTTGCTGGGGAGCCATGTTCGGACCGAAAACGCACTGCGTGGTCGTGGTCGGCGCCCAGTGGGGCGACGAGGGGAAGGGCAAGATCGTCGACGTGCTCGCCGAGCGCGCCGACCTCGTGGTGCGGTACCAGGGCGGCGCCAACGCCGGTCATACCGTGCACACCGCTGCGGGCGAGTTCGTGCTCCACCAGATTCCCTCGGGCATAATCCAGGGAGCGGTTTGCGTCGTCGGCAACGGCGTGGTGCTCGATCCGGAGACGCTGTTCA
This sequence comes from Gemmatimonadota bacterium, assembly GCA_003222055.1. Taxonomy (GTDB): domain Bacteria; phylum Gemmatimonadota; class Gemmatimonadetes; order Gemmatimonadales; family GWC2-71-9; genus AG41. The sequence goes on from QHUT01000059.1 coordinate 23,703, forward strand.
CCGAGCTCGACGCCTTGAGCGAGCGCGGCGTGCGCACCGAGCACAAGCTCTACGTCTCGGATCGCGCGCACCTCACGCTCCCGTTTCACAAGCTGCTCGACCGGGCCCGCGAAGCCAGGGAGAAGATCGGCACCACCGGGCGCGGCATCGGACCCACCTACGAAGACAAGTACGGGCGGCGGGGCCTCCGGGTAGGTGACCTGCGCAATCCCGGGCGCGCGCGGGAGCTGGTGTGCGCGCGGGTGCAGGCGGCGAACCAGTTCCTCGAGGTGCTGGGCTCGCCTGAGCGAGCCGACGCCACGGAGCACGTGCAGCTGCTCGAGCGGCTCGCGCCGCGCCTCTTGCCGCTCGCCGTCGACGCGGGACGCGTCGTGTGGGAAGCGTTGCAGCGCGGGGAGTCGGTGCTGCTGGAGGGGGCTCAGGGCGCCCTGCTCGACGTCGACCACGGCACCTACCCCTACGTCACGTCTTCCAACACCACGGCCGGGGGCGCCGCGGTCGGAGCCGGGATCGGACCGACCGCCATCGACGCCGTCCTGGGTGTGGTCAAGGCGTACACGACACGCGTGGGCAACGGGCCTCTGCCCACCGAGGCCGCTCCCCCGCTCGGCGAGAAGATCCGGGAGCTGGGCGACGAGTTCGGGGCCACGACGGGACGCCCTCGCCGCTGCGGCTGGTTCGACGCCGTGGTGGTGCGCTACGCCGTGCGGGTCAACGGGCTCACCGGCCTCGCGGTCACCAAGCTGGATGTGCTCGACTCGTTCCCCGAAATCCCCGTATGCGTCGGCTACCGCCTCGACGGCGAAGCCCTCGATTCGATGCCGGCCGAAGTGGAGCGGCTCGGACGTGTCGAGCCGGTGTACGAGTCGCTACCGGGCTGGCAACGATCCCTGAGCGTGGTCCGACGGCTGGCGGACCTGCCGCCGCCCGCTCGGGCCTACCTGGATCGCCTCCAGGACCTGGCCCATGCTCCCATTCAGTACGTCAGCGTGGGTACGCACCGCGACCAGATCATCGAAGTGACGTGACACTGTCGTCTTAATGCTCGATCTTGCGGTAATCGGCGCCGGGCCCTGCGGGCTCGCCGTGGGCGTCGCTGCAAAGCGGGCGCATCTCGCGTGCTCGCTTTTCGACAAAGGCCCCGTCGTTTCCAGCCTGCTGCGCTATCCATTGTACATGACGTTTTTCTCCACGCCCGAGAGGCTCGAGATCGGCGTTCCATTCGTCATTGCCGGGGACAAGCCCACGCGGCGCGAAGCCCTGGCGTATTATCGGCGCGTGGCGGAGCACTTCGAGCTGGACGTGCGCCAGTATCACGAAGTCGTGCGGGTGAAACGGGCGCCGGAGGGGTTCGAGCTGATGGCGCGTCATCCGGGGACGCCTGAGCCGGAGACGATCCGCAGTCGTCACCTGGTGTGCGCGACCGGTTACTTCGAGTCACCCAACCTGCTCGGCGTCCCCGGGGAAGACTTGCCGCACGTATCGCACTTCTTCGTCGAGCCACACCCGTACTGGCAGCAGCGCGTGGTGGTGGTGGGCGGGGGCAATAGCGCCGTAGAGGCCGCGCTCGAGCTCAGCCGCGTGAACGCGCAAGTGACGATGGTGCATTTCCTGGGCGACTTCGACCGCGGCGTCAAGCCGTGGGTGCTGCCCGACATCACGAACCGCGTGAAGGAAGGCCGCGTGGCCGTGCGCTGGTGCAGCCGGGTGGTGGAGATCGCGCGCTCGCACGTCGTGGTGCGGCGTGAGCCGGACGGGGACCGGGAGACCGTGCCGGCCGACTTCGTGCTGGCGTTGACGGGCTACCGCGCCGACTTGACCCTGCTCCGGTCTTTGGGGGTCGAGGTCGGCGAGACCACGGGCGTGCCCCGTCACGACCCGACTACCATGGAGACCAACGTTCCGGGCGTCTACATCGCGGGCGTGCTCTCGTCCGGGTTCGACGCCAACAAGATCTTCATCGAGAACGGCCGGGAGCACGGCGGCCGGATTTGCGACCACCTCAAAAGCAAACCCCCCAGAGTTGCCCCTGGGGGGTGATCGCCTGCTCGACATCGTGCGCCCTAGAACCCGATGCGAGCGAGACGAAGCTGTCTGCCATCGCGCTAGGAAGCAAGAAGAGTGCCTTGAGTGCGATTGCGATCACGGCGCGAGTTTCTCGTCCCCACTTCCAGACAGCATGCCGCATAATGCATCTTTCATTGCGTAATGCAAGACATTGACGTAGTTCTCGTTGCCCCGGCGGCTTTCAAGGGCACGCTGGGGCCCCGGCAGGTCGCCGAAGCGATCTCTGCGGGCGCGCGCCGGGCATTGCCGGGCGCCGCCGTGCTGCAATGCCCGATTTCCGATGGCGGGGATGGGCTGCTTGATGCGGTGCTGCCGCCCGGGTCGCTGCGTGAGCACCTCAGGGTCACGGGGCCCTTGGGCGAGCCGGTGTCGGGCGAGCTCGGCTGGATCGACCCGGAGACGGCGATCTTCGAGAGCGCTACCGCCTGCGGCATTGCCCTACTGCGACCGGATCAGCTCGATCCGCTGCGGGCCACCACGCGAGGCGTGGGCGAGATGGTTTGGGAAGCCGTCGAGCGGGGTGCTCGGACGGTGGTCGTAGGGCTCGGCGGATCGGCCACCGTCGACGGGGGCACCGGTGCGGCCCGGGGGTTGGGTTGGTCGCTGCGTGACGCGTCGGGAGCCGCCGTGCCCGAGGGCGGAGGCTCGCTGGCCCAGCTCGCGGCGCTCGACGGCGGATGGGGCCTCGAGGCGCGGGTGGTCGCGTTGGCGGACGTGACGACGGCGCTGGTAGGGCCGCAGGGTGCGGCGCCGGTGTTCGGCCCGCAGAAGGGGGCGGGAGCGGAGGGCGTGAAGCTCCTGTCCCGCGGCCTCGAGCGTCTCGGCGATCTGATGGCCCGCCACGGCCGGCCCGATCTCGCGACGCTCCCGGGAGGCGGCGCGGCGGGAGGGCTCGGGGCCGGACTCGCGTTCTTCGCCAAGGCTCAGCTCCTGCCCGGTGCCGAGTGGGTGTTGTCGCGCGTGGGGTTCGACGCCGCGCTCGCCAGGGCGCAGCTGGTGATCACGGGTGAAGGGTCGTTCGACCGTACGTCGCTGGTCGGCAAGGCCTCGGGCGAGGTGGTGCGGCGCGCGCAGGCTGCCAAGAAGAAAGTCGCGGTGATCGCGGGCCGGGTCGAAGGACTGATCGGCTTGCACGCGCTCGACGGCGAGGGGAAGGTGCTGGACGCCGCGGGGCTCGTGGCCCTCGCGGAGCGCGCGGTGCGCCAGGCGTTCGGGTTGCCCGCCGCCTAGCGGCGCGCCTATCTTCCGGCCCTCTATGCCCCCTCCCGACAACGTCATGGAGAAGTTGGTGTCGCTCGCGAAGCGGCGCGGCTTCGTGTTTCAGTCCTCGGAGATCTACGGCGGCCTCGGCTCCGTGTGGGACTACGGACCGCTGGGCGTGGAGCTCAAGAAAAACATCAAAGAGCGCTGGTGGCGCTCCATGGTGCACGAGCGCGAGGACATCGAGGGGCTCGACGCCGCGATCCTGATGCATCCCAAGGTCTGGGAGGCGTCGGGTCACGTGGCCGGCTTCACCGATCCCCTGGTGGACTGCAAGCACTGCAAGAACCGGTTCCGGGCCGACGACCCTCGGATCAAGGGCACCCCGGGCGAGCCTACGGCGCAATGTCCGGTGTGTGGGAGCAAGGGCACGCTCACGGCGCCGCGCCTGTTCAACCTCATGTTCAAGACGTTCATAGGCCCCGTGGAGGAAGCGGCGGCCATCGTGTACCTGCGGCCCGAGACGGCGCAAGGGATCTACGTCAACTACTTGAACGTGCTGCAGTCGGCGCGGCAGAAAATTCCCTTCGGCGTCGCGCAGATCGGGAAGGCCTTCCGCAACGAAATCACCCCCGGGAACTTCATCTTCCGCACGCGCGAGTTCGAGCAGATGGAAATGCAGTTCTTCGTGAAGCCGGGCACGGACCTCGAATGGTTCGAGTTCTGGCGCGAGCAGCGCATGAAGTGGCTGGCGGGTCTCGGCATACGACCCGAGAAGCTGCGCTGGCATCAGCATACGAAGGAGGAGCTCGCGCATTACGCGAAGGACGCCTACGACATCCAGTACCAGTTTCCGTTCGGGTGGCAGGAGTTCGAGGGGATCCACAACCGCTCGAACTTCGATCTGTCGCGTCACCAGGAGTATTCCGGGAAGAAGCTCGAGTATCTCGATCCCGCGACGAACGAGCGCTACATCCCTTACGTCGTCGAGACCTCGGCGGGGGCGGATCGCACTGCCCTCGTCGTCATGGCTGACGCGTACCACGAAGAAGACGTCGAGGGTGAGAAGCGCGTGGTGATGCGATTGCTGCCGTCGCTCGCCCCGCTCAAGGCCGCGGTGTTTCCGCTGGTGAACAAGGACGGCATGCCCGAGCTCGCCCGCCGCATCTTCGACGACCTGCACAAGTCTTACAACGCGTTCTACGACGACGGCGGCTCCATCGGACGGCGCTACCGCCGTCAGGACGAGGCGGGCACACCCTTCGGGATCACGATCGACGGGCAGTCCACGCAGGATGGGACCGTCACGGTGCGCGATCGCGACTCCCTCAGGCAGGAGCGCGTCGCCGCCGATCGCCTGACGGGCTACGTCGCGGACAAGCTCAAAGGCTGACCCCGGTGGGCAAGCGGGTGCTCCTGGTCACGGCGGACCTCCTGTTCCGGTCGAAGCTCGCCGCAGTGGTTGCGGCGGCGGGCGGCGAGGTGACGCGCGACGAAGCGACGTGCGATCTTGCCGTCCTCGAGCTCCCGGGACCTGCCGCCGACCGGGTCGGGGAGCTCGTGCGCCGCCGCGTCCCGGTGCTGGCCTTCGGCTCCCACGTGCGGCCGGAAGCGTTGCGCGCGGCGCGGGAGGCGGGCGCGACGGCGGTGCCCAATTCGCAAGTCGAGACCCGACTGAGGGAACTGCTGAACGGGTAGGGGCGCAGCATGCTGCGCCCCTACAAGACGTACCCGGTGGTGCCGGGTCACTTCGCCGCCACCTGCACCTCGATCTGCCGCGGCTTGGCCCTCTCCACCTTGGGCAGGGTCACGGTCAGGACGCCATTCTCGTAACTCGCCTTGATGGCATTGGCGTCCACGGTCGTGGGCAGCGTAAAGCTGCGCTCGAACGCCCCGTAGGTGCGCTCATACCGATGCACCCGATCGGTGCGCTCTGCGGCCAGCTGCTGCTTCGAGCCCTGAATGGTGAGGACGTTGTTCTCGACGGTCAGCTTCACGTCCTCGGGGCGCACACCGGGAATCTCCGCCATGATGCGGATGGCGTTGTCTTCCTCGAAGATGTCCACCGGCGGCACCCAGGCCGTCGTCGCGCCGTCCGGCGACTGCCACTCAGCGCCGAGCAGGCCGTCGTTCAACAGCCGGCTGAGCCGGTTGCTCAGACCGACAAAGTCCGCCAGCGCCGGGTCTCTCGTGATGCGGGGAAGGGTCGACATAACTCATTACCTCCTTTGGTGCATTGGTTCGGGTTTCCGACCCGAGGGGCCCGGTGTCGCCCGGTGCCCGGGTCTCGCCCGGCGGCCACGCAATGGGCGTGCCGGATGGTGGAGGCGCCGGTTTGCCACAATGACAATCCTGGGACTGCAACGGTGGCAAACCGTGTCAGGTTTGCAGGTGTTATCTTTGCTCTCACTGTGACACACACGACCAGCGTCGCGTTGGCGCCGGCGGAAGTGCTCGAGCGAGCCAAGCGGTTCTTCGCCGAGCGGGTCCCGCATGCCGCCGCCTACGTAGAGAAGGAAGGACCCGAGTTCGCGGTGCTCCGGGGTCAGGGCGGGGAGGAACTCGTGATCCGGGCCTGGGCCGACGGGACGGGGAAGACGCGGGTGCGGGCGTCGACGCTGTTTTTCGATCAGGCGCTCGATCGGTTTTTGTCGACGCTCCCCCTGGAGAGCGGTGTGGAGGTCGCGTGAGCACGGTTACCGAGCGCTTCGCCGTGCGCGTGATGGTCACGGACGTGTGGGATCAGGTGTTCCTGGCGGTCGAGCCCACGACCACGGTAGCGGAGCTCAAGCGCCAGGCGCTGGCCCAGGCCCTGAAACGGTCGAATCTCCAGCTCGATGACTACATCGTGAAGTTCCGCGGCGCGCCGGTATTGGACGAAGCCGTCACGCTCGCGGCCCTCGGTGCCGTCGCCAACGCGCCGTTCATCGTCTTGCCCGCGCGTCGTCAGCCGGTGCACTGAGCGTGGGCTCCACTGCCCGCCCGCCTGGCCGCGCGCTCGCGACCTTCGCCATCGGGTTTCTGCTGCTTGACGCGGTGCTCTTCGCCTACAGTGGCTTCGCGCTCGGTCGCATGATGAACGTCGTCTGGGGTGGCGTATGCCTCGTCTTTGCGGCGCTCGTCGTGGTGTTGTGGCGGCGTTACCGCCGCGCGATGCTGGACCTCGAGCGGGCCCGGCACGACCTCCGGGCCGAGGCGGAGTCGATTCGCGATCTGCTGCACGGCAAGCACCTGCACAACTGAATGGGCACGCCGCCCGTTCCGGTCGTTCATCACCCCGCCTGCCGCTTGCACGATCCCGGCGCCGGTCACCCCGAGCGCCCCGAGCGGATCGATGCCGTGCTCGGCGCGCTGCGCACACCGGACCTGGCCGGGCAGGTGGCGTGGCACGAGGCGCGGCCGGCGACCCGGGAGCAGCTGGAGCGAGTGCACCCGGCGCAGTACCTGAACGGGCTGGAGCAGGTGGCGCACGCGGGCGGTGGCGCGCTCGATGCGGACACGGTGCTGAGCCGGGCCAGCTGGGAGGCGGCCCTCGCGGCGGCGGGAGTGGCGAGCGGCGCCGTCGAGTGCGGGCTCGCCTCGGGACGGGCCTTCGGCGCGACGCGGCCGCCCGGTCACCATGCGCTGGCCGCCCGCGCGATGGGCTTCTGCCTGATCAACAACGTGGTCGTGGCCGCGCGCCAGGGGCAGCAGCTGGGCGCGGCGCGCGTGCTGATCGTCGATTGGGACGTGCACCACGGCAACGGCACCCAGGCGCTGGTCGAGCGCGACCCCACGATCCGGTACGTGTCCATGCACCAGTACCCTTGGTATCCGGGAACGGGCGCCGAGGACGAGCGCGGCGTGGGAAACGTATTCAACGTGCCGCGCCCACCGGGCCTCGAGCGCCGGCGGTACGTGCAGGATCTGCTGGCGGCGGTGGACGCGGCGCGCGCCGGCTGGCGGCCCGACCTGCTGCTCGTCTCGGCTGGGTTCGACTCCCTCGCGGGCGACCCGCTGGGCGGGTTTACGCTGGAGCCCGACGACATCGCGACCTGGACGCGCGCGTTGCGTGAGCGGGTGGCACCGTCGCCCGTCGTGGGCCTGCTCGAGGGCGGCTACCGGCTCGATCTGCTCGCGGCGGGCGTGCGCGCGCATGTGCGGGCGCTGGCGTAACGGGGGGTCGATGCCGCTCACGCTCACCACGGAGGTCGTCTCGCTCGAGACCAAGCACCCGTTCGTGATCGCGCGGGGCGGGAACGACGACACCCGAGTGGTGTGGGTGCGGCTCACGGATGCGGACGGGGTGGAAGGGTGGGGTGAAGCCGATCCGTCGCGCTACTACGGCGAGACGGCGGACACCGTGTTGACGGTACTGAAACGGCTGGCGCCGCATCTGCCCCGGGACCCGTTCGATCTGGAGGCGGCGGAGGCGCGGTTCGCCCAGGCGGTGCCGAAGAACGGAGCGGCGCGGGCCGCCCTCTCGGCGGCCCTGCACGACCTGGTGGGCAAGCGGCTCGATCAGCCGGTCTGGCGGTTGTGGGGGCTCGATCCCGCCCGCGCGCCCCGCTCCTCGTTCACGATCGGCCTCGACACCGCTGAAAAGATGCGTCAGAAGGTGGCCGAGGCGTCGCCCTATCCGATCCTCAAGATCAAACTGGGCACGGAGCACGACGAGCAGATCCTGCGCACGGTCCGCGACGCCACCGACAAGCCGCTCCGGGTGGATGCGAACGCCGGGTGGACGCGGGATCGTGCGCTCCAGATGCTGCCCGTCCTGAAAGAATACGGCGTGGAGTTCGTGGAGCAACCGCTTCCACCGGACGACCTCGAAGGGATCGCCGCCGTGCGGCGCCGGGGGATCCTGCCCGTCGTCGTGGACGAGAGCTGCATCGTGGCCGCGGACATTCCCCGGCTCGCGGGCGCCGTCGACGGGATCAACATCAAGCTCGCGAAGTGCGGCTCGCTGCGCGAAGCGCTGCGCATGATCGCGACGGCCCGGGCGCACGGCATGCTGGTGATGGTGGGCTGTATGATCGAATCGTCGCTCGGGATCACGGCGGCGGCCCACTTCACGCCGCTGGTGGACGCGGCCGACCTGGACGGCGCCGCGCTCACGGCGAACGATCCCTTCGTCGGCGCCACGATCGACGGCGGGCAGATCCGACTTCCCACAGGGCCGGGGCTGGGTGTCAGCAGACGATAAGGGTCTGTATCCGGAGACCCCGGGCTTGCGCCCGGGGTCAGTAACAACATTGGCCTCTGACGGAAGTTTAGGGGCGCAGCATGCTGCGCCCCTACCTGACCGCACCACCATGTCGCGGTTCGCCGAGGTCGTCCTTCCCATCCCCGTCCCGCGCCCTTATACCTACGAGGTTCCCCGCGAGCTGGCGCACCGCGTCGTGCCCGGGGCGCGTGTCGTCGTTCCGGTGCAGCGGCGCACGGTGGTGGGCGTGGTCACGGCCGTCGCTGTGGCCGCTCCGGCGGTGACCGCGAAGGCCATCGTGGCCGCGCCGGACGAGGAGCCGGCGCTCACCGGGCCGCTGCTCGAGCTGGGCCGATGGATCAGCCGCTACTACGGGACGCCACCGGGATGGGCCCTGCGGGCCCTGCTTCCCGGCGCCCTGTGGAGCGTGCAGCGCCCGGCGGGGCCGGCCGAGGGGACCGATCGTGTGGTGGCGCTCGTGGCGACGTTGCCGTCGCTGCTCGAGCGTGAGCGCGCATTCAAGCGGTCGCCCAAGCGCCGGGTGGCATACGAGGCGCTCGAGGCGCTCGGCGGCTCCGCGCCGATGCGCCACCTGCTGGAACGCCTGGGCCTCTCTCGGGCGGCGCTCGACGGACTGGTGCGGCTGGGGCTGGCTCGCTACGCCGACGTGGCTCGCCCGCGCGATCCGTTCGCCGGCCTGTCGTCGCCCCCGCCGCCCGAACTGACGGCCGACCAGCGTCGCGTGGTTGCCGGTATTCTCGCGACGCCGCCCGAGACACCCGTGCTGATCCAGGGAGTCACGGGCTCCGGCAAGACACTGGTGTACCTCGACGTACTTCGTAGCGTGGTAGCGTCTGGTGCCGGGGCCATTCTCCTGGTTCCCGAGATCGCGCTGACGCCCCAGACGGTCGCGCGCGTGCGCGGCGTGTTCGGGGACCAGGTGGCCGTGCTGCATTCCGCTCTGTCTGACGGCGAGCGGGCCGACGCGTGGCGCGCCCTGCGGCGCGGCGAGCGGCGCGTGGCGGTGGGCCCGAGGTCGGCGGTGTTCGCCCCGGTCCAGCGGCTCGCCGCGATCGTGGTGGACGAGGAGCACGAGTCCAGTTACAAACAGGGGAGCACGCCGCGCTACCACGCCCGCGACGTGGCGCTGGTGCGCGCCCGGCTCGAGGGCGCGCGGGTGATCCTCGGCAGCGCGACGCCCTCGCTCGAGACCCTGCATCTCGCGGCCCAGGGCCGCGTGGCGCGGTTCGAGCTGCCGCAACGGATCGGGGCTCGCCCGCTGCCGGCGGTCGAGGTGGTGGATCTACGGAGCGCGGAGCGTGTGCCCGAGGCGCGCGGCGTCCCCTGGACCACCGCGCTGGACGAGGCGGTGCGCGGCGCGCTCGGTCGCGGCGACCAGGTGATCCTGCTCCTGAACCGCCGCGGATTCGCGACCTACCTGCAGTGTCACGCCTGCGGCGACGTGCGCGATTGTCCGCACTGTGCCATCGCCCTCACCGTTCACCAGACGCCGCCCGCGTTACGCTGCCACTACTGCGGCCACGAGGAGACGATCCCGACCGCGTGCCGCATGTGCGGTAAGGACATCCAGCGCATGCGCGGCCTCGGCACCCAGCAGCTGGAGCATTTCGTAGCGCTTCGCTTTCCGGCTGCCCGCATCGCGCGCATGGACCTGGACACCACCAGCTCCAAGTGGGCGCATCATCGGGTACTCGAGCGCATGGCCCAAGGCAAGCTCGACATCCTGCTCGGCACCCAGATGATCGCCAAGGGACTGGACTTTCCGAACGTGACGGTGGTCGGCGTGGTGGACGCGGACACGGGGCTGCACTTGCCCGATTTCCGGGCCGGGGAGCGGACGTTCCAGCTGGTGGCGCAGGTGGCGGGCCGGGCCGGGCGCGGGCCCAAGGGGGGGCGCGTGTACGTCCAGACGCGGGCGCCGGACCACCACGCCATCCGCGCCGCGGCGGCGCATTCGGTGGCCCAGTTCGCCGCGGTCGAGGTGCCGCTGCGCGCCCCGCCGCATCCGGCGTATCCGCCGCACGTCGGGCTGGCGCGCTTCGTGGCGTCGGACCCGGTGGCCGCGCGGGCCCAGGAATCGGCGGAGGGCGTCGCGGCGTGGCTGCGGCGCGTGAACGCCGAGCGGTTGCAGAACGCGCTCGGTGTGCTCGGGCCCGCGCCGTGCCCGATCGCGCGCCTCAAGGGGCGGTGGCGCTGGCACGTGCTCGTGAAGGCGACGGAGCCGCGCGCCATCGGTCGCGTAGTGCGCGCCCTGGGCGCACGGGCGCGGGGAGTGGTGGTCGATCGGGATCCGGTGACGCTCTTGTAATGCGGAATGCGGATTGCGGATTGCGGAATGGCAGGGCGACCGTCGATCGGTAGGTCGTGTGTCGATTCCGCATTCCGAATTCCACATTCCGCATTACCTTTCCCGATCTGTGACGACCGGTCCTAGGTTCCAATACCGCCCCCCCGACTTCGCGGCGCCGCCGCTCGCCGGGGCGCCCGACGCCCGTTTCGAGCCCGCGCCCGCCGACGGCGTGCTGCCAGACCGGTTCTTCTCGACGACCAACCTCCCCACCTACGTTCGCGCTGGAGGCGCGTGGCGCCGGCCGCGGCTGCCGCGTATGGACTGCGTCATCGTGCTGCACGCGGGCGGGGATCTCGTCGTGACCGAGCCGCGCCGCGTGCGCAAGGGCCAGCTCGTCGCGGTCGGCACGGAGGAGGACGGCCGCGAGGGCATCTTCGTGCATACCGAGGGCTTTCTCGGCGGCGCGCACAGCGCCAACGAGTTCGGGTTCATGCAGACCGAGGTGTCTCGCGAGAAGCCGGTGGACTACGCCGTGCTGGCGCAGCTGCTCGGCGAGGAGAAGCGCCGCAGCGGCAAGATCCTGTGGGTGGTCGGTCCCGCCCTGGTGCATGCCCGGGCGCGCGAGGACATGATCTGGTTCATTCAGAACGGGTACGTGCAGGCGTTCCTCGGGGGGAACGCCGTCGCCGTGCACGATCTGGAGGCGGCGATCTTCGGCACCACGCTCGGGATGACGAGCTCGGGTCAGGGTGTCGAAGGCGGCCACGCGCTCCACATGCGCGCGATCAACCAGGTGCGCCGTGTGGGCGGGATCGCCGCGGCCGTGCGCCAGGGCCTCGTGACCACGGGCATCATGCACGCCCTGGTGACGCACCAGGTGCCGTTCGTGCTCGCCGGCTCGATCCGCGACGACGGGCCGCTGCCCGAGGTCCTGTCGGACACCCTGGCGGCCCAGGACGCGATGCGGGAGCGCACTGCCCAGGCGACGTTTGCCGTATTTGTGGCGACGGCGCTGCACGCGATCGCCGTCGGCAACATGCTCCCGGCGTTCGTGGATTCGTCCCGGCCGGAGGAGCTGCGACCGCTCACGACGATCTGCGTCGATCAGACGGAGTTCGTGGTGAACAAGCTGCGGGACCGCGGCACGCACCAGGCGTACGGCGTCGTCACGAACGCCCAGGACTTCATGCACGTGCTGCGGTTCTACGTGGAGCGATGGGAGCAGGCGCAGGCGCCGGCGACCGTGCTCCGCTAGCGCCGGGTCGCGGGCCGGGGTGGGCGAAGCTGGCCGAGGCCGTCGCCCGCCACGTGCCGCCCTCCGAGATCGAGACGATCTACCTGTTCCGCCCCTGGAAACGCGAGGGTCGGGAATGGGGGACGGCGGTGGTGGCGTGCCGCGCCGGCGAAGCCGGCGGCCGGTTGCGCGTGTACACGGCGCGCTACATGCTCGTCGTACGCGGGAAGGAGCGCGGCCAGTCGCGCGTCACCGTGGAGGAGACGGCGCTCTCGCCCGCGGCGGTCATCGAGCAGGTGATGCTGGCCGCCGCCGAGCGGTCGGGCGATCCAGACCCGCCGGTGGCGATCGCGCCGGCGGCGTGGTATGACGGCTAACGGGGAGGTGACCGGTTGATCGACTCGCGAATGTTCGTGCCCACCAAGGCCTTCCTCACCAAGGGCGTTGGTCGGCACAAGGAGAAGCTCACGAGCTTCGAGATGGCGCTGCGGGACGCCCATCTGGCCAACTTCAACCTCGTGCGCGTGAGCTCGATCTTCCCGCCCCACTGTGAGCTCGTGGACCGGGAGGAGGGCCTCTCCCTCATGAAGCCGGGGCAAGTCGTCTTCGCGGTGATCGCCGAATCGTCCACCAACGAGCCGAGCCGCCTCGTCGCGGCGTCGATCGGCGTCGCCATGCCCGCGGACGCCTCGCACCACGGCTACATCTCCGAGCACCACAGCTACGGCCAGAACGAGGTGACCTCGGGGGAGTACGCCGAGGACCTCGCCGCCTCGATGCTGGCCACCGTGCTCGGCGTGCCGTTCGATTCCGACAAAGCGTGGGACGAGCGGCGCGAGCAATGGCTCCTGTCGGGCGAGATCGTGCGCACCATGAACATCACCTCGACCGCGGAATGCGGGGACGACGGGCGCTGGACCACGGTGGTCTCGGCGGTGTGCTTCTGCGGGTGACGCCGTCGTTCGCCCTGGCCTTCGTGGCCGGGCTGCTCAGCTTTCTCTCTCCCTGCGTGTTGCCGCTCATCCCCAGCTACGTCGGGTTCCTCACGGGCCTGACGCTGGAGGAGCTGGAAGTGCGCCGGGGCACGGCCCTGGTTCACGCGCTGTGGTTCGTGGCCGGGTTCTCCCTGATCTTCATCGCCCTCGGCGCCACGGCGTCCGCGCTGGGCGTGGTGCTGCTCCGTTCCCAGACCTGGATCGGGCGGATCGGCGGCGTGGTCGTCATCCTCTTCGGGCTGTATCTCCTCGGGGTGCTGCGCCCCGGGCTCCTGATGCGCGAGCGCAAGGTCCAGCTCGCCCGCAAGCCGCTCGGCTACCTCGGCTCGGCGTTCGTGGGCGTCACGTTCGGCGCCGCGTGGACGCCCTGCATCGGTCCCATCCTGGGTGCGATTCTCACGCTCGCGGCGGCGCAGGCGAGCGTGGCGCACGGCACCGCGCTCCTCACCGCCTATTCCGCCGGACTTGCGCTGCCCTTCGTGATCACCGCGCTGGCGCTCGACCGGTTCCTGGCGTGGTTCCAGCGATTCCGTCCCTACCTCGTGTGGGTCGAGCGCATCGCGGGGATCCTGCTGATCGTGCTCGGGCTGCTGCTCGTCACCGACCGCTTCACTCTGCTCGCCGGCTGGCTGCAGGGGCTCACGCCGGAATTCTTGAAGAGCCGGCTGTAGGCCCCCAGGTGATCCGTGCTGATGTGTTCCCACCCTGGAAGGGTGGGCCCGGTGGGGCACAGTCCTAAAGGACAGGGCTGGTGTGCTTTAGCACTGTGCGCTACCGGGCCCAGGCTTCAGCCTGGGAACTTCGGAGCCCGCTTTCCTATATTAGGTCGCTGCGAACCTCTATCAGAGAGAACTCAATGATCAGGCTACCGAAGCACGGATCCGTAATCGCCGCGCTGGCGGGTGTCGCGTTCCTCGCTTGCGTCAAAGGCGAGCAGACGAGCCGGTCGGCCGATTCGACGGCGCGTAACCTGACCCTCGCCCCGACCGAGTCCACGTCGGCCATGAAGGACGTCCCCGCACGGGCGACGGAGGCGGTCAAGCCGGCGCCCGAGAAGGCGGCGCCGGTCAAGAAGCCCGCGCCACCGAAGCCTGCGGCGCCGGCTCCGCTGAGCCTCGCGGCCGGGACGCGCGTCGGCCTCACGGCGAGCGACTCGATCACGACGCGCTCCGCCAAAGCCGGGGACGCGTTCAGCGCCAGCGTGAGCCAGGACGTGAAGGACCCGAGCGGGCGGGTGGTGATCCCCGCCGGTGCGACGGTGTCGGGCACGATCGCGGCGGCTGAGCCTGCGCCGAACCCGAACTCGAGCGGCAAGCTCGAGCTGTCGGTCACGAGCGTGTCGGTGCGCGGCGCGAGCTACGCGATCGACGCGTCGGTGGTGGCACAGGACACGGTGATGAAGGGCCGCGGCGTGACGAAGGCGGACGCCGCCAAGGTGGGCGGCGGGGCCGTGGCCGGCGCGATCGTGGGCAAGCTGCTCGGCAAGAACACCAAAGGCGCGGTGATCGGTGGGGCGGTGGGTGCCGCGGCCGGGGCCGCCGCCGCCCGTGCGTCGCGGGACATCGACATCGTGATCCCCAAGGGCGCGGCGATCACGATCAAGCTGAACAAGCCGCTGACGGTGAAGCACGCCTAGCGGCGTACGGCAGGCGCGGGCGTCCGAACTGATACCTGACGCCTGCGCCGCCGCGTTGGGCTTACCGTCCGACCAACCGAACGACTCCGAACACCAGCCCCACCGTCGTGACGGCTTGCCCGACCCAGAACAGGAACATCCACCGAATGATCCGCGCCTCGAACGCGGACATCCGGGCCTCGAGGCGACTCTCGAGAGCAGCCATGGCCGCTTTGACCTCGGCAATGCGCTGCTCGAGCTTCGCATCGAGCCAGGCGGTGCGTTGCTCGATCTTTGCGTCGAGCTGTGTCGCCCGCTGCTCGAGCTTCGCATCGAACCGCGCGAAGTTGACCTCGTTCAGGTCACGCAGGTCGCTGCGATAGGTCGCGTCCACCTGGTTCAGCCAGTTCACGAGCTCGTTGGTCAGATCATCCCCGAACTTCTCGTAGAACTTCCGGGACAACGTCGCCGTGACCGGCATTCCCGCTCCTCTGTCGGTACGGCACTACGCTAATCTATGCTCGGCGCGCTCCCGTAATCAAATTCACGCAGTGACGGTCACTTTTCTTCCAGCCGTAGCTCAGTACCCCACCGCACCCCCGCCGCGTCTGGGATCCGCCACCCCGACCCAGCCGGCGGCGCTGCGGCCGATGGCGTTCACCTCGGTCTTGTACGTCCACGTGTCGACCTTGTGCCCCATCGCCTCGAGCGAGTCGATGGCCGCCTGCTCGAACCCGTTGCGCTCGAGGTACACGACGTCCGGCTGCGCCTGGTGATGCAGCCGCGGGGCCGCGACCGCCTCGGCGAGCGACATGCCCTGGTCCACCACATCGCTGATCACCTGGTACACGGCCGTCGTGATGCGCGAGCCCCCGGGCGAGCCGAGCACGAGAACGAGCCGCCCGGCGGAGTCGACCACGATGGAAGGCGTCATGGCGGACAGCATGCGCTTGCCGGGCGCGATGGCGTTCCCCTCACCCTGCACCAGGCCGAACAGATTGGGCCGCCCCGGCGCCGACGTGAAATCGTCCATTTCGTCGTTCAAAAGGAATCCGGCCCCGGTGACCGTGACCGCGCTGCCGAAATCGTTGTTCAGCGTGTAGGTGCAGGCGACCGCGGAGCCGTCCGCATCCACGATCGAAAAGTGAGTCGTCTCCGTCCCCTCGGAGCGCCCTCCCGATGTCGGTACGGCGGGCGTCGCCCGGTGCGGATCGATCTCCGCGCGTAACGACCCGGCATACTGTTTCGACAGCAGCCGCTCGAGCGGCATCTGGACGAAGTCGGGATCACCCAGCAAGGCGTTGCGGTCGGCGTACGCACGGCGCATCGCTTCGGTCTGGAGGTGCATCAGCTCCGCGCTGCCGAACGGCGGAACCGGAGCGTACCCCTCCATCACGTTCAGGATCTCCGCCAGGGTCACGCCCCCGCCGGACGGCGGCGGCATCGTATAGATCGTGTAGCCGCGATACCTGATCTCGACGGGGTCGCGCCACTTGGCGACATAGTGCGCGAGGTCTTGGCGCGTGATCAACCCGCTGCCGCGCGCCATCTCGCGCACGATGAGGTGAGCGATACTGCCGTCATAGAACGCCGCGGCGCCGCTGTCGGCGACCAGCTGCAGGGTGCGGGCGAGCTCGGGCTGCACCAAGCGGGTTCCGGGCGGCGGTGCGGCTCCGTCCACCAGGAACTGCGCTCGGGAAGCGGGGAAGCGGCCGAGCCGCTCGGCCTCGCGTTCGATCACATGGCTCCGCGGGCCGTCGAGCAGGTAGCCGTCGCGGGCCAGAGCGATTGCGGGCACGAGCAGCTCCCCCCAGGGGAGCCGGCCGAACCTGCGGTGCGCCTCGTACATCCCTGCCACCGTTCCGGGAACTCCCACCGAGCGATGGCCCGTGAGCGACGAGCCGATCGCGTTGCCCGCCGTGTCTACGTACATGTCCGGCGTCGCCCGTGTAGGGGCGGTCTCGCGGAAGTCGAGCGCGCCGACCGTGCCGTCCTGCATCCGGGTGACCATGAACCCGCCGCCCCCGATGTTGCCCGCCACCGGGTGGACGACCGCCAGCGCGAATGCGACCGCCACGGCGGCGTCGACCGCGTTGCCGCCACGCCGCAGCACGTCGAGCCCGACGTCGCTGGCGAGTTGGTGGGAGGTGACGACCATCGCGTGCTCTCCCGCCACGGCCTGCACGCGTGAGCCGAGAGGCCAGGCTGAGGCAATGAGCGGCGTGCGGTCCGGGACGGCGGGCGGCGCGACGGCGGGAGCGGGCATCGGGACCGCATCCGG
The DNA here is from genome assembly GCA_003222055.1 of Gemmatimonadota bacterium. Classification (GTDB taxonomy): domain Bacteria; phylum Gemmatimonadota; class Gemmatimonadetes; order Gemmatimonadales; family GWC2-71-9; genus AG41. Next base: position 40,591 of record QHUT01000059.1, read on the forward strand.
GACGTCCACCACGGGCGCGATCTCGGGCGGCTTGACGCTGTGACGGCAGGCGGCGAGGACGAGGAGGCTCGAAACGAGGGTGTGGCGCACCTCGAATTGTGCACGTTGACCCGAGTTCGGGTCAACGGGGAGCTCAGGGCGCCGGCGCAGCGGGCCCGCGGACGTGACTCCCGTGATCGGCCGTCGCCAGCGAAGGTCATTTGAAGTATGATGCGCCCGCCGGGTCGATTGGGCCAAACGTCTTCGACGTAGGGGATGAGGCGCGTTATGAAGAAAGCCATCGGCGATAACATGATTTCGAAAGAGTGGGGATTCGAAAAAGGCCTGGACCTCGTCAAGCAGGCCGGATTCGACGGCATCGAACTCTGGCTGGGCGACGTCCCGTGGTTTCAGATGAGCACCGCGGATAGCGAAGTACGGGACCTGCGGCGGAAAGTCGAAGACGCCGGCCTCGTCGTATCCAACGTCTCGACCGGACTGCACTGGGCCTCACCGCTCTCATCGCGCGAGCCCAAGGTGCGGGCCCAGGCCATGCGCATCGTGGAGCGGGAAATCGAGACCGCCATGCTGCTCGGAACCGACGCGATCCTGCTGGTAGCGGGCCTGGTGACCGCGGAAGTCCCCTACAATGAGGTGTATCAACGCTGCCTGGAGGCGCTCAGGTCGCTTGGCGAGAAAGCCGCACGCGCGGGCGTGAGGATTGGGTGCGAGAACTGCAACGCAGAGCACCGGTTTCTCATCAGCCCGCGCGAGTTCTGGCAATTTCTGAACGACGTGAACAACCCCGCCGTGGGTATTCACCTCGATGTGGGCAACATCCACGACACGGGGTTCGCAGAACAGTGGATCGAGATCCACGGACCGAGAATCACCCGAATTCACGTGAAGGACGTGATGAAAAAGCGCGGGCGTTGTGGCGACCAGAGCGTGTACACGAATCTGTTTCTTGGTGACAACAACTGGCCCGCCATCCGCGGCGCGATGACCAAAGTGGGCTACGACGGGTGGTTGGTGGCGGAAATGGAGGCGCGCTACCGCTATGCGCCCGACCAGCAGTTTTACGACACGGCCCGGGCCATGGACCGCCTCATTTCTGCACGGCTCTGAAATGGACATCACCCGGAGACGGTTCCTCGGCTGCGCCGCTGGTGCGGTGACCATGGGGCTGCCGGGGCTGCCGCTCGATCTGTGGCGGCCCGGTCAGTCGTCTGTGGCAGTCGAGACGAGTCCGCAGCACGGTCGCTCGGGCGAGTCGGTTGCGGGATACGAGTCCGCGCTAGCCGGCCTGGGGCCACGGTTCAGGGGTGCGGGAGCGGCGTGGGTGTCACGCTGCGCCGTGCTGATCGTTCCCGCGACACTGGAGCTCCCGCCGTCGGCGGCCCGGGCGATCGTGCGCTGCCTGCAAGCGGGGGCAAGCGTAATCCTCGAGTCAGGCGCAGGCTTCGCTGCCGGTCGGGACTTCCACGCCCACCGCGTCGTGCTGCGCGACTACCTGCAGGTCCGCGTCGAGGCGCCGGTACAGTTGTGGCCCGCGCACACGCGCTCGCAGGGCATACCGTATGTTGACTACACCTGGCCCTACTCGGCGAAGGTCCGCGATTTCAGCCGTGTGGTGACCCTCGGGCGCCAGGCGGGGGAGGTTATCGCCCGGGTGGATGGTCTGCCGGTGGCCCTCAAGCGCCGGAGTGGACGCGGCACGTTGATCTTCCTTGGCTCGCCGCTCGGGCCGGCGCTGTGGGCAGGGGACGCCGAGGCCAGACGCTGGTTGTTCGAGGTCTTGGCGAGGCAGGGAGCCGCGCCGGTGGACCGAGTTCGCGGCAACCTCTAACTTGTGGCCATCCCAAGCCCGTCATGACCGTCCCCTCTTCCGACTACCGCGACCCGCGGCTCACCGAGCAGCGCAACCCCCGCACCCAGCGCATCGACGTCGCCTCGAGCCTCGAGATCGTCGATCTGATCAACGCGGAGGACGCGACCGTCGCCCCGGCGGTCCACGCGGTGCGCGCGGAGGTGGCCCGGGCCATCGACCTGGTGGTCGACGCGTTCCGGCGCGGCGGGCGGCTGGTCTACGTGGGCGCGGGGACCTCCGGCCGGCTCGGCGTCCTGGATGCGAGCGAATGCCCGCCCACGTTCGGCACGCCGCCCGAGATGGTGGTGGGAGTGATCGCGGGCGGCTACGCGGCGCTCGTGAAGAGCAGCGAGGGCGCCGAGGACGACGTGAACGCGGGGATGGAGGCGATGGATCAGGCGCGCGTGGCGGCGCACGACTTCGTGCTCGGGATCGCCGCGAGCGGGACCACGCCGTTCGTGCGCGCCGCGCTGTCGCGCGCCCAGACGATCGGCGCGACCACCGGTCTCGTGTCGTGCTCCGATCCGCCCCAGGTGCTGCGCGCGACCTGCGACGTGCTCGTCCTCCCCAAAGTCGGCCCCGAGGCGCTCACGGGCTCCACCCGCCTGAAGGCCGGCACCGCCACCAAGCTCGTGCTCAACACGATCTCCACCGGCGCGATGATCCGGTTGGGACGGGCCTACGGCAACCTGATGGTCGACCTGAAGGCGGTCTCCGACAAGCTGCGCGACCGCGGGGAGCGCATCGTGATGGAATGCTGCGGGGTCGATCGCGCGGCGGCGCGGACGGCGATCGACGCGGCGGGCGGCAGCGTCAAGCTCGCGATCGTCATGGTACGCAAGGGGACGGGACGGGCGGAGGCCGAGCGGGCGCTCGCCGCGGCCGGCGGCTTCGTGCGTCGCGCCGTGGGCGACCCGCCCCCCGTGGCGTGACTCCCATCCTGGCGGTCGGCGTGATGTCGGGCACCTCGCTCGACGGCGTTTCGACCGCGCTGGTCCGGCTGACCGACGATCCGCTCGAGGCGCGGCTGGTGGCGTTCCGTCAGGATGCGTACGCGGCGGCGGAGCGGGGCCAGATCATCGACGCCATTGCGCGCGGCGGCTCGCGTGATCTCGCGCTGTTACACGTCGCGCTGGGCGAGCGCTTCGCGGGGGCCGTGCTGCAGCTGCTCGCGGCGGCGAAGGTGACGCCCCGCGAGGTGGCGTTCGTCGCGTCGCATGGCCAGACGGTGTGGCACGAGCCGGGTCGCGCCACGCTCCAGCTGGGCGACCCGGCGGTGATCGCCGAACGCGTGGGCGTCCGGGTCGTGAGCGACTTCCGCGCGCGGGACGTGGCGGCGGGCGGGCAGGGCGCCCCCCTCGTCCCGCTCGCCGACGTGCTGCTGTTCGGCCACCCGGAGCGCGGGCGCCTGCTCTTGAACATCGGCGGGATGGCGAACGTCACGTACGCGCCGCGTCTGGGCGTGACCGAAGGCGCCCTCGCGTTCGACACCGGTCCGGGCGTCGCGGTGGTCGACGCGGTGACCCGGCGGATCGATCCCGCCGCGCGGTTCGATCTGGACGGCGAGCGCGCGCGCCGCGGCAAGCCGGCCCGCAAGGTGCTCGAGGCGCTGCTCGCCGACCCCTACTTCGCCGCTGCTCCGCCCAAGAGCACCGGGCGCGAGCACTTCAGTCCGGACTACGCCGCGCGGCTGGTCGACGAGGTGAAGCGCGGCGGTGGCTCGGACAACGACGCGATCGCGACGGCGACGGCCCTGACGGTGGAGACCATCGCCCGCGCGATCGAGCGCTGGATCGGTGCGGGGCCCGACGACCAACTGGTGCTGTCCGGCGGCGGCGCCCGCAACCCGTGGCTCGTCGAGCAGCTCGCCGCCCGCGTGGCCCCCCGACCCCTCGTGCCGTTCGATCGGCTGTTCTTCGACGGCGAGGCAAAGGAGGCCCTGGCGTTCGCCTTCCTCGGCTTTCTCACCATCCTCGGAAAGCCCGGCAACCTGCCTCCCGCGACCGGTGCGCGCGGCCCGCGCGTGCTGGGCCGCATCACCCCGGCGTGACCGCGTCCCTGGCCCGGCTCGTGTTTCCCGCGCTGCGCTGGCGACGGGGGAGCTTCGAGCAGGAGCGGGTGAAGATCGACGCCGCCCTCGCCGCCGGCGTGGGCGGGTTCATCATCTTTGGAGGCACGCGCGAGGCGATCACGGCGCTCACCCGGGAGCTGCGGCAGCAAGCGGGTCGCCCGCTGCTCATCGGCGCGGACCTCGAGCGCGGGCCCGCCCAGCAGGTGCAGGGACTCAGCGAGCTGCCCTCCGCGGCCGCGCTCGGCTGGCTCGACGATCTCGACGCAACCGCGGCGTGCGGGGTGATCACCGGCGCCGAGGCACGCGCCGTCGGCATCAACTGGGCGTTCGCCCCCGTGTGTGATCTCGACCTGGAGCCGAAGAACCCGATCGTGGGGACGCGCTCGTTCGGAGCGGACCCGGTGCGCGTCGGCGAGCAGGCGGCGGTGTGGATCCGAGGCCTCCAGGACCACGGCGTGCTGGGCTGCGCCAAGCACTACCCCGGGCATGGCCGCACGCTCGAGGATTCGCACGCGACCCTGCCGCGCGTGCGCGCCTCGCTCGCCGAGCTGCAGCAGGTGGACGGGACGCCGTTCGAGTACGCGATTCGCGCCGGCGTGGGGAGCGTCATGAGCGCGTTCGTAGCCTATCCCGAATGGGATCCGTCGGGACGGGCGGCGAGCTTTTCGAGCGAGATTCTGAGCTATCTGCGCGCCACCCTCAACTTCGGGGGGCTGGTCGTGACCGACGCCCTGATCATGGCCGGCGCGAGCGCGGCGCAGCCCGTGCCCGCCGCGACGGTGGGCGCGGTCGCGGCCGGGTGCGACGCGCTGCTGTATCCCGAGGATTTCTCCCGCGTCGCGGCCGCCCTCGACCGCTCCGTCGGCGGCGAGCTGCCCGCCGCGCGGGCGGACGACGCGCTGGCCCGTTATGAACAAGCCGTGAGTCAGTGGGGCGATTTACCTGATCAGGGGGACCCCGACCTCGCCGCGCACGCGGCCTTCGCGGACGGCATCGCCGACCGCGCGGCGCACCTGGTGCGGGGCGAGGCACCGCGCATCCGCACGCCGCCGGCGGTGTCGATCGTGGATGACGACATCGGCGGACCCTATTCGGTCGGGCCGCGCGACGTATTCCACACGACGTTGCGGGACGCGGGGGTCCATGTCGGGAAAGGGGAAAGGGGAAACGGGAAACGTGTCGTTCTCGTGTATTCCGAGCCACGGTCCTGGAAGGGGCGAGCCGATCTCGGCGCGCGGTCGCGTGCTGCGCTGCGTCGCCTGGTGCCCGGGGCGCAGCTCGTGGTGCTGTTCGGCCATCCGCGGCTCGCGGCCCAGATCCCGGGGACGGCGCCGATCCTGCTGTGCTGGCATGGTCAAATGCTCATGCAGCGTGCCGCTGCAAGGCGAGTCTTGAGTTGGTCGACGTAGTTACCGCTTGACCAGGTAGAGCGCGGCGGCGGCGGCGAGCGCGGCGAGCGCGAGCGCGACCAGGCGCCAGCGCGCCCGCGCCGTGGGCTCCGGCGGGCGGCTGCCCTTGTACACGGGGACGGGCTCCGTGCTGGTCTCGGTGTCGATGAGGGGATACACCTGGTGCCCGACCTCGGCGCCCGCCTCCGCCGGGCGCAGCCCCTCGCCGTCGAACCGCGCCAGGATCACCGTGATGTTGTCGGGTCCGCCGCGCTCGTTGGCGAGCGCGATCAGCCGGTCGCACGCCGCCTGCAGGTCGCGCTCGCGCGCGACGATCTCCGCGATCTCTTCCTTCTTCACCGAGCCGGAGAGCCCGTCGGAGCAGAGCACGAGGATGTCGCCCCGGCGGACTTCCTGATGCGTGAGATCCACCTTCACGCGCGCGTCGGGCCCGAGCGCCTGGAGGATGATGTTGCGGCGCTCGCTCTTCGCGGCTTCCTCTTCGGTCAGCTCGCCGGCCTCGACCAGGCGCTGCATCAGGGACTGGTCCTTGGTGAGCTGCACGGCCTGGCCCTGCCGGATCAAATAGGCGCGGCTGTCCCCCACCTGCGAAAGGAACAGGCGGTCGGCGAGCGCTCCCACGGCGGTCGTCGTCGTACCCATGCCGCGCACTTCGGGGTGCGCCGCGGCGTACGAGTGGATCTGGCGGTTCGCCGTTTCCACCGCCTCCCGGAGCCGGTAGGCGAACCGCTGCGGCGTCAGCTCGCGCTCGCTCCCCCAGGCGTTCACCATCTGCTCGTAGATCGTCTCGGTCGCCATCTCGCTCGCCACCTCGCCCGCGGCCGCGCCGCCCATGCCGTCCGCGACCACGAACAGCGAGCCGCGCTCGCCGATCTCGTGGATGCGCACGGCGGGCTTGAGCGAGGCGTCGCGCCGCGTCAGGTCCGCGACGAGAAAATGGTCCTCGTTGTGGTCGCGCGTCCGGCCGAGATCCGTCTTCGCGAAGACGTCGACCTTGATCGCTTTGGAGGGAGAGCGTCCGAACACGGTCAGCGTCCGCACTGAGCGGCGATCTTCGGGTAGAACGTATCGGCCGGCTGGAGCTCGACCGCCTTCCGAATCCACTCACACCCGCGAGCACGATCGTTCATCTGCGCGAGCGCCATGCCGAAGACGAACGCGGCGTACGCCTTGTCGTCCCGCGCGATCCCGGGCGCGTTGAACAGGTGGATCGCCGAGTCACGAATCCAGGGAGCGGTCTTGGGGACGAGCTGGTAGAGATAGAGGTTGTCGAGCAGCTCGTGGGCGCGGCTCACGTCGATGTTCGGCTGCGCTCCGGTAGCGCGGCCCGGAGAGCGAGCGGGGGGAGGCGCCTGCTTCACCGGCTGGCGCCGCGGCGGGCTCACGGGCACGGGGGAAGGCGACGCCGTGGTGTCACGCGGCGGGACGACCGCGACTCGAGGCGTCGAATCCGCGCGCGGCCTCTTGTCGACCGCCTTGCTTCCGCCGCGCAGCGCCAGCGCCGCCCCGGCCCCGCCCAGGATCACGACGGCGCCGGCCACGATCGGCATCAGCCGACGCTTCCGTCGCGGCGGCGGTCTCCGAGCGGAAGACATGGCGGCGGAGCGGCGCAACAGCTCCGTCCTGGCGTCGAGGTCCGCATCCTGGCGGGTCGGCGGGACCGGACTCAGCCGGGGTCCCCGTTGCAGACCCAGCACCGCGGCCACGTCGTTCGCGAACTTGGCGGTCGACTGATAGCGGTGCGCGGGGTTGCGCGCCAGGGCCGTGTCGATCGTCGACTGGAGGCCCGGTGGGAAGCGCAGGTCGGGACGCACGTCGGCCAGGGCGGCGGGCTCGTCGGTGAGTCGCTGGACCATGGTGTCCTGCGCCGTCGTTCCGACAAAGGGCAGTTGGCCGGTGAGCATCTTGAAGAGCACGAGGGCGACCGCGTACAGGTCGCTGCGGCCGTCGACCGGGTCTCCCGCCAGTTGCTCGGGACTCATGAACTCCGGGGTGCCGACCAGCAGGCCCGTTTTCGTGACCTGCTGGTTGTCGCCGCCGCCCACCGCCTTGGCGATCCCGAAATCGACCACCTTGACGACGTCGGTGCCGTCGCGGGCGCGCGTCAGCATGACGTTGTCGGGCTTGAGGTCGCGGTGCACGATGCCGAGATCGTGCGCCGCCTGGAGGGCGTCCGCCACCTGGAGGAAGATCGCGCCCGCCCGCGTCACCGACAGCGCGCCCTCCCGCTCGAGCAGGTCCGTGAGTGGCTCGCCCTCGACGAACTCCATGGCGAGGTAGATGATCCCCTCGGGTGTCTCGCCGAAATCGTAGACCGCGCAGACATTGGGATGGCTGATGCGGCTGGCATTCGCGGCCTCGCGATTGAAGCGCGCCACGGCGTCGGCGTCGTGCGTCATCGACGGGCTCAGCACCTTGATGGCGCTCTTGCGCCCCATCTTCACGTGCTCGGCGAGGTACACCTGTCCCATGCCGCCCTCGCCGAGCTTCCGGACGACGTGATAGCGGTCGGCCAGCACCTGCCCGACGAGGTCGGTCCCGGGCGACGACGAGCGCAGCGTCTGGCCGTCCTTCGGACAGAAGCGAACGTCGTCGGAGTATTCGGTCGAGCAGACGGGACAGATCTTCACGTGGACAACTCGATGCGCAGGAGCTTGTCGCCTACCAGAACACGCGACTGGTGGCGCAGCGGCATGTCGCCGCGCGCCGCCAGGGCGATGCCGTTGCGGCTGTCGGCATCGACCACCACGAAGTCCGCGTCCTCCGAGCGGACCACGGCGTGGCGCGCGCTCATCGACGGGTCGTACGGAAAAATCCAGTCGCCCTGCTCGCGGCCGATCAGCACGTCGCGGCCGGGCGAGAGCTGGATCACGTCACGCACGCTGCCGTCCGAGCGCAGCTGCGTCAGGCTCGCGATGTCGGCGCTCGGGATCAGGCTGCCCATCCGCCGCGTGGCGTCGGCGTCGGGGGGATGCGGGCCGGGATAGCCCAGGCGCCGGAACCGGATCACCTGCGAGCCGACGAGCAGCAGGTCGCCGTCGAGCAGCCGGTGCGGCGCCTCGAGGAACACCCAGGTGCCGTTGCGGCTGCCCAGGTCGCGGACCACGAGCGTGTCCTGCTCCCAGGAGATCTTGGCGTGCAACGGAGAGAGGAACACGTCGTCCGGGAACCGGATGTCACCGTCCTGCCGGCCGATCGTCGTGTCGGGTCCGGCGCGCTCGAAGCGCTGCGCCGCCGCGCCCGCATCGTCGAGCAGCACGAGCGTGATGCTGCCGCCGGCACGCGGGGCGCCGGGCGAGACGCGGCGCGTCACTCCGGTGTCGCCGACGGGGGCGCCGCAGGTGGCGCAGAAGCTCGCAGTCGACGCGACGGGGGAGCCGCAGCGGCCGCAGCTCGGTCCGGAGCCGGGAGCGCTGAGGCGGCGACCACAGTGCGGGCAGAACGGCCGCGCCGCGTTGGCGCGGCCGCCACAGAACGGGCAGGTGCGCCACTCGCTTGTGGCGACACCAACCGCCGCCACGAGGGAGCGCGTCCCCGGAATCGAGGTCCCCCCGCCCTTTAGTCCCGTGGACTCGTCCATCGGTTTGCCGCAATCCATACAAACCTGCGCGCCGGGCTCATTATCGCGGCCGCAGTAGGTGCAAGCGGTCACAGGCGGAGGTACCCCACTGGGCGCACAAGTTACGCAATGCCAATCTATTCGAGAAGTTGGCGGGTCGAAAGGGCCGATGCTACCTTGTCGCCCCTGTGCGGTCGGTCGGCGTGGTGCTCGCGAGCGTCGTGGCCGGATGCGCGGTCTCGCGCGCCGGCAGCGCGCCCGTCCCCGCCGCTCCGGCTCCGCCACGAGCCGAATCGCTCCACGTCAGCGTCGTCTACCCCGCGCCCACCGACGTGGTGCAGTCCCACGACTCGGCGTTTCTCTTCGGTGCGGTGCGTGGCGCGCGCGGCGCCGTGCGTCTGGGCGTCGACGGCCAATCCGTGCCCGTGCTCCCCGGCGGCGGCTGGATCGCCTGGGTCCCACTGCCCGACGACACGGTCGCGACGTTTCTCCTCGCCGCGACCGCGGGGCCCGACTCCAGTCGCACCGTCTTTACCGCACATATCGCGCCGCGCTTCCATCCGCCGCCCGGCCGGGCCGCGTGGATCGACACCACGAGCTTCGCGCCGACGGGCGCCCTGGCGTTGCCGGCGGGAGAAGGGATCCTCCTGAGCGTGCAGGCGGCGCCGGGTGCGTCGGTGCGCCTCGTCTTGCCCTGGGGGTCGAGCGTGCCGCTCGTGCCCGACTCGCTGCCCGGCGAGCCCGCGTGGAGCGTGCGGGCGTTCGTCGCCGATACCGCGGCGTACCGGCTGCCCCCCGCCGTGGGCCGCTACGCGGGCTGGCTTCCGGCAGCGGGCCTGTGCGCCGATGGCGGCACGGCCTGCGCCACGCTGGTGGTGGCGACCGGGGGAGACACCGCGACCGCGCGCTGGCCGCTGACGATCACGCCCGTCGATATGACGTTCCCCACCGTCGTGGTGCTGAACGACGATACGGCGCACACGGCTACGACCGACAGCATGACCCCCGGGCGGGCCGTGCCCCACGGCACGTACAACTGGTTCTTCCCGACGGGAACGGTGGCGGTCGAATCGGGCCGTTGGAACGACCAAGTGCGGCTGCAGCTGTCGCGCGATGCGGTGGCGTGGGTGAGCGCGGGCGACGTGGTGTCCCTCGCCCCTGGCACGCCGCCGCCGCGGGGAGTGGTGGGCTCCGTGCGGCTCACGTCGGGACCGAGGTCCGTGACGCTGCGCGTGCCGCTCCCCGCCCGGCTCCCGTTCCAGGTCACGGAGCGGGACCGCAGCGTGACGTTGCGGCTGTACGGCGCCGCGTCCGACATCAACTGGATGCAGTACGGCGGCACCGACCCGCTGGTCACCCGGATGCGGTACGCGCAGCCGGCCGCCGACGAAGTGACGATCACGCTCGAGCTGTCGCGGCGGGTGTGGGGCTATCGCACCCGGTTCGATGGGCGCGATCTGCTGCTCGAGGTCCGCCGTCCGCCTCGGATCGATCCCGCCCGGCCCCTCGCGGGGCGGACCATCGTGCTCGACCCGGGGCACCCGCCCCTCGGAGCGAGGGGGCCGACGGGTCTGTGGGAGCCGGTCGCGACGCTGGCGGTCGCCCTCAAGGCCAAGGCGCTGCTCGAGCACGCCGGCGCCACGGTGCTCCTGACCCGCACGGACTCGACGCCGCTGGACCTGTACCCGCGCACGCGCTTCGCCGAGCAGCACGACGCCGACGTGCTCCTGTCGATCCACGCCAACGCGCTCCCGGACGGTGTGAATCCCTTCACCAACAACGGCACCAGCGTGTACTACTTCCAGCCGCGGAGCGCCCTGCTGGCGCGCGAGCTCGATCGCGCGCTCGTGGCGGAGCTCGGCGTCCGCGACCTCGGCATGGGCCGGGGCGACTACGCGCTGGTGCGGCCGACCTGGATGCCGGCGGCGCTCACCGAGGGACTGTTCATCATGCTGCCGGAACAGGAGGCGCTGCTGGCGAGCGAGGCGGGGCAGGGGCGCTATGCGCGGGCGGTCTTCCGCGGCATCGAGAGCTTCTTGCGCCAGCGGGCGAGGGAGCCGTGACATTGCGGATTGCGGATTTCGGATTGCGGATTGGCAGGGCGATCTCAGGGCCCCGGTTCGACCTTTCATTTCAATTCCGCAATCCGCAATCCGCAATCCGCATTCTTTTTCTCCTGCTGCTCGCCAGCCGCGCCGAGGCCCAGGTCGATCCCTCCGGCTCCTGGCGCACCCTCCACACCGCCCACTTCCGCATCCACTTCCGGCCCGCGTATCGCGACGTCGCGCTGTTGGAGGCACGCGAGGCCGAGCGGTCGTACGGCCTCCTCGCCCGGGAGCTGCACCCGCCGCGCGGTGTGGTGGATCTCACCCTGGGCGACGACCTCGATGCGGCGAACGGCTTCACGACGGTGTTTCCCACCAACCGCATCACGATCTTGGCGACGCCGCCGGTCGGGGACCACGGGCTGCTGTTCTACGACAGCTGGCTGCGGCTGGTCACCACGCACGAGCTCACGCACGTCTTTCATCTCGACCGCACGAGGGGGATCTGGAGCGCCCTGCAGGACGTGTTCGGCCGCGCTCCCGGGCTGTTCCCCAACGAGTATCAGCCGAGCTGGGCGATCGAGGGACTCGCGACCTACTACGAATCGAGATTCACGAACGGCGGCCGGGTGCGGGGCAGCTTCCACACCCAGCTGCTCGCGGCGGATCGGGCGGCCGCCGCGTCGCGCTCCCCGTGGGACGCTCTGCTGTTCACCCGCTGGGCCGACGGACTGGTTCCGTACGCGTACGGCAGCCGCTTCCTCTATTCTCTCGCCGGTGGGGCAGGGGACTCGGTGGTGCCGCGCTTCGTCGAGGCGACGTCGGGCCAGCTCATTCCCTTCCGGGTAGGCCGGCAGGTGGCCCGGGTCGCCCCCGGGCATACGCTCGCCGCCGAGTGGCTGCGGGGCACGCGGCCGGCGCCCGCCGCGACGGGCGCATCGCCCGCGGCGCGCGTGCTCGACAGCCTGCTCCGCACCGAGCCCGTCCCCCGCGTCTCACCCGACGGGCGCCGCATCGCCTACGTGCGGGACGACGGGAAGGGCGCGAGCGAGCTGCGGGTGGTGGACGCGGCCACATTCCGCGTGGTCGGCCGGCACCGCGTGAACGGCGGGGTCGACTACGACTGGGTGGGAGACACGCTGGTGGTGGCGCAGCTCGACTACGTCACGCGCTGGCGCATCCGCAGCGATCTGTACCGCTGGGTGCCCGGCGGAGCGTGGCGCCGCGCCACGCGGGGCGCCCGGCTGGTCGCGCCCGCCGGTGGGGGAGGGCGGCTCGCGGCCGTCGCGCTCGGCCCCGCCGCCGGCACGCCGACGCTGCCCGTGCCTCCCGGCCCGCCCGGCGCCGTGTGGGACGATGTGGCGCTCTCGCCCGACGGCCGCTGGGTGGCCGGCAGTCGCAGCGCCGGCGGTGGCTGGGCGCTGGTGCGCTGGCCGGCGGACTCGCCTGCCGCGGGCGCGGCGGTGGTGGAGACGCGCGGCAGCATCGCGGACCCCGTGTGGACCACGCGCGGCGAGCTGTGGTTCGTGGCCGATCCGACGGGGCTCCCTCAGGTGTACCGCTCGCGCGACGCCGGGTCTGCCGAGCCCCTCACCGCTGAGCCGCTGGGGGCCCGCGCGCCGGCGCCGCTCCCCGACGGGACGCTGGTGTATGTCACGCTCGGGGCGCACGGCTGGGAGCTGCGGCACGCGCCTCCCGTCGCCACCGGCGGGGGTGGGCCGGTCGCCTTCCCCGAACCGCTGCCATTCGATTCGGCTCCCGCGGTGTCGGTGCGCGAGACGGGCTACGCGTCCTGGCCGTCATTGCGCCCGCATTTCTGGCTTCCTGTGTCCGCCGAGGCGGGAGCGACGGGGCGATTCCACGGCGCCTTCACGGCGGGAACGGATGCGGTGGGTCGCTTGGTGTACGGCGCCGACGCGCTCGTCTCCGCGCGACCGTTCCGGGCCGCGGGCGATTTCGCGCTCGTCTCGGCCGCGCTTGGCAACCCGACCCTCGACCTCTCGGCGTGGGCCTCCTGGGCGGACCTGCTCCCCCCCGCGGGCGCGCCCGGCGTCACGCTCTCGGAGCTGGACGAGTACGCGGCGCTGGGCGCTTCGTTCGTCGGGCGTCGCTGGCGCCGCCTGGCGAGCCTGCGGGTCGCCGCGGAGCTCGAGCGCACCGGCTACGCCGCGATTCCCGACACGGCGCTCGCCACCGTGTGCCCGGCGTGCGCCCCGCGCAGTCTCGTCGGCGGATCGGTCACGCTGACGCTCTCTCACCTGGTGCTCGGCGCGCTGTCGGTGTCGCCCGAGCACGGCGTCGCGTGGTCCGTGACGTACCGGCGGCGGGACGAGGCGGGCTCCACCCGCTGGTCGAACGAGCTGCGCTCGCGCCTCGCCGGGTACGTCCGCGCGCCGGGGCTCGGTGGGTTCGGCCACTCGGTGCTCGCGGTACGGGTGGTGGCGGGCGGGTCGGACGGGCCGCTCGGGACGCTGTTCCGGGTCGGCGGCGTCGCGCCGCAGGGCGTGAGCGTCTACTTCGCGCCGTCGCTCAGCGCGACGCGCGCCTTCCCGATCCGCGGCTATGGCGCGGGAGAGCTGAGCGGGGAGCGCGCCGCCGCGGGCAGCATCGAGTACCGCGCTCCGCTGGCGCTGGTCGGCCGCGCGCTCGGCCACCTCCCCGTCGGCGTCGACAAGCTCTGGGTCAACGCGTTCGCCGACGCGGGAGACGCGTGGGCACCGGGCACCGCGCCCCGGCTCACGCGCCTGCGCTCGGCCGGTGTCGAGTTGGCGGGCGACGTCGCGCTGAGCTACGACTTCCGACTCGCGGTGCGGATCGGCGTCGCGCAGCCGCTCGCCACTGCGCCGTCGGGCGCCGCCCGTCGACCGCAGTTCTACGCCGCGCTGGGCTCCGACTTCTGAGTGGGCAACGCACGTGTCGAGTTGACACCCGCTCCGGCGAATCCCTAAGTTTCCCCGACTCCTCGGAGCTTTGATGTACTGTCCCCGCTGCGGCACCCAGAACGACGACGCCAGCAAGTTCTGCCGGTCCTGCGGGCTGGACCTGGCCGCCACTCCGATCGCGGGCGGGCGCGAGCCGGCGCCCGAGATGACCGACCTCGACATGGTCCGCGAGCAGCTCAAGGACGAGTACGAAATCCTCGAGGAGCTCGGCCGCGGCGGCATGGCGATCGTGTTCAAGGCGCGGGAGAAGCAGCTCGAGCGCGACGTCGCCATCAAGGTGCTGCCCTTCTCCCTCGCGTTCGACAAGGAGTTCGTCGAGCGGTTCCAGCGCGAGGCCCGCACCTCCGCCAAGCTCGAGCACCCGGGCATCATTCCGATCTATCGCGTCGGCAAGTCCGGCCGCGTGATCTACTTCGTCATGAAATTCCTGCGGGGGAAGCCGCTGTCCAGCGTGCTGGCCGCGCGCGGCACGCTGCCTCCCTCCGAAATCCGCATGATCCTGCTGCAGGTCGCGCGCGCCCTCGCCTACGCGCACAAGGGCGGCATCGTGCACCGCGACATCAAGCCCGACAACATCATGTTCGACGAGCACGGCCAGGCCGTGGTCACCGACTTCGGGATCGCCAAGGCCGCGTCGGGGGGCAAGCTCACGGGCACGGGCATGTCGATCGGCACGCCGCATTACATGAGCCCGGAGCAGGCCCGCGCCCAAACACTCGACGGGCGCTCCGATCTGTATTCGCTCGGCGTCGTGGCCTTCCAGTGCCTCGTGGGACACGTCCCGTTCGACGGCGAGGACTCCTTCTCGATCGGCTACAAGCACATCATGGAAGAGATCCCGACACCGCCGCTCGAGACCTACGATCAGCGTACCCTGTTCGAGATCACCAAGCGGATGATGGCGAAGTCCCCCGACGACCGGTTTCAGACCTCCGACGACCTGGTCCAGGCGCTCGAGGCGGGCGGGGGCTTCGCGGCGGTGGGCCTCGCCAGCGCGGCGACCAAGGCCATCCCCTCGCTCGCCGGCGCGCGGCTGGCGGGTGCACCCACCACGCCGCTGCCGCGCGTGCCGGGCAAGCCCGCGGCCGACCACCCCAAGCGGTCCGTCGGGGCCGGGATTGTCCTGTGGGTGATGGTCCTCGCCATCGGGCTGGGCGGGCCGGGACTGTATGCCTATAAGAAAGGGCTGCTGTTCTTCGCACGGGCCGCGCCGCACGACTCGACGGCGGCGCTGCCGCAGGACACGGTCGCTCAGCGCTTGCTCGGCGACACGGGCGCCCCGGCGCCGCGGGTCGATACGACGGCCCAGCGCGTAACGACGCCCGCTCCGTCGGACACGGCCCGCGCACACCCGGTCGCCCCCGGTACGCCCGGGCATCTCACGCTGCAGGGTCTGCCTCGAGGCGCGCGCGTCACCCTCAACGGGCTACCGCTCAGGGGCTCGCAGGCGGACGTGCCGCCGGGGACCTATCAGCTCGCGGTGCGCGCCGCGGGATTCGCGCCCTTCGATCGGCAGGTGATCATCACGCCGGGGGCGCCATCCACCGTGAGACTCGAGCTGCAACCCCTGGCCGCGGCCGGCGACGACGCGACGACCGGCCCGTGCGATCAGCCCGGCCCGGCGTACAACCAGGACAACCTCTGCTTCGACACGCGCCCGCTGCCGCTCTCGGCCACGCGCATCCCGGTGCCCGCTGACGCGACGGTCTTTCCCCGCCAGACCATTCTCCTCATCCACGTCTCCAAGGAGGGCTCCACGCTCGAGGCCCGGGTGTGGGATCCCTCCAACCTGGACACGTTCAACAACGAAGCGCTGGACATGGCGAAGACCCTGCGCTGGAATCCGGCCCAGAAGAACGGCGACCCGGTGGATGCGTGGGTAAAGTGGCCGTTCCAGCCGGTGAGGCAGTAATCCGCATCCATCCGACCGCCTTCATCGCTCCGGGCGCGGTGGTGCTCGGGGACGTGACGCTCGCCGCGCGCGCCAGCGTGTGGTACGGGGCCGTGGTGCGGGGCGACATGGACGCGATCGTGGTCGGCGAGGCGACCAACCTGCAGGACGGCACGATCGTGCACGTGGATGCCGGGCTGCCCACGCGCATCGGCGCCCGCGTCGGCGTGGGGCACCGCGCGATTCTCCACGGCTGCACGGTCGAGGACGACTGCCTGATCGGCATGGGGAGCGTGCTCCTCAACGGGGCGCACATCGGAGCGGGCAGCGTGGTCGCCGCGGGTGCGGTCGTCCCGGAAGGAACGCGGGTCCCGCCCGGCTCGCTGGTGGTGGGCGTGCCGGCGCGGGTGACGCGGCCGGTGGACGAGGCGCTGCGCGAGCGGATCCGCCAGACATGGGAGCACTACGTGACGGAGGCGGAGCGGCATCGGGCGGGGACGTTCCCGGCGGCCCGACCAAGTTTGTGATGTGAATTCGCGAAACCTCATACAGGTGTGAGGCCGTCCGCAAGCCTTGCCCGGCCCGCTCGCCGCGCCTACCTTGACCTCCCGCGCTTATTTGAGCAGGCGCCCGGTTAAATTTCAATACATGACCACGCTCTCGCACGCTCTCACCGAAAGGGACGAGCCCGCATGACCGCTTCGACCCGTATTGGCACGCTCGACTTGAGCCCCAATGCCATCACCGTGCTGGAGCGCCGCTACCTGGTGAAGGACGACCAGGGACGGCCCGTGGAGGGGCCCGAGGACCTGTTCTGGCGCGTGGCCCGCACGGTCGCCGAGCCGGACCGGCGCTACGGCGCTTCGGACAAGGCGCTCGAGGGTCTGGCCGAGACCTTCTTCGAGCTGATGGCGACGCGGGCGTGGATGCCGAACTCTCCCACGCTCATGAACGCCGGGCGTCCCTTGGGGCAGCTGTCGGCGTGCTTCGTGCTGCCCGTGGACGACTGCCTGTCGAATGGGCAGAGCGGCATCTACGACACGCTGCGGGCGATGGCCTTGGTGCACCAGTCGGGGGGCGGGACGGGGTTCTCGTTCTCGCGGCTGCGCCCCAAGAACGACGTGGTCCGCTCCACGATGGGGGTGGCGTCGGGCCCGGTGTCGTTCATGAAGCTGTACGACGCTTCGACCGACGTGGTGAAGCAGGGCGGGACGCGCCGCGGCGCCAACATGGGCATCCTGCGCGTCGATCACCCGGACATTCTCGAGTTCATCGCCTGCAAGGACGATCTCACGCAGGTCACGAATTTCAACATCTCCGTGTCGGTCACGGACGCGTTCATGCGGGCGGTGGAGGAGGGGACCGCGTACGATCTGATCCACCCGCGCAGCGGCAAGGCGGTCGGGCAACTCGACGCCCGCGAGGTGTTCCGCAAGGTGGTCCACGGCGCGTGGAAGACGGGCGAGCCGGGCGTGTACTTCATCGATCGGGCGAACCACTACAACCCGGTGCCGCACCTCGGCGACTATGAGGCCACGAACCCGTGCGGCGAGCAGCCGCTGCTGCCCTACGACGTCTGCAACCTCGGGTCGGTGAATCTCGGGCTGTTCGCGAAGGACGGCGAGGTCGACTGGGAGCGGCTGCGCACGGTGGTGCACCTGTGCACCCACTTTCTCGACAACGTGATCGATGCCAACAAGTATCCGCTCCCGGAGATCGACCAGCTGGCACAGCGGATCCGCCGCATCGGCTTGGGCGTGATGGGCTGGGCCGATCTGCTGGTGCGGCTGGGCATCCCGTACGACTCGGACGAAGGCGTGGCGCTGGGTCGCAGGGTGATGGAGTTCGTGGACGAGGAGTCGAAGGCGGCGTCGGAGAAGCTGGCGGAGCAGCGCGGCGTCTTCCCGGAGTGGGAGCGGTCGATCTGGGGACCGGACGCGAGCTGCGCGCGGGGCGCGCGGGGCGAGCGCATCCGCCCGATGCGCCGCTTGCGCAACTGCAACCTCACCACCGTGGCGCCCACCGGCACGATCTCGATCATCGCGGGGTGCTCCTCGGGGATCGAGCCGCTGTTCGCGGTGGCGTTCATGCGCAACCAGGCCGGCGTGCTCATGCCGGACGTGAATGAAGACTTCGTGCGCATCGCGCGACAGGAAGCGTGGTACTCCGAGGGCCTGATGCAGCAGATCGCCGGGACGGGCCACATCCACTTCGACCAGGTGCCCGCCAAGTGGCAACGCGTGTTCGTCACGGCGCACGACGTCACGCCCGAATGGCACATCCAGATGCAGGCCGCCTTTCAGGAATTCACCGATTCGGCCATCTCCAAGACGTGCAACTTCGCGAACGACGCGACCGAGGAGTACGTCGAAAAGATCTATCGCTATGCCTACAAG
>QHUT01000136.1 GCA_003222055.1 Gemmatimonadota bacterium
CGAGACCTCCGAGGAGCGCCTCCGCCGCAAGTCCACGCCCCTGGTCCGCAAGATCGCCGCCGAGCACCGCGTCGACATCTCCACGATTCCCGGCACCGGCTTCGCCGGACGGGTCACGAAGCAGGACATACTCGGAGTGATCGAGCGCGGCCCGTCGCTCGTCTCCCCGAGCCCCAGCCCCCAGCCCCTAGCCCCGGCTGTTGCGGCCCCCGCCGTCGCGCCGTGGCCCGGCGACCGGGTCGAGCCGTTCTCCAAGATCCGCAAGATCACGGCCGATCATATGATCATGTCGCGGCGCGTGTCGGCGCACGTGACGAGCTTCTTCGAGGTCGATTACAGCCGCGTCGCCGAGCTGCGCCGGAAACACAAGGCGGCCGACGCGGAGCGCGGCGTGAACCTCACGTACCTCGCCTTCATCGCGAAAGCGTGCGCCGAGAACCTGCGCAAACACGCCGTCGTGAACGCCGCGGTCTCGGGCGACAACATCATCTACCGCCAGGACGTGAACATCGGGATCGCGGTGGCGCTCGAGTGGGGGCTGATCGTTCCGGTGGTGAAGCGCGCCGACGAGCTGTCGCTGTCGGGGCTCGCGCGCGCGATCAGCGATCTGGGCGAGCGGGCTCGCGCCAAGAAGTTGTCGCCCGACGACATCCAGCGCGGCACCTTCACCATCACCAATCCCGGCGTGTTCGGATCGTACGCGGGGGCCCCCATCATCAATCAGCCGCAAGTGGCGATCCTCGGGGTCGGCGCCATCGAGAAGCGTCCCAAGGTCGTCACGTTGCCCGATGGCACGGACACGATCGCGATCCGCACCATGGGAATGGTATCCATGTCCTACGACCACCGCGTGGTGGACGGCGCCGACGCGGATCGGTTCCTCGCCGACGTGAAGCGGACGCTCGAGAACTTCCCCGAGGGAGCGATCTAGCATGCCCAAGGTGCTCACCGCCGCGCGTGTACGCGTGCCCCCGACCAACGAGGCGGACTACCTCGCCACGTTGCGCGAGCTGTGCCAGTTCGCCGAGGCCCGGGGCCAACGCATCTGGCTGTTCCGGAACGCCAAGGATCCGCACCTGTTCACCGAGTTCTCCGAGAGCCAGACGGAGATGTCGCACCGGGCCCAGGCGTCCCGGCTCCCCGAGGAGATCAAGCTCGAAAAGCGGCTGCAGGGCCTCGGCACGTACGCCCTCGACGCCTGGGAGCTGTGGACCGAAGTGTCGCTCGCGGCCGGGGCGGAGGCGTAGGCGAGGGCGATGGCGGGGCGCGAGATCGTCGTGGATGGCGGGACGTGGGAGGTGTCTTCTTCGGGCCGCGTCACCGTGTACGGCCGCGACCAGTTCGGGATCGTGTTCCAGCAGGGGACGGGGCCCGAACGGCGCCGCCGGTTTACTCGCTTCGCGCCGGTCGGCCACCGCAGCCCGGATGCGGCGCTGGCCGAGCTGGCCGAGCGGGAGCTGGTCCAGCTGTTTCACCAGTCGCAACCGGCGTGGACGGCGCCCGAGAGTGCCTACGGCGCACGTTGATCTGCACTGTCACTCTACCGCGTCGGATGGAGAGTATCCTCCGGCCGAGGTGGCGCAGCGTGCGCACGGGGCGGGTCTCGTCGCGATCGCGCTGACCGATCACGACACCACGGGCGGCGTGCCGGAAGCGGCGCGCGCGGGCGAGGCGCTCGGCGTCCGCGTCGTGTCGGGGTGCGAGTTCAGCGTCAAGGCGCCCTGGGGCGAGCTGCACCTGCTCGGCTACTTCCTGCCGCCCGGGCACGAGCGGCTCGAGGCCTTCCTCGCCGGCACGCGCGCCGCGCGCCAGCGCCGCGCCGAGCAGATCGTCGCCCACCTGCGTCGGCTCGGCGTCGCCATCGACCTGGCGGACGTGATGGCGGCGGCGGACGGCGGGGCGCTCGGCCGCCCGCATGTGGCCCGGGTGCTGGTCGAGCGCGGCGTCAGCACCGACATCAACGACGCGTTCGCACGCTACCTGGGCCGAGGGCGGCCGGCGTACGTGGAGAAGCCCCTGCCGACACTGCGCCAGGTCACCGACCTCGTGCACGCGGTGGGCGGCGTCGCCGTCGCGGCGCATCTGGGCGACCGCGGCACCCAAGGCCAGATTCGGCAGTTTCAGGCGGATGGTCTCGACGGGCTCGAGGTGAGGCATCCCAGCCATTCGGAGGCGACCGAGCGGCGGCTCGCCGCGCTCGCCGAGCGCCTGGGGCTCGTCATCAGCGGCGGCTCGGACTGGCACGGGGACATCGAGCTCGGCGATTCACACGCCGGGTTGGGGGACATGGACGTTCCGCTCGAATGGCTCGAAAAACTCGAACAGCGTCGAGCGACGGCGTCTCGCGAAACCGTCGCGCAGAACCGTAAGGACGACCCATGAGCGAACTGTTGGCAATCGGCAGCAACGCACCCGCGTTCACCGCCCCGGCCTCGGACGGTAAGACCTATCGTCTGTCGGACGTTCTCAAGGCCACGCACGTCGCCTTGGTGTTCTATCCGGGAAACAACACGCCGGGCTGAAACCGCCAACTCTCCGCCGTGCGCGACGAGATGGCCAAGTTCCAGGCAGCCGGGATCCAGCCCTTCGGTGTGAACCCCGCCGGCGTGGAGAGCCATGCCGGCTACGTCCGCACGCTGGGATTCAATTTTCCACTGCTCTCCGATCCGGACCGTGCGATCGCGCGCGCCTACCACGCGCTCAAGGACGACGGCAAGGGGATCCAGCGCACCGTGTACGTCGTGAGCAAGGACGGGACGATCGCGTTCGCACAGCGCGGCGCACCGGCGGTCGACGAGATCGTCGCCAGTGCCCCCTGACTTTCGCGGCAAGGTGGCGCTCGTCACGGGCGTCGGCCGGGTGGGCCAGATCGGTCACGCCGTCGCCGTCGGGTTTGGCCGGGCCGGCGCGCAGCTCGTCATCGCCGACGTGAACGCGGCCGGGCTCGCCGGGCGTGCGCAGGAGTTCGCGGCCCAGGGGTTCGCGGTCCAGGCGGCGGCGGGCGACCTCACGACGCCCGAGCCGGCGCGCCGCGCCGTGGCGACGGCGCGGGAGCGCTTCGGCGGGCTCGACGTCGTCGTCAACGTCGCGGGTGGGCTCCTCAACTACGGTCCCGCGCTCGACCTCGCGCCCGAGCAGCTCGAGCGCGAGCTCGCCGTCAACATCAAGACGACCTTCTTCGTGTCGCAGGCGGCCATCCCGCTCCTGCGGGAGCGCGGCGGCGGCGCCATCGTGAACTTCGCCTCGATGGCCGTCCTGAAGCCCCAGACCCAGATGGCCGGCTACATCGCGGCCAAGGCCGCGGTCGCGGGGCTCACCCGCGCCCTGGCGCGCGAGCTCTCCGGCGACCGGATCCGCGTGAACGCGGTCGCGCCCGGGACCATGCGGACCGCCGACAACCTCGCAGAGATGAAGGATGCGAAGGTGCGCTGGGTGGAGCTCGACGATCTGGTCGCCGCGGTGCTGTACCTGGCCAGCGACGAGGCGCGGGCGGTGAGCGGCGAGATCCTCCCCGTGGCCGGAGGGGACGTCTGAGCGCTCCGGTCGTGATGCGCGACGTCATCGTGGTCGGGGGAGGGTGCTACGGCAGCTTCTACGCCGCGCAGCTCGCCCGGGCCAAGGCGCGTGGCAAGGCCCGCTTCCGGCGCGTGGTGGTGGTGGATCGGGAGCCCGAGTGCCGCGCCCGTCGCGAGCTGGGTGACGCATCGGACCGCACCTTCGTGGTGCGCGACTGGCGCGCCTACTTCCACGAGTTCCTCGGCGCGGCCGCTCCCGCGCGGTCCGCCGAGCCACAGGATTACATCGTGCCGTCGCCGCTCATGCCGCATCTCATGTTCGAGTGGGTGCTCGAGCGTGCGCGCGAGCGGTGGCCGGGACGCCCGGTCGACGTCGCCCCGGTCCCCGACACCCTGGGCACGCCCTACGATCGCACCGCTCCCGCTCCCGACCATACGCGCTACGTGTCGTTCGCTGACTGGATCTGCCCCACGCATTGCATCGAGCCCGCCATCTGTCCGGCGATCGGCGGCACGCGGACCTGGGAGATGAGTGACGCCGTGCGCGCGCTCGCCGACCGGCTGCGTGCCGCCGGCCAGCCGGTCCACGGGCCGGCGTTGTTCGTGTGTCGTCATCACGTGTTCGGCGTCGGCACCTTCGCGGTAGACGTGGTGCTGGCCGGGGACGAGATCGTACGGGCGGCGGGGGAGGCCGGGGCGGAGGCTGCCGTGTTGGTCGGGACGATCTCGAGCTGCCATGGAGCGGTGAACCTGTTGACAATAGGGGCGGTAGCAGACGGTAGAGGACCGTAGAGGGTTTACATGCGCGCCGACCTCAACCGCCTTCTACCGTCCTCTACCGCCCTTTCCCGCCCATGACTCCAGAGGATCGCCGGGCCTCCGTCCGGCGCGCTCGCGACCTGTTCAACACCGGCGCCTACTGGGAAGCCCACGAGGCGCTGGAAACCGTGTGGCGTTCTATTATTAGCGACGGGAACCGCGATGCGGCACGCGTTTGGCAGGGGCTCATCCAGGCGGCTGCGGCGCTGCTGCATCGGCGTCGTGGCAACCGGCACGGCGTCGCGGTGGTGGGCGCGGCCGCGCTCGAAAAGCTGGCAGGCGCTCAGCGGTCCGACGTGGAGTTCGAAACCGTGCGATTCCGAGCGGACCTGGAACGGGCGCTCGCGGACGCAGCCGAGCCGCCGCGACTCGAGTTGCAGACGGAGGCCTGAGGACCGATGACTCCCAACGCACCTAACGGATACGATGTGATCATCGTCGGTGCGGGGCCCGCGGGGCTGTGCGCGGCGATGTACGCCGGGCGGGGCATGCTGAAGGCGCTCACGATCGAGCGCGGCGCGCCGGGCGGCGAGCTGCTGAACACGGACCTGATCGAGGACTACATCGGGTTCGAGAGCATCAAGGGCTGGGAGCTGGCCCAGAAGATGACCGAGCATGCCAAGAAGTTCGGTGCGGAGATCATCACCGACACGGTGGAGCGCATCCGCCGCGGTGCCGACGGCTGGTTCGACGTCGCGACCGGGCGGGGCATCACGTATCGCGCGCCCGCGGTGATCCTCACCGCCGGAGGCACGCCCGTGAAGCTCGGGGTGCCGGGGGAGAAGGAGCACGCGGGAAAGGGCGTGTCGTACTGCGCGGTGTGCGACGGCGCGTTCTTCAAAGGTGAAGTGCTCGCCGTCGTGGGCGGCGGCGACGCGGCCGTCGAGGAGGCGGACTATCTCACGCGCTACGCGACCAAGGTGTACATCGTCCATCGGCGCGACCAGCTGCGGGCGTCCAAGATCATTCAAGAGCGCGCGTTTGCGAACCCCAAGATCGAGATGGTTTGGAACAAGCGCGTGCTCGAGATCAGTGGCACCGAGCGCGGCACCGATCACCTCGTCCTCGAGGACACGGTGACGGGCGGGCGTGCCACGCTGGCGGTCGGGGGCGTCTTCATCTTCGTCGGCTTCAAGCCGAACGCGGGACTGGTCGAGGGGCACGCGAAGCACGACGCCGCGGGGTACTTCATCACCGACGAACGCATGATGACCTCCATCCCGGGGCTGTTCGCCGCGGGCGACGTGCGCAGCCAGCTCACGCGTCAGATCACCACGGCGGTGGGCGACGCGACCACCGCGGCGATCGCCGTGGAAAAGTATCTCGCGACCTTGCGGGAGCGCGAGAAGGCGGGCGTCGCCTCATGAAGGTCGTGCCGATCCCGAATGGCCGGTTCGCCGAGAACTGCTATCTCGTCATCGACGAGGCCGGCGGTGAATGCGCGGTCATCGACCCGGGCGAGGAAGCGGACGTGATCGCCCACGAGGTCGCGGCGGCGGGCGTAAAGCCCGTCGCGATCTGGGTGACCCACGCCCACATCGATCACGTGGTCGGCGTCCCTCGGCTGAAGGCCGACACCGGAGCGCCGGTCTACCTTCACCCCGGTGACCGGATGCTGTACGATCACGTCCCCGCACAGGCGGTCGCGTTCGGCATGCAGGCCGCGCCGCTGCCCCCGCCCGATCGCGCGCTCGTGCACGGCGAGGTGTTGCGGGTGGGCGCGCTCGAGTTCCGGGTGCGCCACGCCCCCGGTCACTCGCCGGGAAGCGTCGTGTTCGAAGGACAGGGCGTGGCGTTCAGTGGGGACGTGCTGTTCCAGGGCTCGATCGGACGGACCGACCTGCCCGGAGGCGACTTCGAGACGTTGCTGCGCAGCATCGAGCGCGAGTTGCTTACGCTGCCCGATTCGACCATCGTGTACTGCGGACATGGACCGGAAACCACCGTGGGACGCGAGCGCCGAGCCAACCCCTTCCTCACCAGCGCCCATCGGCTCGGGTAGAGCGCCGCGACCGACCTGCCTGCGTTGCGGGATGGCGGTGCGGCCCGGGCCGTGGGGCTGCAGGAACCCGTGCCCGAATTGCGGCTTCAACTATCCGCTGGGCGACTGCTCCGACTGACCGGCCGGCATGATCAACCACCTGCTGGCGCTGACGCTCCTGGGTGTGGACTGCGTCGTCCGCGCCTGGCGCATCCAGCTCGCGACGTGGACGGCGGGTGGCCGGCTGTCGTTCAGCGACGCGTTCCGTCTCAATCTGTACGGCGAGGCCGCCTCGCAGCTCACCCCCAACCGCCTGGGAGGCGAGCCGGCGCGGTTCCTCGGCCTCACCGAAGCAGGCCTGCGACCCGTCACCGGCATCGTGGCGATCGGGGTGGAAGTCGCGTGCGAGTGGCCGGTGTTCCTGCTGGCGGGGGCGGCGCTGTTCGGCTACTACGTGCCCGATTGGCGGGACGCCGCCCGGACCTGGCTGCACCGCCACCGGGCGGGTGAGCTCGTCACCGTCGAGATCATCGCGCTCATCGTCCTCGTGACGGTGTATCTGTTGCAGCGGCTGGCGCGGGCGGGGTTCATCCGCCACCGGGTGCGCCGCCAGTGGCGCGTCGCGTGGGCGCACGTGCGCCGCGCCCCGCGGTGGGCGCTGGGCGCAGGGGCGCTCCTCACCGTGGTGAGCATCGTCGCGCGTGCGCTCATCCTGCCGGCGCTCGCGTGGGGCATGCCGGCCCGACCCCCGTTCGCGGAGATGTTCTACGGCGCGCTGGCGTTGCTGCACGCGCCCCTGGTAGTGCCGCTCCCGTCCGGTGGCGGCGGCCTCGAGGTGGCCTTCTTGAACGGTTTCGCCGGCGATTTCGGCGCGCGTCAGGTGACGATGCTGTTGCTGTGGCGGTTCTACACGGCCATCGTCCTGACCGGGCTCGGCGTCTACGCCCTGGTCCGGTCCATCGGCTATCGGGCCGCCGTCGAGGTGTTCAAGATCGGCTGGGGCAAGCGAAGGGAGACACCATGAGCGATCCGCGGATCACGCCGCTCACGCCGGACCAGGCCGCACCCGAGGTGCGGCCCATTTTCGAGACCTACCTGCGGGAGCGCGGCAACATTCCGAACATGTTCCGCACGGTGGCGCTGCGTCCGGCGCACCTGCGCACCATGATCGCGCACTTCCGTACGGTCATGAACGAGGGCACGGTGTCGCCCTTGCTCAAGGAGCTCCTGTGGGTGCGGATCTCGCACCTGAACCGCTGCCGTTACTGACTCAGCTCCCACACTGTCTTGGCAAGACAGCGGGGAGCGAGCGACGCCCTGGTGGAGGCCGTGCAGGACCGAGGTGGGCGCGAAGCGATCGCGGCGCTCGAGCCCGGATGGCGTGCGGCGCTCGAGTACGCGGACGTCATCCATCGCGCGGGGCACGAGGTCACGGACCAGCTGTACGGGAGGCTGCGCGCGGCGTGGGACGAGGGACAGATCGTCGAGATCACCCTGGTGATCGGGATGACGGAGTACTTCAACCGGTTCAATGACAGTCTCAGGGTTGAGCCGACCAAGTAAGTGCGGAATGCGTACTATTCGTCAGTCATGGGCGATTCCTGATTCAAGACCGAGGCGATGAGCGCGACCCGTATCGAGCGTGATCCGCTGGGCGAGCTGGCGGTGCCGGCCGAAGCGTTGTACGGCATCCAGACCGAGCGCGCCCGCCGGAACTTCCCCATTTCCCGGCTCGCGCCGTTGGCCCCGTTCGTCGACGCCGTGATCCGGATCAAGAAGGCCGCCGCGCTGACGCACAAGGAGACGGCACGCCTCGACCCGAAGTTCGCCGACGCCATCGTGCGGGCGGCGGACGAAGTGCTGGCCGGGCAGCACCGCGACCAGTTCGTCGTCGACCCCTACCAGGCGGGGGCGGGGACCTCGCACAACATGAACTGTAACGAGGTGCTCGCCAATCGTGCGAACGAGCTGTTGGGCGGCCAGCGCGGCGCGTACCAGCCGGTGCATCCCAACGATCACGTGAACATGGCCCAGTCCACGAACGACGTGATCCCGACCGCCATCCGACTCGCGGCGCTGGCGGAGCTGCCGGCGCTGCTCGATGTCCTGGACCGGCTCGCCGCGGCCTTCCTCACGAAGGGCCGCGCTTTCGACGGGATTCTCAAGTCCGGGCGGACGCACCTGCAGGACGCGACGCCGATCCGGCTCGGTCAGGAGTTCACCGCCTACGGGCACACCGTCGCGCGCAACCGCGAGCGCCTCGCCCACGCGGCGGACGCCCTGCGCGACCTCGGGATCGGCGGGACGGCCGTCGGGACGGGGCTGAACGCCGAGCCCGCGTATCCGGCATTGATGGTGAAACACCTGCGGGCGATCACGGGGCTCGACCTCCGCGAGGGGAACGACCGCGTGCAGTTGATGCAGTCGATGGGGGATGCGGCCGCCTGCTCCGGCGCGCTGCGCACCTACGCGGTGGACCTCGGCAAGATCGCGAGCGACCTGCGGCTGCTCGCGTCCGGACCGCGGACCGGGATCGCGGAGATCGTGCTGCCGCCGGTGCAGCCCGGGTCGAGCATCATGCCGGGCAAGGTCAATCCGTCGATCCCCGAAATGGTGAACCTGGTGTGCTACCAGGTGCTCGGGAACGACGTGACGGTCGCGACCGCAGCGGAGGCGGGGCAGCTGGAGCTCAACGTGATGATGCCGGTGATCGCGCACAACCTGCTGTTTTCGATGCGGATACTCACGAGCGCGACTGGCGTGCTGGCCGAGCGCTGCGTGGCCGGGATCGAAGCCGACCGCGCGCAGTGCGCGCACTGGCTCGAGCGCAGCCCCGCGCTCGTGACGGCGCTGGCTCCGAAAATCGGGTACGCCGAAGCCGCCAAGCTCGCCAAGGAGGCGGTGGCGAAGAACGTCACCGTGCGCCAGCTGGTGATGGAGAAGGGCGTGCTCAAAGGCAAGGATCTCGACGAGGTGCTGGACCTGCTCGCCATGACCGAGCTGGGAGTGCCGGGGCAGCGGAAGTAGCCGAGGAGCCGTCTGCAGAGCACACTCTACCTCTTGGAGGAGCACCTATGCATTGGATCGTCGCGGGGCTGATCGCAGGCGTCGGCGCGTTCTTCGCAGATTATGTGATGTGGGGGAAGGTTTTCACCGGCCCGGAGATGCACGCGTACGGCACCATGCCGCCCACGCCGGCGGAGCAAAAAAAACTGATGGCGGCGAACATGCCGAAGTCGGCGCTCTTGGCACTGGCCTTCGGCGTCGTGCTGGCGTGGTTTTATCATCAGCTCAAGGCCGGGCTGTGGGCCAAGGGCGGCGGTCCCCTGGCGGGGATGGAATTCGCCACGATGCTCTGGCTGCCCACCATCGCGCTCTCCACGGTCGGCAGCGGGGTGTGGTATGACAAAGTCCGGCCGCTGTTCAAGGCGACCTTCTGGTCGTGGCTCGTCCGCTTGAACGTCGCGGGGTTCATCGTCGGATTGCTCGTCAAGTAAGCGCCGTCACGCGAGGGGTCGTGATTCGAGTCACCGAATCCGGCCCCTCTCGCTCGTTATCCGTTCCCCATGCGCACGACCTGCTGGCTCTTCGCTGCGCTGTGGCTCGCCGGTATGTCCTCCGCGCACGCGCAGCGACGGTTTCGCATCGGCCCGACGTACTCGTCGCTCGGCTTGGATGATGGCTCCGGCGCGAGCCACACGTTCTCGGCGGTGGGCGGATCGGCCGCCCTCATTACCGGCGACGACGGCGAGACCGGCCTCACGATCGCCCGCTATCACGATCTATCCACCGACAAAGGCATCCGGCGCATGAGCCTGTTTGCGCTCGACTCGTATTACTATCCGGTAGGGACGCGAGGGGTCGTCGCGCCCTTCGCGCTGACGACCCTGGGCCTCGCGCGGGTGACCGAGGGCGACTCGCTGTGCGTCCTGTTCATCACCTGTTCCGCCACTCCCCCGCCGAGCAGCCAGCTCGCGCTCGCATTCGGCATCGGCGTGCGTGTGAATGTCGGCCGCGCGGCCGCCGCAACCGTCGCGGGCCGATTCCTCGAGGTGCCGGGGAGCCAGATCCAGGCGGTCGAAGCGGTCGCCAACGCGTCCATCGCATTCGGCGGTGTGCGCCAAGGCGAGTTCCTCGAAGGAACCGTCGGGCCGGCGGCCAGCGTCCTGATCCCGATCTCGGGCAAGTTGCGCGCGCGTGCGCCGTTCGTCGGCGCGCGGTTCCGGCGTGAGACGAAACGGGCGGGCACGCTCGGCCTGCAGATCGACTTCGCCCCCCTGAAAATCACGGCCGCTTGCCCACCCACCGGATGCGAGGAAGACGCCATTCTCTTCGCCCCCGGGTACGAACGCTCGGTGCGGCCGGCGTGGGGACGACTCTATGGGGAGGCGGGCTTCCTGCTCGCGGGCGTCTATTCCCAGGGCTCGGACCGCGGCATTGCCCAGGGGGCGCACGGCGGGTTGGGGGCGGATTTTTATGGCGGTGCGCTGATGTGGAACGTCAACGGGCGGCTCCTGTGGTTGCAGCGCAACTCCGGCGAGAACGTCTTCGCAGTGCAGGTCGGGCTCAGCTTGAGCCCGAGAATCCGGGGTACGGCCACCGCCCATTGAATCCCGGAAACCAAGGTCGCATATTGCTCATATGCGTGTCACCACCTGGGCCGAATACGGGCTGATCGTCTCGGTCAACCTCGCGAAGCGTGCGGGGCAGGGGCCCGTGGCGGCGCGCGAGCTCGCCGAGCAGGAGCGGCTGCCGCACGACTACGTCGAGCAGATCCTGCTGCGCCTGCGGCGCGCCGGCCTCGTCGACTCGGTGCGCGGCGCCAAAGGCGGCTACCACCTCGCCCGTGAGCCGCAGGCCATCTCGGTCAAGGACGTCATCGAGGCCTCGGAGCACGTCACCTTCGAAGTGAACTGCGATCTCCATCCGGTCGATCCCCAGCGATGTAGTCCGGAGGCGTCGTGCAGCATCCGGCCCGTCTGGCGAATGCTGGAACAACGGATCAACGATCTGTTGGCCGGTATCTCGCTGGCGGACTTGACGCACGACGAGCCCGAGCTCTACCACATCGCCGGGGTCTTGGCCGGGAACTAGTCCCGCCTTCCCGTTCGTTTTTTTTGAACTGAAACCCGACCGGCACTGTCGGGTTTATACCGATTGGAGGCAAGTGTGGCATACGCACATCCCGACGTGCTCGTTTCCACCGAGTGGGTGGCAGGGCATCTCGCGGACCAGGGTGTTCGCTTGATCGAAGTCGACGTGGACACCACCGCATACGACTCGGGGCACCTCGCCGGCGCCGTCGGCTGGAACTGGCAGTCGCAACTCAACGATCCCGTGCGCCGCGACATTCCCGACAAGAAAGCGTTCGCGAAGCTGCTGTCGGACGCGGGCGTGACCCCCAAGACGACGGTCGTGCTGTACGGCGACAACAACAACTGGTTCGCGGCGTTCGCGTTCTGGCTGCTGCAGCTGTACGGCCACGCGGCCGTCAAGCTGATGAACGGCGGGCGGGCGAAGTGGGTCGCCGAGGGACGGCCGCTGGTGACCGAGCGGGTGAGCGTTCGCGCCACGAACTACCCCGTGCCCAAGAAGGTGAACGCCGCGATCCGCGCCAAGCGCCCCGACGTCGAGAAGGCGCTGAAGGCCAAGCAGACCGTGCTGGTGGACGTGCGGTCGACACCGGAGTTCGTGGGCGAGATCATCGCCCCCCCCGGTATGACGGAGACGGCGCAGCGCCCGGGGCACATCCCCGGCGCCAAGAACGTTCCCTGGAGCAAGGCGGTCGCGCCAGACGGCACGTTCAAGCCGTATGACGAGTTGGTGCAACTCTACAAGGGTGCGAAGGTGATCGACGGAAAGAACGAGGTGATCGCTTATTGCCGCATCGGCGAGCGTTCGAGCCACACCTGGTTCGCCCTCAAGTACCTGCTTGGCGTGAAGAAGGTGCGTAACTACGACGGGTCGTGGACGGAGTGGGGGAATCTGGTCGGCGCGCCGATCGCGAAGGGAGCAGAATGAAGACGACGGTAGAGGACGGGAGAGGACGGAAGAGGACGCTAGCGGCCGGGAGCGCCGAGCCCGCGCTCTGGGGGCTGGTCGGCAACACGCCGCTCATCCCTCTACCGTCTTCTACCGTCTTCGACCGTCCTCTACCGTCGGTGTTTCTCAAAGCCGAGTGGCTCAACCCCGGGGGCTCGGTGAAGGACCGGCCCGCGCTGTTCATCTTGCGCGATGGCATCGCGCGCGGTGAGCTCCCGGCCAAGCGTCTGCTGGACGCGTCCAGCGGCAACACCGCCATCGCGTATGCGATGCTCGGGGCTGCGGCGGGGATCGGGGTGACGGTGTGCGTGCCCGCGAACGCGAGCGTCGAGCGCAAGGCCCTGCTCGAGGCCTACGGCGCCGAGGTGGTCTTCACCGACCCGCTCGACGGGTCGGACGGGGCGATCCGTCGGGCACGTCAGCTCGCCGCGGCGCAGCCGGAGCGCTATTGGTACGCGGATCAGTACAACCACCCGGCCAATCCGCGGGCGCACTATCTGACGACCGCCGACGAGCTCTGGCGCCAGACCGCCGGCCGCGTCACTCACCTGGTGGCGGGGCTGGGCACGACCGGGACCCTGATGGGAACCGGTCGGCGTTTGAAGGAGCGGAACCCGGCAGTGCAGCTGGTCGCGGTCCAACCAGACGGCCCCTTCCACGGGCTCGAGGGGCTGAAGCACCTCGCGAGTGCGATCGTCCCGGGGATCTACGATCCGGTGCTGCCCGACCGGACGGAGTTCGTGGCGACAGAGGATGCAGAGGAGGAGGTGCGACGCCTGGCGAAGCAGACAGGATTGTTCGTGGGCTGGTCCACGGGCGCGGCTCTGGTCGCGGCCGAACGGCTTGGTGCGCCGTCGTCCGCCCTTGTCGTGATCATCGCGCCCGATTCGGGGGACCGCTACTTGAGCGAGCAGGGGCGGCTCGCGGGGGAGCGTCGATGACGCTGGTGCTCGACCCCCGGCAACTGACGGCGATCCGCCGCCACGGCGAGGCGGATTACCCGGCCGAGGCGTGCGGTCTCATCGGCGGAGCGGTCGAGGGCGATCGCAAAGTCGCACTGCAGCTCGTCCCGCTGGCCAACCAGCGGACCGACTCGGCGCGCAACCGCTACCTGATCGACCCGACGTCGTTCCGCCGCGCGCAGGAACGCCTGGATCGCGACGGACTCGAGGTGATCGGGGTGTATCATTCGCACCCGGACCACCCGCCCGCACCGTCCGCGTTCGATCGCGACCATGCGTGGCCGTGGCTCTCGTACGTCATCGTCGGGGTCGGCGCCGGGCGCGCCGCGGACCTGAAGAGCTGGGTCCTCGCGGATGATCGCGGGGTGTTCGACGAGGAGTCCATCACCATCGAGGAACGGAAGGCCGTATGGCAGTGAGGATATTGATTCCCACGCCGCTGCGCCCCTACGTGGGCGGTCGCGACGCACTCGAGCTGGAAGGCGGGAGCGTCGGCGAGTTGCTGGAGCAGCTCGCGGGCGAGCACGTCGGGCTCAAGCGGCATCTGTTTGCGGAGGACGGCCGGCTGCGCAGCTTCGTGAACGTGTACGTGAACGATCGCGACATCCGGCAGCTGGCGCAGCGCGAGACGCCGGTGAAGGCGGGAGACACCGTGTCGATCATTCCGAGTATCGCGGGGGGCGCAACCGCCGTTGGCGTAGGGGCGCAGCATGCTGCGCCCCTACCGAAGCTCTCCCACGAAGAAATCCTCCGGTATTCACGTCACCTCATCCTTCCGGATGTGGGCGTCGAGGGACAGAAGAAGCTCAAGGCGGCGCGTGTGCTGCTGGTCGGCGCGGGAGGACTCGGCTCGCCGGCCGCGCTGTATCTCGCCGCGGCGGGCGTCGGGACCCTGGGCATCGTGGACTTCGACGTCGTCGACAAGACCAATCTGCAGCGGCAAGTGCTGCACGGCACGTCCACGGTTGGCATTCCCAAGCTCGAGTCCGCCAAGCAGCGCATCCACGATCTGAACCCGAACGTCCGGGTGGAGACGTTCGAAACGCGGCTGACCGCGGAGAATGCGCTCGATATCATTCGCGACTTCGACATCGTCGCGGACGGGACCGACAACTTCCCCACGCGCTACCTGGTGAACGACGCGTGCGTGCTGCTCGACAAGCCGAACGTGTACGGCTCGATCTTCCGGTTCGAGGGCCAGGCCTCGGTGTTTCATGCCAAGCAGGGCCCCTGCTACCGCTGCCTTTACTCGGAGCCGCCGCCTCCGGGGCTCGTGCCCTCGTGCGCGGAGGGGGGCGTGCTCGGCGTGCTGCCCGGCATCATCGGGTCGATCCAGGCGATGGAGACCATCAAGCTCATTCTGGGGGTGGGCGAACCCTTGATCGGGCGCCTCGTCCTGTTCGACGCCCTGAAACTGCAATTCCGCGAGCTCAAGCTCGAGAAAGACCCCGACTGCCCGGTGTGCGGGACCCACCCGACCGTCACCGAGCTGATCGACTACGAGGCGTTCTGCGGCATCGGCGCCGAGCCGTCGTACGACGGAGCCGAGATCACGGCGCAGGACTTGAAAACGGAGTGGGACCGGAGCCCCGATCTGCTCGTGATCGACGTGCGCGAGCCGCACGAGTACGAGATTGCCCACATCGACGGTGCCGTGCTGATTCCGCTCTCCGAGCTGCCGACCCGCCTAGGTGAGCTCGACGGCCACCGCGAGATCGTCACGCACTGCCATCACGGGGCGCGCTCGCTCAAGGCGCTCGAGATTCTGAAGGCGGCGGGTTTCTCGAAAGTACGCAGCCTGCGCGGTGGAATCGATGCGTGGGCGGTGAACGTGGATCCGGCGTTGCCGCGGTACTGATCGAATCGGAGACACGCCTGAGACACGGTAGGGGCGCAGCATGCTGCGCCCCTACATCAGTTTTCCGCATGCCGAAGGGGGGACTCGAACCCCCACGGGCTTGCGCCCACTGGCTCCTGAAGCCAGCGCGTCTACCAATTCCACCACTTCGGCGAGGGGTGCGGAACGGCGAATCTAAGGCGCGGTATAACCCCAAGTCAACTCTTGGCTTGACCGCTTCTACCGCGGTTTCTATCTTGCCCTGGCTCGAGTGGACAAAGTCTCAATCGCCCGCAACCCGCGGGCGCGACATGACTACCACCTCCTGGAGACTTGGGAGGCCGGCCTCGTGCTCACGGGAACGGAAGTCAAGTCGCTGCGAGCCGGCAAGGCCAGCCTGGGAGAGGCGTACGCTCACGTCCGCAACGGCGAGGTGTGGCTCGAGGGAATGAGCATCTCGGCCTACCTGCCCGGGAGCTACAACAACCCGCCGCCCGCCCGCTCCCGCAAGCTGCTGCTGCACACACACGAGATCCGCAAGCTCATCGGCGGCACCAGCCGCAAGGGACTCACGCTCGTTCCACTCGAGCTGTACTTCAAGGACGGCACCGCCAAGGTGGCGATCGCGCTCGCCAAGGCCAAGAAGCTGCACGACAAGCGCGAAGATCTGAAACGCCGCGTGGCGGAGCGGGAGCTGGCCCGCGGCATCAAGGGCAAGCGCTCATGATCGGGCTGCTGCTGGTCACGCTCGCGAGCCCGTCGCAGGCCGTCGTCATCGCCACGCCGCGCGGCCACACGACCATTCCCGTCACGACGGAGCGCGGTCAGGCCGCGGTGGCGGCGTCCCGGCTCGCGGCGCCGCTCGAATTGACGGTGGCGCTCGACGGCCCGCGTGCCACGGTCGGGCTCGGGGGGGCGGTGTTCGTGTTCCAGCTGGGAGCCCCCTTCGTGCGCGTCGGCGGTGTCGTCTGCGCGCTCGTGGGGGAGCCGTACCTGACGCGGGACACTCTGTTCCTGCCACTCAGCTGGCTCGCCGACTGTGTGCCCCGGACGATGGGGGCGCGCTACCGCTGGGACCCCGTCCCACCCCGGCTCGAAGAGCTGCCAGTCGCCGGGCCCGTGGCGGGCGCGCGGCCGGCCGGCGCGCCATCCGCCGCCGGGACGGCGCACGCGGCGGCGCCGAACCCTCTCACGGGGTTACGGCTGCGCCATGTGGTCGTGATCGATCCGGGACACGGGGGCGTCGATCCGGGAAACCCGGGACGCTACTTCCCCGACGGCCTCGTCGAGAAGGACATCACCCTCGCCATCGCGCGCCTGCTCCGGGCCGAGCTCGTGCGCCGCGGCATCGGGGCGCTGCTCACGCGCGCGACCGACACCCTGATCGACCTGGCAGATCGCGGAGCGTTCTGCAGGGCGGAGTGCGATCTCTTCATCAGCATTCACGTGAACTCCATGCCCGCGGGACGGCGCGCGGACCGGGCCAGCGGGGCCGAGACCTACTTCCTCTCCGACGCGAAGACCGAAGACCAGGAGCGGGTGGCCAAGATGGAAAACGAGGTCATCCGGTTCGAGACCGGCGCCCCGAGCGGGGCGACGGGGCCGCTCGGCTACATCCTGCGCGACCTGCAGCTCAACGAATACCTGCGGGAGTCCGCCCAGCTGGCGGCCCTCGTGCAGGACTCCGTCGCCAAGGTCCATCCGGGCGGCGATCACGGCGTGCAGCAGGCGGCCTTCATGGTGCTCACGACCGCGCGGCGACCCGCGATTTTGGTCGAAACCGGCTTTGCCACGAACCGCACCGACGGCGCGTTCCTCGCTTCGAGCCTGGGCCAGCACAAGCTCGCCAGCGCCATCGCCGAGGGGATCGTCGCGTACCTGCTCGAATTCGAGCGCAAGCTCGCGGTCGTGGCGCCGGCGGGCGGCCGGTGACGCCGGTCCAGCTGTTCGGCGTCTCGTTTCAGAACCCCGTGCTCCTCGCCTCCGGCACCGCCGGCTTCGGCCGCGAGGTGTGCGGCGTGATCGACCTCGACGCACTGGGCGGCATCGTGTCCAAGGCCGTCACGCCGGAGGAGCGGCGCGGGCATGCCGCGCCGCGCGTCGCCGAATTCCCGGGGGGCATGCTCAACGCGGTGGGACTCGCGAATCCGGGCCTCGCCGCCGTGCGGGCGCACGAGCTTCCCTGGCTGGCGACGACGCTGCGGCGCGCCCGCGTGCTCGTGAACGTCGCGGGCGCCACGCTCGACGACTACGCGCGGGTGATCGCCGGCCTCACCGATCTCCCGGTCGTCACCGCGTTCGAGATCAACGCGTCCTGTCCCAACGCCAGTGCCGGCGGCCTGGAGTTCGGGGCGAGCGCCGACAGTCTCCGAGCGCTGGTGCGGCGGTGCCGCGTGGTCGCGACCCGCCCGCTCGCGGTCAAGCTCTCGCCCGTGCTACCGGACATCGCGGCCATGGCGCAGGTGGCCAGGGACGAAGGCGCGGACGCCGTGACGCTCGTGAACACCATTCCCGGCATGCTCGACCGTCGTCTCGGCAACGGCTCCGGCGGCGTGAGCGGGCCGGCGCTTCTGCCCATCGGCGTGCTGGCGACGCGTCGCGTGCGGGAGAGGGTGGCGATCCCGGTCATCGGTGTCGGAGGGATCCGTACGGCCGGCGACGCGCGCGAGTATCTCGCCGCCGGCGCGTCGCTGGTCGCGATCGGCACCGCCGCGCTCGCCGATCCGCGCGTGCCGGAGCGCATCGCGAGGGAGCTCGCCCGTGGCTGAGCTCATCGTCGCCTTCGACCTGCCGAGCGGACGCGAAGCGCTGGCCCTCGCGGCCCGCCTTCCCGGGTTGCGCTGGGCCAAGATCGGACCGGTCCTGTACACGAGGGAAGGGCCGGCGATCGTGCGCGAGTTCGTGGCCCGAGGGCTGCGTGTATTTCTCGACCTCAAGTGGCACGACATTCCCACCATCGTGGCGGAGGCCGTCGCCGCGGCGGCGGAGCAGGGAGTTGCCATGGCCACCGTGCACACGCTGGGAGGACCCGCGATGCTCACCGCCGCGTCCGGCGCGGCTGGGAACGTCGCCCTCGTGGGCGTCACGATCCTCACCTCGCACGACACGGCGGAGGTGGAGCGCGTGCTCGGCCGCGGCGTACCGGACCTGGGGTTTGAGGCGGAGCGCTTGGCGCGGCTCGCCGTCGAGGCGCGATTGCGCGGCGTGGTGGCCTCGGGTCGGGAGCTCGCGCTGTTGCGCGCGGCCCTGGGTGCGGATCTGTGGATCGTGGTCCC
This sequence comes from Gemmatimonadota bacterium, assembly GCA_003222055.1. Taxonomy (GTDB): domain Bacteria; phylum Gemmatimonadota; class Gemmatimonadetes; order Gemmatimonadales; family GWC2-71-9; genus AG41. Next base: position 18,432 of record QHUT01000136.1, read on the forward strand.
GGGGATCCGGGAGGCCGGCGACTCGACCGCCGACCAGCGGCGCACCGTCACTCCTGCAGACGCGGTGCGGTTGGGCGCGACCCACCTGGTGGTGGGCCGGCACCTGACCAGGGCCGGGGACCCGACCGGGGTGTACCAGCGGTTGGTGGAGAGTGTGTGATCGGACGCGTGCCGGGCGGCCGGCTCCCTAATCGCGCCCCTTGCGCGAACTTACGACCCCGTCTATAGTTCGTGACTGAACTGGAATTTTTTCCTCCGGAGCGTGCCGTTTGAAGGTTCGGACCAGCGTCAAACCGATCTGCGAACATTGCAAGGTGATCAAGCGGCGGGGCGTGATCCGCGTCATCTGCAAGCGCAGTCCCAAACACAAGCAGCGGCAGGGGTAGCACATGGCACGCATTGCGGGCGTGGATCTGCCGCGCGACAAGAAAATCCAGTACGCCCTCCCGTACATTTACGGCATCGGCCCCAACAACGCGAAGAAGATCCTCGCGGAGACGGGGGTGAGCGCGGACGCGCGGGTGCGCGATCTGCGGGACGCCGAGGTGGCGCGGTTGCGGCAGGTGATCGAGCGGGACTACAAAGTGGAAGGTGCGCTGCGCACCGAAGTCGCGATGAACATCAAGCGGCTGATGGACATCGGGACGTATCGCGGCTCGCGCCATCGCAAGAACTTGCCGGTGCGCGGCCAGCGCACGCACACCAACGCGCGCACCAAGAAGGGGCCCCGGCGCGCGATCGCGGGGAAGAAAAAGCCCCTCCTGAAAAAGTAAATGGCCCAGGCGAAAGCGGCGGGCGCGAAGCGCGCGAAAAAGGTGGTGGAAGCGGAAGGCATCGCGCACATCACGGCCACGTTCAACAACACCCTCATCACGATCACCGACATGCAGGGGAACGCCATCACGTGGGGTTCCTCGGGCAAGGCGGGATTTCAGGGCTCGAAGAAATCCACGCCGTTCGCGGCGACGGTGGCCGCCGAGCAGGCGGCGCGCGAGGCCCTGAACCTCGGCGTGCGGCGGGTGCACGTGCGCGTGCAGGGCCCAGGCTCGGGCCGCGAGTCCGCGATCCAGGCGCTCGCCACGGCGGGCCTGCAGATCCGCTCGATCCGCGACGTGACCCCGATTCCCCACAACGGGTGCCGCCCGCCCAAGAAACGGCGGGTCTGAGCCATGGCGCGCTACACCGGGCCCGCCTGCAAACTGTGCCGCCGCGAAGGCACCAAGCTGTTTCTCAAGGGCACGCGCTGCCTCACGGAGAAATGCGCGGTCGAGCGGCGTCCCTACGCGCCGGGCCAGCACGGCCAGTCGTCGGGACGGCGCCGCAAGGCGTCCGACTATCAGCGCCAGCTGCGCGAGAAGCAGAAGGTGAAGCGGATCTACGGGCTCTCGGAGCGTCAGTTCCGCAACATCTTCGACGCCGTGCTCAAGGAGCCGGGCGTGACGGGTGAAGCCCTGCTCGTCGCGCTCGAGAGCCGGCTCGACAATCTCGTATACCGGATGGGCTTCGCCGTGTCGCGCCGGCAGGCGCGCCAGCTGGTGCGACACCGCCACGTGCAGGTGAACGCCCGCACGGTGGACATTCCCTCCTACCGGGTGCGCCCGGGGGACGAAGTGAAGCTCACCGAGGCGAGCCGCGAGCTGGTGCAGGTCAAGCTCGCGCTCGAGCAGTTCGGCCGGCAGCAACCTGTGACCTGGATCCACGTCGATACCGACAAGGCGACCGGCAAGATGACCGAGCGGCCGACCCGCGACGCCATCCCGATCGCTGCGCAAGAACAGTTAATCGTCGAGCTCTATTCCAAGTGATGACGACACTCGATCTGACCGGGTTGGTCCGTCCACACCTGGTCGAGATGACCAAGCGGGAAGACAACCCCAATGCCGCCGAGTTCCGGCTCCAGCCGCTGGAGCGGGGCTACGGTTACACCCTCGGCAACTCGCTGCGCCGCATGCTGCTCTCGTCGCTGCGGGGCGCCGCCGTGTGGGCCTTCCGGCTCGACGGGGTGGTGCACGAGCACCAGACCATTCCCGGTGTGGTGGAGGACGTGCACCAGATCATCCAGCGCTTGAAGCAGCTCACGCTGGTCCTCTCGCCCGATGTGGACGAGGCGGTGATGCACATCAAGCACGACAAAGCCGGCCCGGTCTACGCGCGCGATATCGAGGCGCATAGTGCCGTCACGATCGTCAATCCCGATCAGCTGCTGTTCACGGTTCAGGACGACCGCGACATCGGGGGCGAGCTGTACGTGAACAAGGGCCGCGGCTACGTCGAGGCGGAGCAGCACCCGATCGACCGCACCATGCCGGTGGACGTCGTGCGCGTGGATTCGATCTACAATCCCGTGCGGCGCGCCAACTTCACGGTGGCGGAGACGCGCGTGGGACAGCGCACCGATTACGATCGGCTCACGCTGACCGTCGAGACCAACGGCACGATCTCTCCCGAAGACGCCGTCGCCTACGCGGCCGCGCTCGCCCAGGAGCACTTCCGCTTCTTTGTCGACTTCGGCAAGGTGCCGATGGTAGCTGCCCAGCCGGCGGGGAACGGCGGCGCCGCGACCAGCCGGCTGCGTGAGGTGCTGGGGCGCTCGATCGACGACGTCGGGCTCTCCGTCCGCTCGGTGAACTCGCTCAAGAACTCCAACATCCGCACGCTGGCCGACCTGGTGCAGTACCGCGAAGAAGATCTGCTCAAGGTGAAGAACGTGGGCGAGAAGGCCCTGGGCGAAATCGCCGAGCTGCTGCGTCGCGAAGGCCTCAACTTCGGCATGAAGTTCGAGGAGGCGGCGGACGAGCTCAAGGTGGTGGATCCGGGCGTCGCGCCGCAGGCGCAGGCGACCGAGGGAGACCTGGAGTAATGCGCCACCGCGCCAAGGGTCGCCAGCTCTCGCGCACCGCGAGCCACAAAAAGGCGCTGCTCGCGAATCTGGCGACGAGCCTGTTCCGGCACGACAGGATCGTGACCACGGAGGCGAAGGCGAAGGAGCTGCGTCCCTACGCCGAGCGGCTCATCACCCTGGCGCGGCGCGGCGATCTGCATGCCCGCCGCCTGGTGGAGCGGCGGCTCAAGGACCGCGAGGTGACCCACCGGCTCTTCAAGGATCTGGGACCGCGCTTCGCGGCGCGTCCCGGGGGCTATACCCGGATCATCAAGCTGGGCCATCGCGCGG